>NZ_KV788197.1:0-4786 GCF_001807205.1 Corynebacterium sp. HMSC05D03 | reverse complement strand
GGACTCCGTGTCCAAAAAGTCGCTAGACATCACAGGGGTGGGCTGTATACCGAGGTCTAGTGCACGGTAAAACTGAGTCTGACGTGCTGATTTGCTGTGCTTATCTAGCTGTGTGTAGAGTACTTATTCGTGCCCAGCGCACAAGAGAAAACTAAAAATGGCCCTGTGGCGCAGTTGGTTAGCGCGCCGCCCTGTCACGGCGGAGGTCGCGGGTTCAAGTCCCGTCAGGGTCGCCGAAGTCCTAGTGGCTTCTGGCCAGATAGCTCAGTCGGTAGAGCACACGCCTGAAAAGTGTGGGGTCGCCAGTTCGATCCTGGCTCTGGCCACAAGATAGCCCCCTCCATTTTTGGAGGGGGCTTTTTTGGTGCATTTTTTGGTTTAATGGGCGGCATGACTACTTCTGTTGCGCACCAAACCGATCAATCCCGCTTCGTTATTACCGTCGATGGCGAGGAAGCGGGTTTTGCCGAATACAGTGACTCCGCAGCCGCGCGCGAGTTCACGCACACGGAAATCTCTGAGGCCTTTCAAGGCCAAGGCCTGTCCAAGCCGCTCATTAAGGCGGCGTTGGATGATGACTCGACGGTAGGCCGCCAAGTCATCCCAACGTGCAGTGCCGTAGCGCGGTTTATTGAGAAGAACCCTGAATACCAGCGTCTGACTAAGCGTGAGGGCAGCCTCTAAGGACAGGTTCTGGGGCCCTTAGATGTAGTAGTCCGGGTCCACCAGCTTGATGCGCTCATTCTTCTTGCGAGGACGGTTCTTAGCCGGAATACCCGTAGCGGTGTGATTAGCGGGCACATCCTTCGTCACCACGGCGTTAGCGCCTACTGCGGAGCCTTCGCCGATGGTGATGGGGCCTAGTACCTTGGCGCCGGCACCGATGGTCACGTTGTCCCCGATCGTTGGGTGGCGCTTGGTCTGCGTGAGCACCTGGCCGCCGAGCGTGACCCCGTGGTAGAGCATCACGCCATCGCCGATTTCGGCGGTTTCACCAATAACGATGCCCATGCCGTGGTCAATGAAGAAACGGCGGCCGATGGTGGCACCAGGGTGGATCTCAATACCGGTGAAGAAGCGGTTTACTTGTGCCAGGATACGTGCGGGGCCGCGCCAACCATGCTTCCACATGCGGTGGGCGATGCGGTGCGCCCAAATAGCGTGGAGGCCGGAATAGACCACGGCATTCTCGACGTCGCCGCGCGCGGCCGGGTCATGCTCGCGCGCGTTGGCGAGGTCTTCACGAATCATCTTCAAGATGTGCATGCGAACCATCCTATCCAGAAAGAAAAAGCGCCCCCTAGCACAGAGGGCGCTTTTATTCGGAGGCTCATCACGGCGCCGTGCTTGGCGACGTCCCGCGGAGAGCCATGTTGACTATTCCTTAAGCTTCGCGGATGTCCTCGAAGAGAATGGTGGAGACGTAGCGCTCACCAAAGTCCGGGGCGACAACGACGATTGTCTTGCCCTTAAACTCGTCACGAGCGGCCAGCTTGAGTGCTGCAGAGACGTTGGCGCCGGAGGAAATACCAACGAGCAGGCCTTCTTCGGTAGCCAGCTTGCGGGCGGTGGACACGGACTCTTCGGTGGTTGCGGTAAGAACCTCGTTGAGGATCTCACGGTCCAAAACCTCTGGGACGAAGTTAGCGCCGATGCCCTGAATCTTGTGCGGGCCAGCCTTGCCCTCGGACAGAACAGGGGAATCGGAGGGCTCTACGGCTACGAGGTAGGTATCCGGGTTCTGAGAGCGCAGGTAGCGACCAACACCGGTGACGGTGCCGCCGGTTCCGACGCCAGCCACGAAGGCGTCAACCTTGCCCTCGGCGTCCTCCCAGATTTCAGGACCGGTGGTTGCCTCGTGGATCTTTGGGTTGGCTTCGTTGGCGAACTGGGAAGCCAGGATGGCATTGGGGGTTTCGGCGATAATCTCGTTGGCCTTCTCTACAGCGCCCTTCATGCCCGCAGCGCCCGGGGTGAGGACGATCTCTGCTCCATAAGCGCGCAGCAGAACCTTGCGCTCGTTGGACATGGTCTCCGGCATGGTGAGGATGACCTTGTATCCCTGAGCAGCGCCGACGAGCGCCAGGCCGATACCGGTGTTGCCGGAAGTGGCCTCGACGATGGTGCCGCCGGGCTTCAGCTCGCCGGATTCTACGGCGGTGTCGACAATCGCCTTGGCGATGCGATCCTTGACGGAATTTGCGGGGTTGAAGGACTCAACCTTCACGAGGACCTCAGCGCCGAGGTCTTCGGTTAGGCGGTTGAGGCGGACTAGCGGGGTGCCGCCGATGGTCTCGAGAATGTTGTCATATACAGCCACGATGTGGACTCCTTGAAAATAACTTCTGATGTACAGCAGACACCTTACACCCCAACGGTAGACAGAGTAGTATATAAATTCTGAACCGAGCATTCGGGCATCGTATGTGGGATTCGGGGTGGAGGAGAAGGGTGGGCCGTGATTTAGAATTACCCCCGTCGGCCGGTTATACTTCGCAAATAGTGTTCACCTACCCCCGTTTCAGGCGGGGAATGTGGGTGCACCTGCTGGTTACCCCCGAGTAAGAGAGAGTCTCATGGAGCCGCACCGACTCAAGGATGACGACGAAGCCGTACGCGCAGCGCTCTCGTCGCTGAAGACTGCAACGGGAATCCCCGTCACGATGTACGGAACCTTGCTGCCGGATAATCGCTTGCAGATTACCCAGTGGGTAGGTCTGCGGACCCCGGCTTTGCAGAACTTGGTGATTGACGCGAACGTGGGCGTCGGCGGGCGCGTTGTTAGTACTCGCCGCGCGGTTGGTGTTTCCGATTACACCCGCGCTACCACGATTAGCCATGAGAATGATCGCTATATTCAAGACGAAGGCCTGCACTCCATCGTGGCGGTCCCAGTTACCGTTCAGCGTGAGATCCGTGGAGTCCTCTATGTCGGTGTTCATTCGCCGGTGCGCTTGGGTGACAAGGTGATCGAGGAGGTCACCATGACTGCCCGCTGCCTCGAGCAGGACTTGGCGGTTAATTCCGCACTGCGCCGGGCCGATGGTGGTAAGGGTGGTGCTGCGCGCGGCCATGTGATGAACGGTGCCGAATGGGAGCAGGTACGCTCGACGCACTCCAAGCTGCGGATGCTGGCTAACCGCGTCAATGATGAAGACCTTCGCAAGGAGCTTGAGGCACTGTGTGATCAGATGGTCTCTCCGGTCCGTGTGAAGCAGTCCACCAAGCTGTCCGCGCGCGAACTCGATGTTCTTTCTTGCGTCGCCCTTGGCCATACCAACGTTGAGGCTGCCGAGGAGATGGGCATTGGTGCCGAAACTGTGAAGTCCTATCTGCGTTCTGTCATGCGCAAATTGGGTGCGCATACTCGCTATGAGGCGGTTAATGCGGCCCGTCGTATAGGCGCGTTGCCCTGATTGTAGGTAAGTTGGGTGGGCGTGAAAGACCAATTTATTGTCTCCGGTGGGGCGCGCCTGCAGGGCACCGTCAAGGTTGACGGTGCTAAAAACAGTGTGCTGAAGCTGATGGCTGCGGCACTGTTGGCGGAGGGCACCACCACGCTGACCAACTGTCCTGAGATTCTCGATGTCCCTCTAATGCGAAAGGTCCTTGAGGGCCTTGGCTGCACCGTGGAGATTGATGGCCACACCGTGCGCATCACCACCCCGGCCGAGCTGCACTCCAACGCGGACTTCGATGCGGTGCGTCAATTCCGCGCTTCCGTGTGTGTGCTGGGACCGTTGACCGCGCGCTGCGGTCACGCGAAGGTGGCATTGCCAGGCGGTGACGCCATCGGTTCCCGCCCCTTGGATATGCACCAGTCCGGGCTGGAGAAGATGGGTGCGCGCACACGCATCGAACACGGTGCTGTGGTGGCGGAAGCTGATCGTCTCCACGGGGCAAATATCCGGCTTGATTTCCCTTCCGTCGGCGCGACGGAGAACATTCTTACCGCCGCCGTGCTTGCTGATGGTGAAACTCAACTCCACAATGCCGCCCGCGAACCGGAGATCGTCGACTTGTGCACGATGCTTAAGGAGATGGGAGCCGATATCTCTGGGGAGGGGACATCCACCATCACCATTCGGGGAGTGGACAAGCTGCAACCAACAGAGCACGAGGTTATCGGCGACCGCATCGTTGCGGGTACCTGGGCCTATGCTGCTGTGATGACTCGCGGTGATATTACGGTGGGTGGCATTGCTCCTAAGCACCTGCACCTGCCGCTGGAAAAGCTCAAGTCTGCCGGCGCTGACATTGAGGACTATGTGAACGGTTTCCGGGTGCGCATGGACGGTCGCCCGAGCGCCGTGGATTATCAAACCCTGCCGTACCCCGGTTTCCCTACGGATCTTCAGCCTATTGCTATTGGTCTTTCCGCCGTGGCGGAAGGCACCTCCATCATTACGGAGAATGTCTTCGAATCGCGCTTCCGTTTCGTCGATGAGATGCTCCGCCTTGGCGCCGATGCCCAAGTTGATGGACACCACGTAGTCATCCGCGGGCAGGAGCGTCTGTCTTCGACGCATGTCTGGAGTTCCGATATCCGCGCAGGCGCCGGGTTGGTGCTCTCTGCACTGTGTGCGGATGAGACGACCACCGTGCACGATGTCTTCCACATTGATCGCGGCTATCCCAACTTTGTGGAGAATCTCCAGGCCTTGGGCGCCACGATCGAGCGCACTCAGGAGGAAGAGCTCTACTAAGGCGCCGTGCTTGGCGACGTTTCCCCGGTTCAATCCCACGGTTGAACTGGGGATTTGTTGTTTGTTGGGGGTGTGCGTAT
>NZ_KV788196.1:0-70274 GCF_001807205.1 Corynebacterium sp. HMSC05D03 | reverse complement strand
AGCGGGGGCAGGATTCGAACCTACGACCTCTGGGGTAACAAGAGCCGTGTCATACTTCCTGCGAACGCCACGGTTGAGCAGTGTCGCCCCCGATACACGAAGGCAGATCTCCCCCGAACTGCCGGCTCCCGTGGCGTTCCTTCGTAAGAGCTTTGCGCGCCGCAGCGCATGCGCGCGATTGTTGACGTGTCACACACTGCAACCTAGTTCCACACGATCTGCACCGATTCAGGGTTAAAGGTCTTGGTGCCGCGCACGCCACGGCGCAGGCGCACCTGGCACAGGGTATTGATGACTCGGCGCTGCACGGCAAGCTCTGCGTTGTCGAAGGCATCCACGGGCGAGGCGTAGCCGGTTGTGTCGAGCAGCGCCGATGCGCCAGCAAGACGGGCACGGCGCGTTTCGAGTTTCTCGATCTGCGGCTCATAACGGTTTCGCGCGCGCTTGAGGTCACGGGCCTCGATAAGCTCCTCATCGTAGTCAGCCTGGACGCGGGCGAGCTTTGCGCGAAGCTCAGCGAGTTCGTCGTCGATGGCGTTGACCTCGTCGTCGTCCACAGTCGGCAGCAGGTCCGCCAGGTCGTCACGGCCAAGGCGGGCGCGGATCACGGCGAGCACAAAATCATCGACGCTATGTGTGCGCACTAATCCACAGGCGGCGCAGCGGTAGCGGTCGGCATGTGTGCGCACGGGGTTGCCACACTCGTCGCAGACATACAGACCCGAGCCGAGATGGCGGCGAGTGTTCCGGCGCTCCTTGTTGGTCAGCCGGTCGGGATCGTCGAGCACGTTCTGCACGCGCCACCACAGATCTGGTGTGACGATCGGCTCCCACTGCCCTTTCACCGGCTCGCCGGTATCGGGGTCGCGGACGATATGCGTGACACGGCGGTATTTGTTCTTCACGCCTTTGCGCTTGGCCTTCTTATAAGTGGAGTAACCCGCATACACGGGGTTGCGCAGGATCGAGTGCAACGACGTGTAGGCCCACGGCTGCGCGTCGGGAACCGGCTTTTCTTCCTGGCCTTCAGCGCGGCGTCGAGCGTTGCGCTCTGTGACCACGGTGTACATATGGCGCGGCGTGGTCGGGATATCCGGCAAGCCCGGTTGATCGACCCCAGATAAGGCGCGCGCAATGTCGCGCATGGAGTTGCCCCTCTCGACAGCGCGGAACATACCGAGCACGGCGGCGGCTTCGGATGGAATGATCTCGCCGGTGGAGGTGTAGCCGATAGGGCGCACACCGCCGGAGTACCAGCGGCCCTGCTCGGCGCGTTGCTGTTGCGCACGAGACTGGCGCATGCTCTTTCGCTCGATCTCGCCGCGTGCCACGGCTGCTTTGATGCGCGCGTACATTCTGCCGCCGTCGGTGGCAAGGTCAGCATCACCGTTCGCAGTGACGAGTTTCAGCCCCTGCTCCTCTGCCCTGTCGATCCACTCTTCGAGCTGCCAGGGCTGCCGTGTGAGGCGGTCGAGGTCCCAGCAAATGATCGCGTCGATCTCGCCGCGCTCAAAGGACGCCACCATCGCGTCGTAGTCGGGGCGGTCCACGTCCTTCTTCGACGCGGAGATCGACTGATCGACGTAGGTATGCACGACGTCCCAGCCGCGTTGCTCGGCAAGGGCTTCGCAGTCCTGGCGCTGCCGGTCGATGGCGAGGCCGTCCATGGCAGCATCGAGCGAGATACGGAGGTAAATAGCAGCACGTGTTGTCATGCCGCTAACACTAGCGCGCCTCAGGTTACATTGAAACGAAACTCCACGGGGGTAAAATCGAATAGGTTTACCCTCTTAAATGGGTAATGTGTTCAATTTCACGCGAAACTATATGACGCTTCAAAAACGGTTGTTGACCTGCGAAAGAGGTTTTCACGCTAGTGCGGATGAAGCGGAACCTTGAGTGATCTGGCTGAATCTCCGGGGGGGGGGGGGCTTTGGTCGGGGGCTTTGCCTCAGGTGCTGGGGATAGAATCTAGTTATGTAATCCACAGGCTATCGTTAGTTAAGGTTGGGGCCTGCGTAGACGTTTCAACCTGAAAACTACTCTCGGCAGGCGAAAGATTCTTAGCAACGAGTCAGGTCATGGTGCGTGAACCGTGGGGAATGGATTGCACACAGCCAATGGGGCGCGGTGCCTCATTTCAGAACTCGTGTAAAGGACCAATTTCCGTGAACAAGATCTCTCGTACCGCTCGTTCAGTTGCCTTCGCTGCTATCGCCGGACTCGCTTTGGGCGTTTCCGCTCCGGGTGCACTGGCCCAGGAGAACCCTGGCGCTGAGCAGGGGGCCGTGAACAAAGCAAACATCGATTTCACTAAGAAGGGTTCGATCACCCTCTTCAAGAAGAAGGGTGCTGAGTCTGGTACTGCGGCTACCGGTAAGGAAATGGCAGGCGTTCCGGGTGAGGCTCTGTCTGGCGTGACCTACAAGATCACCAAGCTCGATTACGACCTGCAGAAGGATGATTGGGCGGCGTTCCCGAAGTCGGCTGCTGACGTCAAGGACGACAAGAAGACTGCGGAAACCAAGAAAGAAACCACCGGCACTGATGGCAAGGCAGCTTTCACTGATCTGCCTTTGGGCATCTACTTGGTAGAGGAAACTAACGCTCCGGACGGCATCGTTGCCGGTGCTCCGTTCATCGTGTCGGTGCCGATGGTTAACGAGGCATCGGATGCCTGGAACTACGACGTCATCGCGTACCCGAAGAACACGGAAACCAAGACCGAGAAGACTGTCAAGGATGCAGATCAGAACATCCAGGACGCGTACACCTACACCATCAACGCGGATGCTCCGACCTGGGGTGCGGGTAAGAGCCTGACCGCCTTCCGCTTCGAGGATCAGCTGGACCAGCGTTTGAACTTCCAGAAGGTCACCGAGGTCAAGGCTGGAGAGACCGCTCTGGGTGCCGGTGACTACGAGGTCAACAATCCGGCTGAGAACGGAAACAAGCTCGTCGTTAAGCTGACCGACCAGGGCCTTGCCAAGGTTAAGTCCGGTGACAAGATGTCTCTGACCTTCGAGGTCAAGCGCAAGGAAGTGGGCGACACCACTGAGCTGAAGAACCAGGCTGACGTCATCTTCAACAACCCGAACACCGGCAACGAGGTCAAGAACAAGACCAATGAGGTCGTGACCTACCACGGCAAGCTGAAGGTTGTGAAGAAGGACGGCAAGGAGGACGGTAAGGTCCTGGAAGGTGCTGAGTTCGAGCTATACCAGTGCACCGCGGCAAATAAGCTGGGCGGTAAGTTGACCGTCAAGGAGCAGGACAAGTGGACCACCGGTGCTGACGGCACCATCACCATCGACGGACTGCACGTCACCGACTTCGCAGATAACGCACAGGTCACCGACATCAAGAAGTTCTGTCTGAAGGAAACCAAGGCTCCAGCGGGCTACGCACTGCCGGAAAACCCTGTTACCGAAATTGAGTTCACCCGCGAGAACATCGCGAAGACTGGTGAGCTCGAGGGTGACGACGCCGTCACCCTTGTTTCTGAAATTGAAAACATCAAGCGCGACACCCCGAACCTGCCGATGACCGGTGGTGCCGGTGTGGGCATCCTGGCTGCTATTGGCGCAGCAATTGTTGCTGCTGGTGCTTGGTTCGCTCGTCGTACCGCGCGCAACTAATAGCCGGGCGTAGTTCCGGTGGCGCAGACTGTCCATGATGGTCTGCGCTGCGGGTCGGGTAATCAAAATATGGTGCTCGACCCAGTGAGGGGACTGGGCTAGGTATAGACTTCAGTCCCCTTCATTCTCTTTCGTTGTAATCCCGGTCGCGCTGCGCTAGCGCGTGGGGCATTGTTTTGGGTGGTGCGGGTCGTTGACTACGGTGGTAGGCCAAAATGCAGGCCGACGGCACAGGCGCCGTGGAGGCCTAGTCCTTCCGGCGGTAATCGTTGTCGTTGGGTTGTTGGTGATGCTGTACCCAGTGGTCTCGACCGCATGGAACAATTGGAACGCCTCAAGAGTGGCGCAGGAATATGCGCGACTGGATAAAGAGACACCGGCGCAGGTGCAGGATTCGGTGTGGGATGCTGCACATGCATACAACGAAGAACATACGTCGGGTCCGATCTTGGATCCGTGGCTGAACCGTATCGGGGTAGACAATCCCGACTATGAGGCTTATTTGAAGCAGTTGGGTGAGACCGAAGCGATGGCCCGCCTCGTGTTCCCAGCAGTAGACGTTGATCTTCCGGTGTTTCATGGCACCGCAGATAAGACACTGCAGCGTGGTTTGGGGCATTTGTATGGTTCTGACCTGCCGGTCGGTGGATCAGGAACCCATTCCGTCATTACGGGGCATACGGGTCTGGCAAATTCGACGATGTTTGATCACCTCGACTCTACCACCGAGGGAGATGTGTTCTATATCCAGGTTGCTGGCCACAAATTGAAGTACGTCGTAGACGACATTCAAGTTGTGCTGCCGAGCGAGGTAGATGGCCTACGGCCAGTCGCTGATCAGGATTACGTCACACTGATTACGTGCACCCCGTACGGGATCAACACACATCGCTTGTTGGTACGTGGCCATCAGGTTCCTATGGAGCCGGGGGAGGAGTCGGTATTTGAAGGCTCCCACGGCCCGGGTTGGCAATGGTGGATGTACGCACTGTTGGCTGCGGTGATTGTCATTGGTTGCTGGCTGGTGTGGTGGCTGCGACGGCAGAAGGCGGCCGGAGCGCAAGAAATTATTGGTGAGGAAAGTAGCGTGCGGGAGTAAGGCGATGAAGAGGTTGACAAATACTTGGTCGGCCCGAATGGTTGCCGTCGGAGTAGCGTGTGCAATTGCGTTCGCTGGGCCGGGCATGGTTGCTGCGGGTGCGGTACAGGTTGTCGGGCAACAGACTACTGGTGCGGAACGCACCGTAGATACGGATACGGTGACTGTTCGGCTTACGCAGGGCAATCCCGACGACGATGGGCAGGCACCTTCGGGAAAGATTCAGGGAGTCACGATACATCTGGCCCGGCTCGCCGGCCTAGATCCAAACAACGCTGACGATGTAGCACGCGTGCAAGACGCGGGTCTGGCCGAGGTTCGTGAATGGCGTACCGACGTGCACGTGGACCAGGTCACCGATGCCAATGGAGAAGTGACCTTTGACGGTCTAGCGGATGGCTTCTACGTAGTGACGTCGTCGGCGCCAGATAACTCCTACCGGGAGATCAACCCATTTGTGGTAGCGGTTCCATTCCACACTGTGGCGGACAATCCGAAACCAGTGCCAGGAGTAATTGTGGCCAAGACTCACAAACCGGGTGAAACACCAACGCCGCCCACGACGCCGACTACTCCGCCGTCGCATCCGAATACGCCGCAAACAACTCCAAACTATCCACCGACTAAGCCTGGGAATCCGCCACACCAACCCGAGACAACACCGTCGAGTACTCCAGGTGCAGGTAAGACCTCCACTCCGGCAGCTCCGTCGGGGAACAGTGGCTCATTGGCGATGACCGGTGCACAGGTACTCGGTGTGGTTGCCGCAGCGATGGTGTTGATCGCCACTGGTTTCGTGATGATTGCCTTTAGTCGCAGGAAGAATTCAGAAAGCGAGGGACGCTAATGTCCTGGACAGATGCTCACCCGGCCGAGCCGGTAGTGTACCGCTGGCGAGCTTTTGCGGCGTTCATTGCTGCACTGGCTCTCATTGTTGGTGTTGCTGCACCGGCTGCTCTGCCCGGAATCGTTGGTGCCGTCGCCGAAGCACAAACCACGGCTCTGCGCACCGAGCTCGATTCTGCAGACCAGCTGAGCCTGACTGCTGGCGACTCCGCAACATTTGAAGGCCACTTTGTTGACGCCGGAACCGTGGAGGAGTTGGAGTTCACTGTTGAGACTGCAGGACTGGAGTTCGAAGGCTCGGCCTACACACTGACTATCGACGGCGAAGAGATCCCCGTCCGCGAAGGAGACAACCTCGTTGTAAAATCAACCAGCTCTTCAGTGACTTTCCGAATCACTGGCCTTTCTACTGACGTGCCAGCAGGAGCAGCTTTCTCATTGAAGACCCCAGCGGTCGCAGAGGATTCCGAACTTAGTGGGATGTCCGTCGATGTGCGGGGAGTAGCCGAGGAGACGCCCAGCACGTCTTCAACGGAATCCAGCGAAACCCCAGAAGCTCCTTCGGAAGTGACTGAGCCGCTGGAAATTGCTGACGTTGACGAGGCTCCAGCTCGCCTGATGGCAGCACCGAACATTACCCCGTACGCTGCAGGCGACCGAACCATCACGATGCAAAACGATGGTTACGTGCTCAAGGGAAGCCGCTATATCCCGAACTTTAAGATTCCGTCCGGTGAGCTTTTTGGCGGCCAGCTGTCCATTCCGCAAGGCACGGTGGTTACCCTCAAATCCAGTGTTAACAGTTATTTATCGACTAACGATGAGGACCTGACGATCTATTACACAGGTGCCAACGGAAGTTGGAACGAGGCGAAGGTGACCTACAAAAAGATTAGCGCTAAAGAGTACCAGGTCACCCTTCCACAGATCACTATTGGCGGTAATGCACAGATACAATTCAAAGGCGTTCATCGCGGTGCAGCCAACACAGTGTTTACCGCTTCTCTCACTGTTCCTGCGAAGGAAGAATGCAAGGATCCGGTAACAAGCAGAAAACCAAAGCGCGAACTTACCCCAGCTGAATTTGCCGACGGCAGCCCCATCTACGTGGTGACCAGTGAGCCCCTCGGGCTGAACCGAGATACCTCTGTCCTGCGCCGCCAGATCGATCAGGGGCGTGACTATCAGCAAGTCGGCGAGAAAACACCATGGGTCTATAACTCTCTGGCCTTCAACTCGAGCGATAACTGGCTCTATGCGGTGAGCCAGATTCGCGGCCTAAATGGTGATCCTTGCTACCCGGCAGGAAATCTCCTGCAGATTAATCCGGCGACCGGTGTGGTACATAACCTTGGGCCTATCCTTGCGGCCGGAAGTACCGGTACCCCGTTCGAAACGAGCAGCGACCGGGATGTGCTTAACGCGGGCGTGTATACCAGCGAGGGTTTCTTCGTGGGCAACACATCTACCTCTGGTACTCGGCACCTTTATAGAATCGATGTCGGTAACGTCACTGCTAAACGTGTGTTCGGAAACCAGCAGTCTTTTTCGGAGGACTGGGCGGTGCTCCCGCAAGCCCAGAAGTATATGTGGGGTTTCCAGAGTAAGTCTAAGGCAGGCGACAAGCTTATCCTTGAACGCATTGACACACAGACCGGCGACATCAGGACCTGGGATCTCACCGACATCAAGACCTTGGATGGGCGCAAGATCTCTAACCCCTCTGCTTCTTGGGGCAAGGCGTGGACCTATTCCAATGGAAACCTAGGTTTTGGCTCGGGTAGTGCGAATGCGAATCAGCTGGGCTTTGAGCTGAAAATCAGCAACCCCGATTCCGCTAGTCCGGAATTCGAGCTGGTTAACATCATGAATAATCTGCCGGCCTCTTTCAACACGGACGCTGCCTCGGACCTAGTGCCCCCGCCGCCAGCGCTGCAATCAAACATTGCGGTAAAGAAGCAACGCTCCGAGACCAAGGTGGTAAACGGTGAAGTGCGTACTTTCTGGACCGTCACCCTGGAAAACACAACTGATAACGCCAGTTCAGGTGGTACGTTCTGGGAGTACCTACCAACGGATACGCACTATGGAGTGAACGCTTCGGGCCCCACTGCTAAGTTCGAAGGCTTCGGGTCTGGCTCCACTCTCGTCAACGGGCGTAAGCCAGGACCCAACGAGATTGGCCCGGGGACCGGTATTTATGCCGGAATGACCCTGCCGTCAGCTACAGCTGGTGAGTCGCGGTACATGATGGGATATGTGGGTACCATCCCAGGCAAAGCGAAAGTAGAGTTCGTCGTCTCGGCGCCTGTGCGCAAGGATGAGAACGGCAACCTTAAGACGGTGTGTAGCCCGAACAGGGTGTCTTTCCAAGCCACGGACGGTGAGTCGAGCCCGGCTGAAAACGATAACGTTGCCACCGATGCTTGTGTCGATAAGGTTGCCGTCGACAGTGCGCCGAAGCCGGTTCAAGGAAGCACGAATGAATACACCGCGAAGTACAACGTTGTTGTAGCTGCACCGGACGCCCCCGGCTTCGACACCAACGACGTGATCTACGGAAAACTAACGGACACCCCGAAGTTCGTTGGCGCAGCCTCGGTTACTGGAGCCTCTGTGGTCTTCAAGGACGAGTTCAACAAGACCAGCGAGCCGCAGTCCTATCAGGGTGCCGGTCCGTACGAACTCAATAAAAATGAGACTCCGAAGATCATTAAGCCCAAGGGCGTCAATGGAAGCACCGGGCAGCACGTCTACGAGGTGACGGTGCGTTTCAAGCTGGACCGTACAAAGCTGGATAGCACCTCCGTACCCGCTGGGTACCCGAGCCAGCCTGCAGGTAACTCCCGCTGCTACACCAAGGGTGGCCTTTATGAGCCCAACTTTGGCCTCATGAACGAGGCAGAGATGGGCGGTTGGAAAGACACCTCTTGTATCCCGCTGGAGACCAAGCAGATGGATGTCCTGCTTGAAAAGGTTAGCTATGATCCAGCCGCGCCGGACAAGATTCAAACCGACGAGTTGCTCGACGGCGCGCAGTTCACCGTCCACCGTGGTGACGCTGACGGCAACTTGAAGCTCAACGCGGATGGCACCGTCAATACTGATGCTAACCCCGTAGTGAAGCAGTCCACGACCACCACCACAGGCCGCGTCAAGCTCGAAGGCTTGGATGCCCCTGGCGTGTACTACCTCATCGAGACCAAGGCGCCGGACGGCTATAACCTGCTGCCCGCGCCGATCAAGTTCTCGACGGAGTGGGATCAGAATGGCAATGCAGTCATCAAGGTTCTCTCCGGAGGCACAGCGATCACCAGTAATAGGTGCGCTGAGTCCGACACTGCTGCCAATTGCGTAAAGAAGGTCGGCATCCTTCAGGTCGCCGACATCACCAAGGGTGCACTGCCCAAGACCGGTGGTGAGGGCGTAGGCCTGTGGGCTCTCGCTGGTGCCGCTATTGTCGCGGCAGGGTGCCTCGCTTTGCGACGCCGCTGGGTATAGAACCACCGCTTGCGGCTACTTTTAGAAAAGGCCCGCTCTTCCAGGGAAGGGCGGGCCTTATTGCATGTTCATTGGCGGTTAGGAGTCTTGCGGGTCGTCGTCAAGCGCGGTGTCCTTGGCGTTGCTGACATATTTGCGCCACCAGTAGATGAGCAGAAGCACGATGATGGCAGCGGCAGCCAGGATGGCCCACATCCACCACTGCCAGTGAACACCCGAGCTGTTGAATGCGGCCTCGTCTTCCGGATCCATCGGCACTCGGTGGCCGGTGACGAGCAAGCGGTGGGTATTTACGCCGTAGGGAGTGCAGGTAATGAGCGTAACGAGGTCCTGGCCAGACTCACGGTGAAGCGAGCTGGTGTCTGCTGGCTCGACGACGCGAATATCGTGCACCTCGTACTTGAGCTTCTCGCCGCCGGCGGCGATATAGAAAGCATCACCTTTCTTGACCTTGGTGAGATTGTCCCACAGCGTGGCGTTTTGTAGGCCGGTGTGAGCAGAGAGTGCTGCGTGCCGGCCCTCGCCATCACCTACGCCGCCGACAGGTAGGTCTGTGCCATAGAGGTGGCCAGCGCCGCGGGAGAGTGCTTTTTCTGAGGTGCCGTGATAAATAGGCAGATCAGAATTGATGGAGGGGATAACAATGCGGCCCAAGGCATCGGTCTCTGACAACACAGACAGGTATTGGCGGTAGCGCTGGTACTCGGGAGAGTTCTCGTCATCGGTGGTGGTCCAAGCATCTTCCACACTGATTTGGCCCAGCTGGGCGTTGTAGGCCTGTGCCTCCTCCCAGGCGGTGTGCAGTACCTCTGGTGGGGCTTGCTTCTCCAGCTTGGCGTATTCCTCGGCGGCGCGGGATTGGGTGTGGTTGTTCCACTGCGTGGCCACCACGGGGTAGAGCAAGACACCGAGGCCGACGAGGATCAGAATTAGCGCAATGATGGCGTTGGGGTTGACGCCTTTCTTCTTGGGTGCGTCGCTGATTTCCGCTGGTTCGTGCTTGCCCATTGTGTCCTGCCTGTGGGTTTTGTTACCGCACGCCCTGGTATTGACGTGGGGGTAGTTTTTGAATCTCAGGCTAGGGACGATGTAGCTCTGAGAGAAAACGTGTCTGTCTAGTCGCCGATAACGAAGCACAGGGCTTCATACCGATTTAGAGTGGCCTCGTCGATGGCTAAAATTTGATCAACCGCGCGCTGTTCGCGGAGCTCATCGATTGTGCGGGGCGCAAGATCTTGAAGTACATGCTCACGTTCAGCGCGAAGCTCCGCTGTGGTTTTGGGCGTGAAGATAGGGGCTGTCATGGTACATCCTGTAGGTATGAAATTAGTCCATGAACTGGGAAAATACGTGGAGCCGACGACGGGAATCGAACCCGCACTCTCAGCTTGGGAAGCTGATGTTCTACCACTAAACTACGTCGGCGCAATGCAGAATGTGCATCGTCATAAAGCTTAGCACCGCCGCCGCCCGAGGCCATAAAAGGCCCAGTGGGGAGGTAGACTATCAACCGTGCTTCTTTCTGATCGTGATATCCGTGCCGCCATCGCCGCTGATGCTCCTGAGCGTTTGAGCATCGAGCCTTTCGACGCCGAGATGGTCCAGCCTTCCTCCATCGATGTGCGCCTAGACAAGTTCTTCCGCGTGTTTAATAACTCGCGCTACACGCACATCGACCCCAAGCAGGAGATGCCGGACCTCACCAGCGAGGTGGAGGTGGCTGAGGGCGATGCCTTCGTCCTGCACCCCGGTGAGTTCGTGCTGGGCGCCACTCTGGAGAAGTTCACCCTGCCGGCTAACCTGGCGGGGCGTTTGGAAGGCAAGTCCTCTCTTGGCCGCCTGGGCTTGCTGACGCACTCCACGGCGGGATTTATTGATCCGGGTTTCTCCGGGCACATCACGCTCGAGCTGTCCAACACCGCGAACCTGCCGATTACTCTGTGGCCGGGGATGAAGGTGGGGCAGTTGGCCATCTTCAAGATGTCCTCGCCGGCGGAGGCGCCGTATGGCTCCGGCGCGCTGGGTTCGAAGTACCAGGGCCAGCGCGGGCCGACGCCGTCGAAGTCCTATCTGAACTTCCGTTAAACTTTTCGTGCTCGCCGCGCGCTTCTGGTCAACCGCGCCTAAAATTCCCGGTTATGCGTATGACTGTGATTGGTACCGGCTACCTGGGCGCGACGCACGCCGCCTGCATGGCGGAACTCGGCCACGAGGTGCTCGGTGTAGACGTGGATGAACACAAGATCGAAGCGCTCAAGAACGGCCGCGTGCCGTTCTACGAGCCTGGCCTGCCGGAGGTGCTCGAGCGCAACATCGAGTCCGGCCGCCTGGGTTTTTCTACCAGCTATGACGACGCCGCGGAGTTCGCCAACCTGCACTTCCTCGGCGTAGGAACCCCGCAGGCACACGGCTCCTATGCGGCGGACCTAACCTACGTGAAGGCCGTCATCACGGAGCTCGTGCCGCGCCTCAAGGGCGAGCACATCATCTTCGGTAAGTCCACCGTCCCCGTGGGCACCGCAGCGGAGCTGCAGCAGATGGCCAATGAGCTTGCCCCGGAGGGCACCAGCGTGGAGATTGCGTGGAACCCGGAGTTCCTGCGCGAGGGCTACGCCGTCAAGGACACCATCACCCCGGACCGCATCGTCCTCGGCGTCGGCGAGGCAGGACGTGCCGAAGAGGTCGCCCGTGAGGTCTATGCCCAGCCATTGGCGCAGAACACCCCGTTCATCGTGACGGACCTGCAGACTGCCGAGCTGGTCAAGGTCTCCGCCAACGCCTTCCTGGCCACCAAGATCTCCTTCATCAACGCCGTGTCTGAAATCTGCGAGATTGCCGGTGCGGACGTGGTCAAGCTTGCCGACGCCATCGGCTACGACGAGCGCATCGGCCGCAAGTTCCTCGGCGCTGGCCTGGGCTTCGGCGGTGGTTGCCTGCCCAAGGATATCCGCGCCTTCATGGCGCGTGCCGGCGAGCTGGGTGCGGACCAGGCCCTGACTTTCCTGCGCGAGGTCGACGCCATCAATATGCGCCGCCGCGACCGGGTGGTGGACCTGGCCAAGCAGGCTTTCGATGGTTCCCTTTTGGGCCACCGCGTTACCGTGTTGGGCTGCGCTTTCAAGCCCAACTCGGACGACGTCCGCGATTCGCCAGCACTCTCCGTGGCCGGTTCGCTTTCCCTAGCAGGAGCCGCCGTGACGGTCTATGACCCGCAAGGTATGGAGAACGCTAAGAAGGTGTTCCCGACGTTGAACTACGTGGCGTCGGCAAGCGAGGCACTCAAGGACACCGAGCTGGTCATCCTCGCCACCGAGTGGCAGGAATTCCGCGACCTCGACCCGGCTGAGGCCGGCGAGCTCGTGGCCCGCCGCCACATCATCGATGGGCGCAACGTGCTCAGCGTCGATGCTTGGCGCGAGGCTGGCTGGACCGTCGAGGCGCTTGGTCGCGTCCTTCCGGCACAGTAAACGCCGCAATCGCGGTGGTCAGGGGCACCGCTAGTGTCAAGGCCATCGCGCCCAGCAGGGAGCGCAGAACCTCCGTGGCGACGAGGTCACTGGAGAGGATCTGCAGGGCTGGGCGCTGCGCCGCCGTGATGAGCATGAGCAGCGGCAGGGCCGCGCCGGTATAGGTCAGCACGATGGTATACACCATGGAAGCGATATGGTCGCGGCCCACCTTCATGGCTGACAGGAAAAGCGCGCCGGGTCCGGCTGTGGGGTCGGCGGCGTGGAGCTCGCGCACGGTGGAGGCCTGCGCCACCGCGATGTCGTTGAGGCTGCCGAGCGCACCGATGATGAACCCGCACAGCAGCACGCCCACGACGGAAACGCCTGGCATGTAGAGCAGTAACTTGAGGTTATCTTCCGAGCTCGAGCCTGTTAGCGCCGTGCTGCTTATCGACGCCCACCCCAATGCCCCCGACAACGCTAGCGCCACCAATGCGCCTCCCAGGGCGGAGGCTGATTTCCAGTTCACGCCGTGCACGAGAGGAACGGCGAGGAAAAGGATGGCCGCGCAGGTCACGAGGGCTAGTGGCAGCGCCGAATGGCCCTCAATGAGAGAGGGGATGAGGTAGAAGAAGACGATTGCCAAGCTGATTACAAGGCCCACCAGCGCGCGCAGTCCGTGCCAGGCAGCGAAGCCAATGATGACAAGGGCCGCGATAATAGCCCACAACGCAAGGTTTCCACTGCGCTGAAAATCAGCGAAGGCATAGGTGCCGTCGCTGGAAACTGTCAGTATTACCTCGTCACCGGGGTGGAGGGTCGGGTCGCTGGCCAGGCCGTGGAAGATGAGTTGGGTTTTGCGCCCTGTATCGTCGCCGGAGGTCAAATCTATCAGTGCACGGGTGCAGCCGGTGTCCTCGCTCGCAGCGGGAATCAGCGGGGCTTCGTCGAAGGCCTGGCCGGCGTGGGGGTCGCTGCAAAGATGGTGATCTACGCGGTCGACGGTTCCGGTGACCTGTGGCTGATTGAGCGCATAGGTAGCGGAGAAATCGGCGCTGGTGTGCTCGGATGTTGGGGTGGTGGGGCGCAGTAGAAACAAACCCGCAAGCGTTATCAGGGCGGTGAGCGCAAGAAAGCTGATGAGCCCCATACGCCACGGATTTAGGTTAGTCATGCCCATCATTGTGAATGAGTTTCATTAAAAAGAAAACTATTGATGACGCGATCAACAAGTTATCCACAGGCTGGCGGCGGTGCCGTTGTGTGAGGCGGGTGGGGCGTTTAGCGTTGCTGGCATGAACCTCGTGGAAGCGCATCTTCGCAGCCAGGCGGCGGGCATCGAGCTCGTCGCCGGCGTTGCGGGGCTCAGCTTCGAGCAGCTGCGGGCGTGGGGTCCCGAGTCTGTGGCACGCGCCTTGCTGGCGCTTTTCGACGTCTACTTTGCCCCCACCTCCTTTAAGCGCAAACAAGCGCGCGCTATTGCAGCGGCTCGCGATAATGGCCACGCCCTGCCCACGCTGCTGCTCATTGAGCGCTTCGCAGGAAGGCTGAAGAAGCAGCGTGAGGCGTGGGATTTGCGCATTGAGTTGTGCGGCATAGCTGGTGATGAAAAGGCCGTGGCCCACTATGCACGCAAGCGCATCCGTGAGCTCAACCCGCCGCCCGCGCCAAAGCCTGGCGTGACAATTCGCCGTGGAAAGGAGCTATCCAAACTTACGCTCACGGCCCCGGCCGCGCTCATCGAGGACCTGCGTCCCAACATCGACGAAGACGATCCCGTCGGCTCGTTTACGGCTGCGTTTCGAGAAGGCCGCCTCGCCCGCCCCGTACCCCAGACCCTCGCCGTCATGGAGCTTCCCGAGTACGCCACAATCTTGGGCCGCTTGGGCGACCCGTCCACCCCGCGCCCCGACTCCGCAGAATCGAATGCGCCTTCCTCGGCACCTCTTTCCTGCACAACAGCGTCCTCTGCAGCCGCAACTCCTGCTTCCAGCCAGCCAGATACACCCACTGCTGATGCCGGCCACGATGCACGTGCTGGCAGCAGCGATGTGACGCCCGGCCACGACACCACAGCATCTGCCTCCAGTGCAGCGCCTGACCTCGGGGATATCGTGGTCCAGCTATCCAACGGCGCCAAGATTACGGGCAAAGAACTTATCGAGCGGGAGTTCGCCGAAGAAGGACTCGTCATGCTCGTCGACCGTGTCAAAGGCCCCGTGGAACTTCACCGCACCCAGCGGGTTGCCTCGGAGAAGCAGCGCATCATGGCAAGTGGGGAACAACCAACCTGTGCTTGGGGCCGTTGCTTGTGTGGGGCTGACTATTGCCAGATACACCACATCCAAGAATGGAGACACGGCGGCGAAACGAATCCTGAAAACCTCACCCCGCTGTGCAAATACCACAACGCTATTAACGGACTGCCGGGTCGTGGCCGCATCGTGCGGGAAAACGGCAAGGTTAAGTGGGTGCCGGCTGGTCCCCGCGATCCGCGGGAACCGGTACATCCGCACCGCGCACCACGCGCCCAGCGGATTCACGAAAACCGTCAAGACACAGTAAGCACCGTTGCGGTGCCTAGCACAAGCCGTCGCGCCCAGACCGCAAAGCCGGCCGAATCACCGACATCCACACGTTCTGAGCCGGGAAGTCCCGCCCCACCCGACTGCTAGCGTTTGAGCCAAGAGGCGCCTGAATGCTTCTGGCAGCGAGGGCGCCTCTTTACGCCTGCCCGATCGTGGGAAGCAGGGCTACTGGCGGTAGCTCACCAGGAAGTTGCCGAGCCGCTCAATCGCGTTCTCCAGCTGCGATGCCCACGGCAGCGTAACCACGCGGAAGTGATCCGGCGTAGGCCAATTGAAGCCGGTGCCTTGCACCATGAGGATCTTCTCGGCGCGCAGAATGTCGAGCATGAGCTTCGAGTCATCGTGGATCTCATAGACCTCTGGATCCAAGCGCGGGAAGCAGTACAGCGCGCCCATCGGCTTTACCACGGACACGCCGGGAATCTCATTGAGCTTCTCGTAGGCAATATTCCGCTGCTTGAGCAAGCGCCCGCCCTCACCGGTGAGCTCATAAATGGACTGCCGCCCACCCAGCGCGACCTGGATCGCGTGCTGTGCCGGCACATTTGGGCATAGGCGCGTGCCCGCCAGCAAGTCCAAGCCCTCGATGAAGCCACGCGCATGGGACTTCGGGCCCGTCAGCACCATCCAGCCAGCGCGGTAGCCGGCCACGCGGTAGGCCTTGGACAAGCCATTAAACGTGATCGTCAGCAAATCCGGGGCCAGGGAGGCGATCGAAATGTGCTTCGCACCGTCGTACAGAATCCGGTCATAAATCTCATCCGCCAGAATCAGCAGGTTATATTCGCGCGCTACGTCCACGATTTTCTGCAGCGTTTCACGCGAGTACACGGCACCCGTCGGGTTATTCGGATTAATGACCACAATGGCCTTGGTCTTCTCCGTTACTTTTGCGCGAATATCTTCAATGGAGGGATTCCAATCGTCCTCCTCATCGCACAAATAGTGCACAGGCGTGCCACCCGCCAGCGACGTCGCCGCCGTCCACAGGGGGTAGTCAGGGGCGGGTATGAGAACCTCATCGCCGTCGTCAAGCAGCGCCTGCGTCACCATCGAAATCAGCTCGGACACGCCGTTGCCCAAGTACACGTCATTGACGTCGAAGCTGGGGAAATCCTCCAGCTCATAGCGGGTTACAATCGCGCGCCGTGCCGGGATAATACCCTTCGACGTGGAGTAGCCCTGCGAGGTCGGCAGCGCCGCAATCATGTCGCGCATAATGACATCCGGCGCATCGAAACCAAACACCGCCGGGTTGCCGGTGTTGAGCTTCAGAATGCTGTGCCCGTCGAGCTCCATGCGCTCGGCCTCCGTAGAAACCTCGCCGCGAATATCGTAGGCAACGCCCTGTAGTTTGGTGGATTGATCAAAAATCCGGTTCTGAGTCATGCCGGATATGTTACTTCTGGTTCCACTGTTCCAGCTTGCGTTTGGCCAGATTCATCGCATCCCCAGTAATTTCACTTGCTTGGCGACGCCTCTCCGCCCACTGCGCCTGCTCCAACGCCCGCATCTGCGCGCGTTCTTCAGCGCCGGCGGCTTTCAGCTCGCGCATGCGCTGGCGCTCGATCTGTCGCGGCGACGGACGGTGCCAGGACTCCGGCCCCACCTTGGCCACGTAGAGCATGATCCACAACGCGGGGATGAGGAAGAGCAATCCGGTGCCGGTGAGTGCGGCGGTGACGCCGGACAGAGCAGCGAAGGATGCAATCGAGCCGAAAAAGAGCCCTAGCGAGCCAACCAACGCGGTGGCCAAGCGGGGTTTCCGGGTTGATTGGTAGGCGCGGGCGACCTCACCTTGGGAGTAGATCTTGAGCTCGCTGCTGGCCTTGGTGGGGATATCCATGAAGACATCTGCCAGTTCGCGGCGGGTCGTTGCCTGCATCACCGCGTCGGTGCGCTCCTCAAACTCATCCATGGTGAGGCGACCTTCACCCAACGCCTGGGCGAGGTCATTGACGGCGTCGGTCCGTTCGGCGTCGGAAAGCCGCATGCTGAAAGGATTAGTCACATTGGCTATTTTAACAGCCTTAATCCTCTGCCTTTGCGGGTTCCTTTTCGCGCACAAGGCCGGAGAGGAACGGGAAGATTGCAACGGTGAGCGCGCCGCCGGCGATGAAGATCGAGGCGATCTCAGAATCGACGATGCCCGAATCCACCGCTAGCGTCATCACCGCCACGATAATGGGCAGGCCGGTCGCCGCGTAGAGGGCAACCTGGATGCGTTCGCGGGTGGTTTCGACGTTGGAGCCGGTTTGGTGAAGGTTTTCGCGTAGGAACACCGGCAGGCCGCGGGTCACCAGGATGAGCAGCGGGATGCCGAGGACCTTGATGGGTTCGTCCAGGATGACGTTCCAGTCGATTGCCATGCCGGAAACCACGAAGAAGACGGGGATGAGCATGGAATAAAAAACCACGTCGAGGCGGTTTTCCAAGCCTTTATGGAACTCATCGGGAATGATGCGGTTGAGGATGATGCCCGTTGCAAAGGCGCCCAGGACGATGTCGAGTTCGAATACCGCCGTCACTGCCATGAGGATGGCCAACATCAGGATGATGAGACGCATGATGGTTTGGTTGGTGGAGCCCGCCCCGGAGATGAAGGCGTCCTTGAACCACGGCATGAGGGTGGTAATGGCGAAGGGCATGACGGCCACGGTGACCGCGATTGCGATGAAGGCGAGAAGAATCAGCATCGTTGTCCACGTGGAGCGCGTTCCCAAGAGGAGCGCCATTGCAGTAATTGGCGCGACCTCACCGATCGCGCCGTGGATGACCACGGAATCGCCCACTCGAGTGCCCAGGAGTTTGTCCTGTTTGAGCATCGGTGTGATGGTGCCCAGAGCAGTCGAGGTCAAAGCGATGGCCATGACGATGGCGCTGGGGATGTCATCCATGAGGAAGTAGGCGCCGACGCCACACGCCACCACGCAGATGAGCCACGTGGATAGCCCTGTGGCGGCTTCCCTCGATTTCAGGGCGGCGAGGTCAATTTCGAAACCCGCAAGGAGGAACAGCGCGCCCACGCCGAGCTCCTTGAGCATGCCAATGCCGGGGTCTTCGTGCGCCAAGCCCAACATCGAAGGGCCGATGAGCATGCCGAAGAAAATAAGCAGCGCCACGGCCGGCATCTTCTTGCCTAGGGCATGGGATACCAACGGTGCTAGCAGCGCTACCACCATGATCCATGCGAAGGACACCAGCGAGTCGGTGTAATTGCTTTCGCCCGAGGCGAGGACGTAGGTCACGTCAGTGTGCATGGAGTAGAGCGTACCTGTGGGGTATCAGGCACGCCTACCTTGCGCGGCGTTGATGTGGCCGACGTCGCACTAGTCCTTGCTTTCCGACGCCCCTTCCTCCGGAGCCTGCGGCGCAGCCGGAGCCTTCGGCGGGGGAATCGGCGCGGACGGAGCGGCGGGTGCTGCTGGCGCAGTCGGAGCTTTCGGCACCGAAGGAGTATCCGCGGGTGCTTGCGGTGCCGCGGGCGCCGCCGGAGCTGCGGGTGCTTGCGGTGTGTTTGGCGTTGTTGCAGCCTTGGGCGCCGCCGGGGGAATTGCTGGCGCTGCCGGAGCGCCGGGAACGTTTGGTGTTGTCGTAGCTTTGGGCGCCGCCGGGGCAGTCGGTACAGCGGCCGCGTTTGGCGTCGATGGTGCACCGGGTGCCTGGGGTGCGGCAGGTGCTGCGGGGGCGTTCGCTGGTGCCTGGGGCGCGGCGGGTGTGTTCACTGGTGCCTGCGGTACAGCGGTTGCGTTCGGTGCCGGAGTGTTTGCAGATGGAGCCCCGGGCGCGTTCGGTGCGGGCGGTGCTGCAGGTGCTTTGGTAGCACTTGGTGCCGTAGGAGCAGTTGGAGCTCCTGCCACCTGAGGCGTAGTTGGGGCCTGCGGGGCACTGGGAGCCGTTGGCGAAGCCGCGCTGGGTGCAGTCGGCGTTGATGGCGCCTGCGGTGCGCTCGGCGCGGCGGGTGCTTGCGGTGCGCTCGGCGTGCTGGGGGCAGATGGCGCTGCGGGCGTGCTCGGCGCGTTGGGCGCGGATGATGACGCGGGCGTGCTTGGCGCGGCGGGTGCTTGCGGCGCGGTGGACGGGATGCTGGAAGCCTCCTCCGAGGCGGGCTTTTCTGGGACGGGTTCGCGGCGGGGAGTATCGAGGAAGGCCTTCTCGCGCGCGGCGGGAAGTTCGCCAGTGGGGGCAATGGCGTCGCGCAGCATGAGCGCCACATCGCTGACCTGTGTCTGCGGCGCGATGGACTTCACGCCACCGGTGAGCATGACATTGCAGAACGGGCAGCCCGTCGCAATCTGCTCCGCGCCCGTCGCCACGGCCTGCTCCGAGCGGAACTCATTAACCCGATTTCCCAAGTTTTCTTCCATGAACATGCGCGCGCCACCGGCACCGCAGCAGAAGGCCGCATCGCGGTTGTGGTCCATCTCCGCAAGCGATGCACCGGTCGCCTCCACGAGCTCACGCGGCGGGTCGAAGACCTTGTTGTGGCGGCCCAGGAAGCACGGGTCGTGATACGTGACGGGTCGGCGGTTCTCCGGCGACCGCGGCACGGGCACGAGCAGCTTCTCCCGCACCAAACGGTTGAGCAGCTGCGTGTGGTGCAGCACATCGAAATGGCCGTCGAAGTCCGGGTACTCGTTGCGAATCGTGTTGAAGCAGTGCGGGCACGTCGTGATGATTTTGCGCTGGCCCTTCGGGACGCCGGCGAAGGCGTCGTTAAGCGTGGCAACGTTCTGCTCCGCCATCACCTGGAACAGGAACTCATTGCCGGCACGGCGCGCCGGGTCACCGGTACAGGCCTCGCCCGTGGCCAGCACACCGAACTTCACGCCGGCGGTGTGCAGCATGTCCACCACCGCGCGCGTCGTGGCGCGGCCCTTGTCGTCGTAAGCACCCGCGCAACCGACCCAGAACAGGTACTCCAGGTCCGAAAAGTCGGCGGCGTCCTCGCCGATGATCGGCACCTCGATGCCGTCGGCACGCGCCTCATCAATCCACGCGCGGCGCTCCGAAGCGTTGCGGCCCCACGGGTTGCCCTTCGTCTCCATGTTCTTAAACAGCCCGGTCAGCTCCGACGGGAAGTCGGATTCCGCCAGCACCTTGAAGCGACGCAGGTCCGCCACGTGGTCGATGTGCTCGATATCCACCGGGCACTGGTCCACGCACGCACCGCAGTTGGTACAGGACCACAGGACGTCATCATCAATCGTGCCCGCCATCGCCAGCACGTTGAGCCCCTCGTGTGGGTTGTAATTATCCAGCGCGCTCTGGCGCAGGTCCATCATGAGCTTCTTCGGGCTCAGCGGTTTGTTGGTGTTCCATGCGGGGCACAGGTCCTGGCAGCGGCCGCATTCGGTGCAGGAGGAGGCGTCGAGAAGCATCTTCCAGCTCCCTGGCTCGAGGTCCTCCAAGTCCGGCGTGGGGAGAGCACCCAGCGCCTTCTCGCCGTCGGCGTTGCGTTGGAAGAAGATGTTGAAGAACGCCATGAAGCGGTGCCACATCACGCCCCATTGGAAGTAGTGGGCGATGCACGCGATGAACACCAGGCCCGTCAGCAGCTTCACCAGGGCAAAGAATTGCACCATGCTTGGCGACGCCTGCATAACCCCCGCCACACGCATCGTCAAGAAATCAGCCCACGGGGAGCCACCGCCGTACGTGGCGATGGCGGCGGCCTTGACGGCGAGCATGCCGAGGCCTTCGAGGAAGACGATGGCCTCCACCAGGCGTGCGGGGAAGACCTGCGAATTGTAGAAGCGGCTGCCGCGATCGGTGTGGCCGAGCTTCAGGCGCACGCCGATGAGGAAACAGATACCGAGCACGGTGCCGATGGCGAGGACCTCTTCGATGAAGTGGTACACCGGCCAGTCGCTGAGCCACGGCCAGCCCTTATCGGGCGCGAAGGTTTGGATATAGGCCTCGAACCACACGATGGCGCCGAAGAGGAATCCCACCATCACGAGCCAGTGCGCGGCGTTGACCAGCGGCCGGCCTTTGAAGTGGGTATGGCCGAAGACTTCGATGAGCACGCGGCCGAGGCGCGCCATGGGGCGGTCGGTACGGTTCAGCTGTGTGGGCCCGCCGGAGCGGATGAACCGAAACAGCACCGTGAGGCGGTAGAAAAAGTACAGCCACACCGGGACCGATGCGGCGATGACAATCCAGCCGAACATGAGCGCTCCTTTGATTGCTGCTGTGCGTGCCTCCTACCTTAAATCCTCGCCGTCTAAATCAGTGAGTCAGGATTCAGCTATCATCTTGAGGGCTAAGAATTCAGGAGGCGTTGTGGGCAGAATCAATGTTCCGAAGGCCGCAGTGGGCCTCGTTGCGGGCTTCGCAGCATTCGGAGTGGCCGGAGTTGCGGTTGCGCAGGGCGGTCTGACGGCGAATCTGGCGCTCTCGGGTACGTTCTTCAACGTCAACATTCGTCACTTGGAAGGCGATGGCTTTTCCTTGTTTGTGGATAGCGACAAGAAGGGCGAGGAGGATGTTCCCACCGCGCGGCTGAAGATGGAACACGCCGTGGCCTCGGATTTGTGTCTTTATGTCACCACTGACCTGCCTGTGGTTGGGGAGTCCACGCTCGCGCTCAAGGCGAAGGGCGATAACAGTGTGGAGGCCACTGGTCTCCTCGTTGGTGCGTCGAATATCGAGGGCTCGCTGGTCATGCAGGACGCGAACGTGGGCATCGACGCCAGCCAGCTGTCCCAGTCCGCCGACCCGGGGACGTGGGGCCTCTATGCCAAGCAGGTTTCGCTGACTGCCGACGACGTCCGTGCCACCTCCCTCGGCGCGAAGACCTTGTCAGCGAAGAACGTGGGCGTCTCTGTGGAGCGGGGCCGCGGCAATGTCTGCTGATCACGCTGGGGATTCCGACGCAGCACTGCATGGAGCGGAAGCGCCGGATTCTCTCGATGTCGACCAGGCTGTAGCTCCCGCGGCAGCCACAGGCGGGGTGTGGGCGCGGTTTAAGGCGTGGCGTGACCGGCGGCCGTTCTTTCCGGGGTTGCTGCTCATACTTTCGGGAATCGTCATCGCTATGCCCGCCTATTTCACGGTGCAGATTTCGGATTTACTCGTGATGATTTCCACGGTATCGGGTGTGTCCACGCTGCTCATCGGGGCGCTGCTCGTCATGTTTGGTCTCGGTGCGTGGTTCCGTCCCACCACTGCGACGTACCTGGGCGTGCTGGGCATCATCGTGGCCGTAATCGCGCTTCCCACCTCCAACCTGGGTGGCTTCCTCATCGGCTCAGTGCTCGGCATCGTTGGTGGCGCGCTGACCTTGGCCTGGGAGCCTAGCGATGGTTAATCGCCGTCGTTTGCGTTGGCATCAGAGCGTGGTTCGCCCTGCGCGCGTGAAGGCCGGGGCAGCCGTGCTCAGCGCGCTAATCCTGGGGAGTAGTGCGGGACTAGTTGGGGCGCAAGTTGCGCCCGCACAACCTTATTTCTCCACCGTGACGGCTGATGAGGTGACGCTGACGGGGAACGTGAAAGCCTCGCTGGGCACGATGCCCACCCGCGACGGGGAGGTGCGCGTCCTCGAGCTCACCGGGGACCGCCTCGTCGTGCGCGATTTGGCTATCACGCTGCCGGGCAACGCCGGCGATGGCCTGCTCACCACGGACGACGCCTTGACCGAAGTGGAGGGGTCAGTGCGTATCGTGGCGACGTCCCTGACCTCCACGCCCACCGTCGAAGGCGTGCGCACCGTGCCCGTCACGGCGGATCTCACCAGCGACGATATCAATGCCGTCCTCGATCAGCTCGGTATACCCCAGCCGAATCCTGTCCCTGATACTGAGCTTCCCGACGCCCTCATGGAGCACCTTTCCTTAAGCGACGTCACCCTTGAGTTGGCGAACCTCACGGGTGACACGTTCTCGGCCCCGACAGTGTCCATTACCGTCGAGTAACGGCGATGCGCCGGGGGCGTGGCGTCCTAGCTCTGCGTTATGCGCAACTGCGGCGCGTTAGTCTTCGCGGAACTGGTTCAGGCGCCAGTAGGCGCCGTGGGCGTCGAGAAGCTCGGCGTGGGTGCCCTGTTCGACGATGCGTCCTTCTTCCATGACGATGATGAGGTCGGCGTCGCGAATCGTGGACAGGCGGTGCGCGATGATGAAGGAGGTGCGGTCCGCGCGCAGCGCGTTCATGGCTTGCTGAACGAGCACCTCGGTCCGGGTATCCACTGACGAGGTGGCCTCGTCGAGGATGAGCAGCGCCGGCTGCGCCAGGAAAGCGCGCGCGATGGTGATGAGCTGGCGCTCACCGGCAGAAATCGCGCCGCCATCCTGGTCAATCTTGGTGTCATAACCGTCGGGGAGAGAATGGACGAAGCGGTCCACGTAGGTGGCCTTCGCGGCGGCGATGACCTCCTCGTCGGTGGCGTCGAGGCGGCCGTAGCGGATGTTGTCCATGATGGTGCCCTCGAAAACCACGGCGTCCTGCAGCACCATGCCCACCTGGGAGCGCAGCTCGTGGCGGGACATCTGCGCGGTGTCGACGCCATCGAGGCGGATGGTGCCCGAATCGATGTCGTAGAAACGCATGATGAGGTTGACCAGCGTGGTCTTGCCAGCCCCCGTGGGGCCGACGATCGCCGCGGTCTGCCCCGGCTCCACGCGCAGGCTGAGGTCCTGGATCAGCGGCTTGTCGGGGGTGTAGGAGAAGTCGACGTCCGTGAATTCCACGAGCCCTTTCGCGCGCCCACCCAGGCGGGAGGTGGGCTCTTCGGCCGGCTCTTCCTCGGCGTCGAGGAACTCGAAGACGCGCTCGGCCGACGCCACGCCCGACTGCACCTGCTGCATCATTCCGCCGAGCTGGCCCAGCGGCTGGTTGAATTCGCGGGAGTACTGGATGAAGGCCTGCGCGCCGCCCAGCGTGAGGTTGCCGGAGGCCACCTTGAGCGCGCCGAGCACTGCGATGACAACGTAGGACAGGTAGGAGATGAACTGCATGATCGGCATCATCATTCCGGCCAGGAACTGCGCCAGCGACGCGGAGCGGAAGAGCTCATCGTTGCGCTTATCAAAGTCCTCCGTCATGGAATCGATGCGCCCGAAGACGGTTGCTAGGTCGTGCCCGGAGAAGGCTTCCTCGACCTGCCCGTTGAGGTCACCGGTGGCCTTCCACTGCGCCTTGAACTGCTTTTGCGCGCGCGAGCCAATCACCGCGATGACCACCGCGGTTAGCGGCAGCGCCAGCAGCGCCACAAGGGCCAGCTGCCAGGACACAGTGAACATCATGACCGTGATCCCGATGACCATGAGCAGGTTATAAAACAGCTGCGAAATGGCCTGCTGCAGGGCGGACTGGATGTTGTCGGCATCGTTGGTGGTGCGCGACAGAAGGTCGCCGCGCGACTGCGTATCGAAGTAGTTCAGCGGCAGCGCGTTGAGCTTGGCCTCGATGTTCTCGCGTAGGTCGAAGACCACCTTCATCACCAGAGAGTTGAGCAAAAAGCCCTGCCACCACTGGAAGAGAGAGGACACCACGTACATCGCAATCACGATGCCAATAATCGTGCCCAGCTTGGAAAAATCAATGCCGAAGCCGGGGTGCAAGTCCATTGCTGAGGCCATGTCGGCGAACTTTTCCTGCCCACCCGCGCGCAGCGCCGCGATCGCCTGGTCCTTGGTTACACCAGCGGGCAGCTGGCGGGAGATGACGCCGGAAAAAATAACGTCGGTGGCCATGCCCATGACCTTCGGCGCGGCCACGGCGAGGAACACGCAGATGATATTCATCGCCGCAATTGCCCAAAGCTGCGCCTTGAACGGCGCGAGGAGACCAAAGAGGCGCTTGGCGGAGGGCCAGAAGTTCTTGGCTTTGCGCGGGGCGTTCTCGCCGGTCTTCTCCTCGATCTCGGCAGTGGTGTCTTCACTCAACGTAGCGTTGTCCTGCTCAGTCATTTATGCCACCTCCGAGGTCTTCTGGGATTCCACAATTTCGCGGTACGTCTCGGAGGACTCGAGCAACTCCCCGTGCGTGCCGCGGGCGACGACGCGTCCGGCGTCCATGACCAGAATCTGGTCGGCATCCACAATCGAGCTCACGCGCTGCGCCACGATGATGGTTGTGGCTTCGGCGGTGTACTCGCGCATTCCGGAGCGCACGGCGGCATCCGTGAGCACGTCCAGCGCGGAGAAGGAATCATCAAAGAGATACACCAACGGGCGGGCGACGAGCATGCGGGCGATGGACAGGCGTTGGCGCTGGCCGCCGGAGACGTTGGTGCCGCCCTGGGAGATGTGCATGTCGAGGTCCTCAACAAAGTCCGCCTGGGCCACGCGCAGCGCGTTCCACAGCTCCTCATCGGTGGCCTCCGGCGCACCCAGGCGCAGGTTGGAGGCCACGGTGCCGCTGAACAGGTAAGGCTTCTGCGGCACGAGGCCCACACGCTTGACGACGTCTTTACGAGCCATCTCGGCGATATCGGTGCCGTCGAGAAGCACGCGGCCCTTCGTCGGGAGATAGAGGCGCGGGATGAGGGAGAGCGCGGTGGTCTTGCCGGAACCGGTCGCGCCGATAAGCGCGGTGGTGGTGCCGGGGAAGGCGGTGAAGGAGACGTCGTGAAGCACGGGCGCTTCGGCGCCGGCGTATTGGAAGGAGACGTTGTCGAATTCGACGACGCCCTCGGAGTGCTCCGGGGTACGGGGCTGAGCCGGCTCGGTGATGGAGGGTTCGTGTTCGAGGACATCGGTGATGCGGCGCGCGCAAATGATGGCGCGGGGGAGGATCATCGCCATGAAGGTGCCCATCATGACCGCGGCGAGGATCTGCAGCAGGTACTGCAGGAAAGCGGTCAGCGAGCCGACCTCCACGAGCCCCTCGTCCACACGGTGGCCACCGAACCAGAGGACTGCGCCGGTGGCCACGTTGAGAATGACGGTGATGATGGGGAACATGAGAATGAACAGCTGGCCGACCTTGAGGGAGAGGTTGGTCAGGTCGCGGTTGGCGGTGCGGAAGCGCTCGGCTTCGTGCTCCTCGCGAGTGAAGGCGCGGACGACGCGGATGCCGGCGATTTGCTCGCGCAGGGTGCCGTTCATGACGTCGAGCTTGCCTTGCCAGGCGCGAAAGAGCGGCATGAGTCGGACGATGATGAGGGAGATGGCGGCCAGCAGCACGATGACGGACACCGCGACGAGCCAGGACATGCCGGCGTCTTCGCGGATGGCCATGATGATGCCGCCGATGGACATGATGGGGGCAGTGACCATGAAGTTGAGGATCATCATGTAGACCATCTGGATCTGCTGGACGTCGTTGGTGCCGCGGGTGATGAGGGTGGCGGTGCCGAAGTTGCTCATGTCTTCGGCGGAGTAGCGGGTGACGCGGCGGAAGATATCGGAGCGCAGGTCGCGGCCGAGGCCCATGGCGGTGCGGGAGCCGAACCAGATGGCGGCGATGGCGGCGATGACTTGGGCGAAGGCCACGATGAGCATGATGCCGCCGGTGTGCCAGATATAATCGATGTCTACTTGGGCCACGCCCCTGTCGATGATCTTCGCGTTGAGCGAAGGCAGGTAGAGCGTTGCCGCGGTGGATAGTGCCTGGAGGAGCAGTACCGCGATGACGTAGCCGGTATAGGGCTTGGAGCGGGATAAAAGGATGCGAGCGAGTTCCATGTGCCAGCGTTTCGTGCATGTTGGCGGCCGCGCGGTTGCTGCGCTGGGCCGCTGAAGGGCATTGACCGCAAAAGTCTATCCGTTATGGTTGCGCGGGTGCTAGCCCGCGCGTCTAGCGAGTGCGGTGGTGCGAGGACTGGCAGCAGGCTTCCGTATGTCTGCGCGAGCGTTAAGCTTGCGCGTTTAGCTCGCGCGCTCGCGCGCTAGAAGCACACCGGTGCGCGCTGGGCCTGTTCCGTGACGGTGGCCCAATCTTCTACGTCGGCGGTGGGGTGGCAGAGGCCTTCCCATGTCGTGATAGCTACGCCGCGGGCCAGGAGCTCCAGCAAGACCAAGTGGCGGTCGCCGGAGGCGGAGAGCTGGTTGAGATCTGAGTGGTTGATGTCAGCGTCTGGGTCATTGCCCACGCGCACGTTGCCGATAAGCCGCAGGCGCGGCGTGGTCCCCTTCGGGCATGGCGCGGCGATAGATTCTGCGCCGGAGAGCCCAGCGAAGCGTCGCAGCAAACCGAAGGGCGCAGGGCGCTGGCAGTACAGGTCCACGCACAGCCCGGCCCCGATGAGTCGCTCGGCGGTGGAGAGCGCTGCGGGGCCGTCCCCGACGATGGCTACACGCTGCATAAGAACCCCTTCAGTTCGGTAAAAATAGACTGTCTAGTCTGTAAATCTAGTCCGCTCGGTTCAGTCTGGCTAATTTTTATTCTCCCTACTACCCAAGCTCACAGCCCTCGCACCCCTTAGTGGGGCTGCACACAAGCACAGCTGCCTTTAATGTGAGGAGTCATGACCGAACCGATTAACCTGCTGGACCGCGGCGACTACCGCGACCCCAGCATTAGCCCCGAAGGCACCCGCGACACCGCGCGGCTCGAGCCTGCCGTGGCCCAGCGCAACCAGGAACTCGTCGAGGAGTGGGCCGACAAGCTTTATGACGCCTCTGCCGAGACCATCACCGAATGGGCCGCCGAGCACGCGCCCGGCCGGCTTGCCGTCACGATGTCCATGGAAAACACCGTGCTGGCCGAGCTCGCGCACCGCGCCCACTTAGACGCCGACCTGCTCTTCATCGACACCGGCTGGCACTTTCCGGAGACGCTCAAGGTAGCGGGGGACGTCGCCAAGCGCTATGCGGATCTGCCCCTGGTGACGGTGCGCCCGCTGCTCAGCCCCGAGGAGCAGGACAAGATTTATGGCCCACGCCTGTATGCGCGCGACGTTGCGGCCTATAACCGCATGCGCAAGGTGGAGCCGCTCAACATGGCTATGGACCCTTACGTCGGGTGGGTCACCGGCCTGCGCCGTGCCGATTCCGAGCACCGCGCTACCACCCCGGCGCTGAGCCTGGACCGCACGGGACGGCTGAAGATTTCCCCGATTATTACCTGGGACCTCGACGACACCGACGCCTACATCAAGGAACACGACCTCATCATCCACCCTCTCACCCTGCAGGGCTATCGCTCCATCGGCTGCGCGCCGTTGACCTTCCCGGTAGGCGAGGGCGAGGATGCGCGCTCCGGGCGCGTTTTCGCTGACGGCAAGACAGAATGCGGGTTACACGAATAATGACTCTTTCACCACACCTTAAAGATTTAGAGAACGAATCCCTCCACATCCTGCGCGAAGTCGCCGGGCAATTCGACAAGGTAGGCCTGCTCTTTTCCGGCGGCAAGGACTCCGTCGTCGTCTTCGAGCTCGCCCGCCGCGCCTTTGCGCCGGCCACAGTGCCCTTCGAGCTCATCCACGTGGATACCGGCCACAACTTCCCGGAGGTCATTGACTTCCGCGATCAGCTCGTCGCCGAGACCGGCGCCCGCCTGCACGTGGCGCTGGTCCAAGACTGGATCGACCGCGGCGACATCCAGGAGCGCCCCGACGGTACCCGCAACCCGCTGCAGTCCGTGCCGCTGGTGGAGACCATCGCTGAGCGCGGCTATGACGCCGTCCTGGGTGGTGCGCGCCGCGACGAAGAACGCGCCCGCGCCAAAGAGCGCATCTTCTCCATCCGCGATTCCTTCGGTGGCTGGGACCCGCGCCGCCAGCGCCCTGAGTTGTGGGACCTGTACAACGGCGGCAAGATGGCCGGCGAAAACGTTCGCGTCTTCCCCATTTCTAACTGGACTGAGTCCGATATTTGGGAATACATCGGCGCGCGCAACCTGCAGCTTCCCTCCATCTACTACTCCCACCAGCGCGAGGTGTTTAACCGCAACGGCATGTGGCTGACACCAGGTGAATGGGGCGGACCGCGCGAGGATGAGCCGTTGGAGACCCGCACCGTGCGCTACCGCACCGTGGGGGATATGTCCTGTACCGGTGCCGTGGAATCCACCGCCGCCTCGCCGGATGAAGTGCTCGCGGAAATCTCCATTTCCACCCTGTCCGAGCGCGGAGCCACCCGCGCCGATGACAAATTGTCCGAGTCCGCCATGGAGGACCGCAAGAAGGAAGGCTACTTCTGATGACGACTACCCTCGCGCCGAATGTCGGCGCCCTCAAACAGCGCGATACTCTGCGTCTGTGCACCGCCGGCTCCGTCGATGACGGCAAGTCCACCTTCGTGGGCCGTCTGCTTTATGACACCAAGTCCGTGCTCGCGGACCAGGTGGAGTCCATGGAGCGTTCCTCCGCCGACCGCGGTTTTGACGGCATGGATCTCTCTTTGCTGGTGGACGGCCTGCGTGCCGAGCGCGAGCAGGGCATCACCATCGACGTGGCCTACCGTTACTTCGCCACCGAGAAGCGCACCTTCATTCTCGCCGATACCCCGGGCCACGTGCAGTACACGCGCAATACGGTGACCGGCATGTCCACGTCCCAGGTGGTGGTGCTGCTTGTCGACGCCCGCAATGGCGTCGTCGAACAAACCCGCCGCCACCTCAACGTCGCAGCACTCTTGGGCGTGCGCCACGTCATCCTGGGCGTGAACAAGATCGATCTGGTGGACTATGACGAAGCAACCTTCCGCGCGATTGAGACTGAGTTCTCCGAACTCGCCGCGCGCTTGGGTATCACCGATTCGGTGGCCATCCCGATTTCTGCGCTCAAGGGCGATAACGTGGTGGAGCGCTCCACCACCATGGATTGGTACGAGGGGCCGACCGTCCTCGACACCCTGGAGACGGTCCCCGTGGCCACCGGCCGCGCCGATGACTTGGACTTCCGTTTCCCCATCCAATACGTCATTCGCGAACACGCCTCTGACTACCGCGGATATGCCGGCCGCGTGAAGGCCGGGCACGTGGCGGTGGGGGATGAGGTAACGCTCCCGGGCGGGCGCACCTCGACCGTCACCGCGATTGACACCACCGATGGTCCGCTTGACTCAGGTGAGGCCGCGCGCGCCGGCGACTCCGTGGTTCTGCGGCTGGCCGATGACATCGATTTGGCTCGCGGCGATCTCATCGCCGGCACGCAGCGCCCGGAGGAGGTGCGCGAATTCGCCGCCACCGCGGTGGTCCTCACGGACAAGGAGCTGCGCGCGGGACAGATGGTGAAGCTGCGCTATGGTGCGGCGCTGGTCAAGGCCCGCGTGGCGTCGGTGGAGCGCATCCTCGACCTTGATGGCGTGGCCGATGTTGAGGCGCCGGAATCAGCAGCCCTCAATGACATTGCGTTCATCACCGTCCAAACGCAAGCGGAGCTTCCCGTGGAGGATTATGCCGCTCGCGGCGCGGTGGGCAATTTCTTGCTCATTGATCAGTCCAGCGGCAACACCCTTGCCGTCGGCTTTGTAGGCCAGCGCCTGCGCTAGTCCCCCCTTAACCCGCGGCTTTATGGCCGCGGGTTTCGGCGTTTTAGGCGGTCTTTTCGGCCTGCTTGCGGCCCAAGGTCTTGCGCAGGGACCAGATGAATTCCGCAATCATCAGGTAGACCGGGGTACCGCCGGCGACCATAAAGAAGAAGGCGCCGGCGGAGCTAGCCTCGTCGACGTAGTCATCAGCGCCGTACAGAAGCTCGATACTGCTGGCGTTGCCGACCTCCGCGAGGGCGCCGAGGCCGCGAATGGTGGAAATGATCCACATGAAGGCCAGCAGACCCCACACGATGCACCACTGAATCGACTGGGCACGCTGACGGGAGGGCTCCACGGGGAAGGAGAAATCAACGTTGAAGCTGGAGGAGCCGGAAGCCTGGGCGCTCGAAGGCTGCGGCATGAGCTGCACGCCCGATCCGGAGTTGGCGATCTCGCGGATGCGGGCGACGTCCACCTCGGGGCCGAAGGGATCCGCGAGTGCTCGGTCATACTGCTCGCGGCGGTCCTGACGGGAGAAGATGCTGTGGGCGGTGGAGAGTTCGTCGTAAAGCGCGGCGTTGGACGGGTCCGTCGCGGAAAGGCGGCGTTCGATCTCCGAGGCCAAAGTCGCAGAATCAGCGGAAGGGTCTAGGTTGAGGGAGCTATAGAGGTTGTAGTGTGCCACGAGGCGAAAAATCCTTTCCAAACTAAGTTGTTGCCCTAGCAGGGGTCGCTGAAGTCTGCATCGTTATTGAGCGAACGGGCGTTGCCACCGTACCGCGCCTTGAGTTTACAGACCTCATCCACGCTGTGGCCGGCGTCGTAGTAAATGGCAAAGACCTCCTTACCATCGACTTCAGAGCGCAAGGAATTGCAGGCCAGTCCCGGCATCGACTTAGCACCAGGATGTTGGGCGAGTGCCTGGTCGACGTACGGTGTTCTGAGTTCGCCGTAGGGCACAAGCACACTGTCAACAATGAGGATGTAGCTTCCGTCACAGAGGTCGCCCAAGTAGCCTGGTTTTAGCTCTTTCTCTTGGTCAGCTGCGGCCAACTCTTCAGAGGAGCAGAGGGGAACATCATCGACATATTGCTCTGGAAGGCCATCCTCAATCAATTCCTTTCGGTCATAGCAGTCCATGTGTGAGTCTGAAAATTCGCCGTCGGCCTCGTGCGGGATCCATGAGTTGCCTGCCCAGGAATGGAGGTAATACAGCGAGCTGTTTTCTTGGGCGAGGAGCAGCCAGTCATCGTCGCAGAAGACGGTCATTGGGTTATCAATCTTGTCCCGGAAAGCGTCAGCCATTTCGCCACATTTTTGTTCTCGGGTGTATTCGGGGTCGTCGACGAACGTGTAATTCTTTTTGGTGGTTTCAGTAGTTTCCTCCGAACTCGGTATCTGTTCGCTTGGGGCAGCTTCGGGTGAAGACGCCGCGGCCGAGTCGGAGGAAGGGGTCGAGTTGGTGTTTGCGGCTATAGCCCACGTGATGCCCGCAGTCAGCGCAATGATGCCGACAATTGCGGCGATGATGACAGCGATGCGCTTCGGGGCGGTCGCCGGTGAGGGCGAGGAAGGGGGAGCGCCCCAGCTGTTGTTGTCAGTCATGTGATGGACTCCTTTGCATCTGGAAGAGAGAAAGCCTTGAGAGGAAACTGCAAGGTTACAATGAGAAACTGTGTCATACTATATCCGTACGGCTGTCAGAAATAGCTGCAGAAAGCAGGTAAGACAGGGTAGGGGTAGAGATCAATTGTCATGCTTAATCCAAACGCGGTATATAAGTTGCTACTATTTGAAGTAATTCACTGTGGATGGACCTCACGTGAGGGGTCGTGGAGGTATCGATTAGTCTTTCGGCGCCCCGCAGGCAACCAATGCAGAACCGGCTGTGCCTGGCTTAGTCCCACGCGTGACTCAGTGCGATTCCCCTGAACGGGGGAGAAGGGATAGAAGACTTGGTGCTTGATCGCCCCCTCAATGCAGCGGAACTGTATGCCACGCACAACCGAGTGAGCGTCTCACCAGATCTGGTGAGAAGGTTAGGCACTGCGTTGGGTTATGAGGCCATCGAGGCGTTTGGTGAGAACACCACCAAACGGCTCGCCACTGTCTTCGACCTCGGGGACATCATTGATCTGCTGCTATTGGGTCAGCTTCCCGATCTAGAGGTAGCCCCGGCTATGGAACAGCAAGTGGAGGCGGACGTAGCCCGGAAGTTGGTGCGCCGCATCAGCGCGGGTGACTACCTCACCCGGCAACAGGTGCATGACCTTCTCCCGCGCGAGACTGTGACGCTTTTTCGCATGGGGCATCCCCGGCTATGGGCTTTTGCAGTGCGCCAGCGCCTGCCGAGAAACGCCGAGAAAGCCATTCCAGAGTCCTTCCACCGCGACATCACAGGCCCCTACACCACTCCGGAGGAGGCCTGGTTGGGCATGTACGTGGCCGATGCCACGCACTTAGGAGAGCTGGACGCGCGAGTGGAGGGGGCAGGGCTTGACGAAGACAGGCAGCAGCGCCTCCGCCTAGGCATGAGCCTGGCTGATACCTACCGTCAAGTGTGGAGCTCCGCCCGCGGGCATTGGCGGGTCAGCCCCAACACCACCTACATCGTGCCCTCCCGCCTGGGCTATTGCCCCTTCGTCTTCCGCGTGGCTGAGGGCGGGTGGCGCTGCGATTCTTTCGACGGCGGGCAGGATAGGTACATGGCCACCGAGGGCTATTGGATCGATGTGGAGCGCGAGCGCCTCATTCACCTCGGTGCGCCGGACCCGGAGGATAGTTGGCTACCCACGGTGAGCGTTGCCGCAGAGCCGCCCAGTGAGACCGACCTGCAAGTAGCCCGGGCGTTGTCCGGGAAGCTGATCGCCCTCGGGGCGGCGCAAAAGAACATTACGATCCGGCTGCGGCAGAAGAACCGGACGCTGAGTTTTGACTAGTAAGTGCTGGGAGGGACATCACCGCTCATGATCACCTTCTGCTGGCCTTCATCCCAGCGGAAGCCTGCGTGCGTCTCGCCGGTGCGCCCGGCGGTGGTTTCGCCCTCGCGCGCCCAGTGGTAGGTTACGGCGATCTCGGCGTCATTTACGCGTTCGATGGTGGGGAAGAAACCATAAGGCTCGGCGGTCGCGGTGCCGAGATATTCGCCCTTGTGGAACAGCATGATGTGGTGCGGTGAGGAGGCCGTAGCCCCCTCGATGGCAATGATTAGCCAGCTCAAATCCGCGCAAGGGTCGAACTCTGAGGAGAAAGGCCGCCCCCAACCGAAGCCATTCCACGGTGCGATGGTGCCAATGCCTGATTGATAGGCCTCTTCAGCGTCAATATCCTCGCAGGACTCTGGTTCTTCGGTCTTCGGGGCAGGTGCCTGGTTGCTCGTTGGCTCCGGGCTTGCGGCCTCTTCCGTGGGGCTTGCGGCAGCAACGCTCGTTGGGTTGTTGCGGACCGCGCTAAACATTGGGGTTTCCACCTCGCCCTGCTGGCCCTGGGAACAGGCGGCGAGGGGGAGGCACATGAGTGCAGCGCCCACGAAGGCAGAAGCAGACCGGAGCATGGGTGTTCCTTCCATAGAATGTGCGCCTCATCTTGAGACGCACGGTTTATCTTAGCTAGGCGGAACGTCGCCGCTCATGATGACTTTGTTCTGGGCTTCATCCCAGCGGAAGTTGGCCTTTGACGTACCCGTCGGTGCGGCATTGGCGTCGCCATCTTGTGGCCAGTGGTAGGTCACGGAAATCTCGTTGTGATTGACCTGCTCGACGTCGGGGAAGAAACCATAAGGCTCAGCAGTGGCGGTGCCGAGGTACTCGCCATAGCGGAAGAGCATGATGTGGTGCGGCGAGGAGGCCGTGGCTCCCTTGATAGAGATGGTCTGCCAGCTTAAGGCCGCGCAAGGATCGAAGTGGGAAGAATCAACCAGCGCCCACTCGTGGCCATGCCATTGAGGAACGTGGGCAACGTTGTCATCGAAAGCCGCCTGGGGGTTGCCGGCCTCGCAGACTACGGGGCTGGCCTGGGCTTCTTCAGGGATGGCGCAGGCGATGAGCGGCATGCACAGGAGTGCCGCTCCGGCGAAAACTCGTGGTGTGAACATGGTGTTCTCCTTTCTGAGGTCTCGGTGTGGTTCCGAACCCTACAAGCGGCCGCTCCGCTCAGAACAGAGTTGTGGAGAGCATTCCTCGAGACAGCGGGTAGTCTCGCAGGCATGGAGAATCTGTCTGGTCGTACACTGTTCGTCGCCGCCGTGGATGCTGAAGCCACACACGTTCCCGAAGGAGCGCCGCTGCTCATCACCGGTATTGGTACGGTTCCCGCCGCCATCGAGCTGACCACGGTGCTGGCCTCGGCACAGCAACTGCCGGAGCGGGTTATCAACATCGGTACTGCGGGCGCGCTTCGCGACGATCTTTCAGGCGTCTTCGAGGTCTCCCACGTGCGCAAGCATGACTTCCACCTCGAGGTGCTCAGCGATGTTTCCCGCTATCTCCTTCCCGAGGTGATCGAGCTTGAAACCTCCGGAAAGCTTCCCACCGCGGCCCTTGCGACGGGCGACTCTTTTATTTCAGATACCCCCACCCGCACGCGTCTGGCCCAGGATTCCGAGCTGTGTGACATGGAGGGCTACGCCATCGCCGCGGTCTGTCGAAAGTTCGGCGTGCCGTGCACGCTGCTCAAGCAGGTTTCGGACACCGCTAATGAGGAATCCTATGGCTCGTGGGCCTCGGTGCTCGACCGCGCGGCGGAGGAACTGGCCGCCGCCTTCGGCACGGTGTCCGCGGACTAGGCCCTCCATACGGAAAGTGCCCTAGTTGCCAAAACCATCGCTCCCGCCGTGGGTGGTGGGGGAGAAGTTTGGCAACTAGGGCAGTTGCACGGCCAGGGCTAGAGCCATGCACCGGTTGTGTGGCTAGCGGGCGCCGCTGGCCTCTAGGTTCTCGTAGAGCTCCATGACGTCCTCATGGCCCTCCGCCGTGGAAATCTTAATGTTTTTAGCTTCGATTTCGCCGGCACGCAGGCTGGCCATCTCCTGGTGGTAGCGGAAGACCACGGCAATGGTGGCAGCCACCGGCACAGCCAGGAAGGCGCCGATGATGCCGGCCAAGGCGGAGCCGACCGTGACGGAGAGCAGCACCATCGCCGCGTGCAGGCCCATGGCCTTGGATTGCAGCATCGGCTGGAGGACGTTGCCCTCCACCTGCTGGACGATGATGATGAGAGCCAAGGCGAGCAAGGCCTTCGTCAGCCCATCGGAGACCAGCGCGATGATGACGGCCAAAGCGCCCGCAGTGACAGCGCCAATGACCGGGATGAAGCTGGCGAAGAACGTAACTACGCCGATGACAAGGGCCAGCGGTACCTGGAGAACCCAGAGGCCGAGGCCGATGAGGATGCCGTCGACGGCCGCGACGGCTGCTTGCGCCTGAATGAAGCCAGATAACGTGTTCCACACGCGAGTCAGCAGCTCGGTGGCGTGCCAGCCGGCGGAGTAGCCGGTGTAGGTGCGCAGCCACGGCAGGAATTTATCGCCGTCCTTGAGGATGAAGAAGGCTACGAAGAGCATGATGGCGAGCGCCATGGCGATGGAGCTGGCCATCGATACACCGGAAATCACCCCGGTGGCGATGTTGGAAGCTTGGCCCTTGATGAAGGTCATGGCGTCATCAAGTACTTCCTGGACTTTCGCGGCATCAATATCGAAAGGTAGGTCCTTGGCCATATCGACGAGCTTGTTCAAGCCGCCTTCAGCCTGATTGACCAAGGACGCGCCCTGAGAGGAGACGACCGGGGCCATCCCCGCGAAGACGCCGCCGATGATGGCCAAAAAGCCCAGCAGCGTGGTGATGGAGGCCAGCGCGCGGGGGAATTTGTGCGCGCGCAACCAGTTGGTCACGGGGAAGAGCACCGTGCACACCAAAATGGCCAGGATGACCGGCAGCAGGCCCACCCAGATGAACTTCAGCAGGTAGCCGGCCAGGCCGACGCCCGCCACCACGATGATGAAGATCAAGCACACCTTGGCCAAGGAGATGGCATCGCGCCCGAGGACGCGAGACTTGTCATCGGTCTTCGACACCGGGAGGGTAGCTTCTTCATTAATGGGCTCCGCGGCGGCAGAAGCCGCCGCATCAGAGGCCGTGGAGGACGTGCCCGAGCGGGCACCGTCATCATTGTTGTTTGTCATGCGCTCCATCTTCTCATATGAGCGCAGAAAACGAACTATGCGCGGATGCTGCTTACCTGGCGGATGATGCCGAAGCGGTGCATCGTTACCGAGACTGCCTGCTCGAGGAGGAAGGGCAGAAGCTCGCGGCGGCCATCAGCCAGCACTGGCTGATCCAAGACCACGGAGTTGGATTCCACCGCCGCCTCAAAGACGCCCGGCTCGACAGAGCCCACTGCACGCACGCGGCCGGACTCTAGACGAGCGACCTCCCGGGCGAAGGCATCCGCCGACACGCTGTCAACCTTAAAGCCCAGACCACGCAGCTCCGCGGCCTTTTCCGGGGCGGCACTGAAGCGCACCGGGGAGTCGGTGCGGGTGGCGGCGAGGGCGAGACGGGAGACGTCGCGAAGCTCGGCATCGGAACCAATGCGTACCTGCAGCGGCGTGAGCACTGGGCGGTAGCGGAAGACGTTGGCCTCGCTGACCAGACCTGCGCGGTCGTGCTGGCGGCCGAACTCCTGCTGCCAAGCCAACTCGTCGAGCTCTGCTGCGCGCCACAGCCAAGCGGTATCCTCCTCCGAGAAGCCCAGCTCGCCGAAGGCACGCAGCTGGGCCGCCACCGGCTGGGAGATATCCACGTCGAAGGGGCGCAGCGGCCCCTCGGACCAGGTGCCGAACTGGGCCACGTAGTTCGGGCCACCGGCCTTGGCGCCCGGGCCCATGACGGACTGCTTCCAGCCACCGAAGGACTGCCGCTGCACAATCGCGCCGGTAATGCCGCGGTTGACGTAGGCGTTGCCCACTTCGACGCGCTCGAGCCAGTAGTCAATCTCCTCATTATCCAGCGTGTGGATGCCGCCGGTCAGGCCATAACCGGTGGAGTTCTGCCACTCGATGGCCTCCTCCAGGGTCTCCGCATGCATGATGCCGAGCACTGGGCCGAAGCACTCGTTGACGTGGAACCAGGAACCGGGGCGCACGTTATCGCGGATACCCGGCGACCACAGGGTGCCTTCCTCGTTGAGCTTCTCCGGCTTCACCAGCCACTTTTCACCCGGCTCCAGCTGGGTCAGGCCGCGCAGCAGCTTCTCGCTGGGGGCTTCGGCGAGACCGTTCATCGTTGTGGTGATTTCGTAGCCGGGGCCAGGGATGAGGGTCTTGACGGCGTCGACAAGCTGGGAGCGCAGGCGCTGCGACTCGCCGGCCGCACCGACGAAGATAACCAGGGAGGACGCCGAGCACTTCTGTCCAGAGTGGCCGAAGGCGGAGAGGTAGAGGTCCTGGATGGCCAGGTCCGGGTCCGCGGACGGGGTGATGATGAGCGCGTTCTTGCCGGAGGTCTCCGCCATGATGTTGAGCTCCGGCTTCCAGGAGCGGAAGAGCTTGCCGGTATCGGAAGCACCCGTGAGGATGACGGCGTCGACATCGGCGTGCGAGACCAGCGCGCGGCCGGCGTCACCCTCGTCGGTGAAGACGAGCTGGACCAGATCCGGGTCGAGGCCCTGTGCCTCCAAGCCGGCGCGGAAAGCCTCCACGACGAGCTTCGCGCAGTGCACGACCTGCGGCGCGGGCTTGATGATGACGGCGGAACCCGCAGCAAGAGCCGCCGCAATGCCGCCGGTGGGGATGGCCACCGGGAAGTTCCACGGCGGGGTCACCACGGTCACGCGGTAGGGCGTGAACTCGGCGGAGTAGCGCTCCAGCAGGCGCGCGGACTGCGCGTAGTAGGTGCAGAAGTCGATGGCCTCGGAGATTTCCGGGTCTGTCTGCGTGACGGTCTTGTTGGCCTCGTAGGCGGCGACGGAAATGAACTCGCCGCGGCGGTTGGCCAGCTCATCGGCCACGGCCTCGAGCGCGCGGGCGCGGTCCTCGGCAGCGCGGGCACCCCACTCGGCGCCGAGCTCGGCGGCGCGGGCCACGTGCTTGTCGACGACCCCAGTCTCCGTCACTTCCTCCACCCCGTGCTCACCCGGGTCGGTGGCCAGAGCCTTAAGCGCCCACTCGCGGTTGGCTTCCAGAGCTGGGTCGGTGTCCGGCTCGTTGGCGAAGCGCCCGGTGCGCGGTGCCTGGCGGCCGGCTGCCTGCTCGGCCTCCTCCAAGCGGTTCTGGGTGCGGCGCGGGCCGGCGAAGGTATCCCAGCGCTGCTCGACGGCCTCGCGGAAGACCTCCTCTTGGTCCTTCAGCGCCTGCTCCTCCGGGGCGAAGAGAGCGTAGAGGAAGTTTTGCGGCGCAGAGTTCTCCTCCAAACGGCGCACCAGGTAGGAGACCGCGACATCGAAGTCCTCCATGTGCACCACCGGGGTGTAGAGGATTTGGCGGCCCTCGAAGGCCTTGCGTACCGCGGTCTGCTGGGCCGGGGACATGCCCTGGAGCATCTCGGAATCCATCATGCGCATGACGCCGCGCTTGGTGCCTAGCTTGTAGGCAAAGGCCGCGGTGTAGAGGTTGTGTGTGGCCACGCCGATGCGCACGCAGTCGGCGAACTCGGGGCGCAGGATGTAATCGAGCAGGCGGTAGTAGTTGGCGTCCACCTCATCCTTGGTGGCATAGGGCGCTGCCGGCCAGCCGTGGATTTCACCCTGGACGTGCTCCATGGACAGGTTCGCGCCTTTGACGATGCGAATCTTGATGTGGGAGCCGCCCTCGGCCACGCGCTGTTTGGCGAATTCGGCGAGGTGCGCCAAGGCGTCGAAGGTATCCGGCAGGTAGGCCTGCAGGACGATGCCAGCCTCGAGGTTGGTGAACTCCGGCTCGCTGAGAAGCTCGGTGAACAGGCGCACCGTGAGGTGGAGGTCGTGGTATTCCTCCATGTCGAGGTTGATGAAGACCTTATCGGGGCGGCGCGCGGCGGCCTCATAGAGCGGGCGCAGGCGCTCCTTGAGGCGGACCAGGGAGCCCTCGATATCCCACGGGTTGAGCTGGGCCACCATGGAGGAGGCCTTAACGGAGACGTAGGTCACGCGCGGGTTCTTGATGAGCTTGAGGGTGCGCTCGGCGCGGGAGCGCGCTTCGTCGTCGCCCAGCACCGCCTCACCGAGGAGGTTGAGGTTGAGCTGCTCGCCGGACTCGGCAGCCTTGTCCAGGGTCTTGTTCAGGGCATCGCTCTCGGCGTCGAGGACCAGGTGGCCCACCATCTGGCGCATGCGCATGCGTGCCAGCGGCATGACCAGGTTGGGCAGGATGGGCCCGAAGAACCCACCCAGGCCTACGAGGGAACCGTTGATGAGGCCGAGGAAGGAGGCGTCATAGGTGGTGGTGACGGACTTCAGTGCGTGGGCGGCTACCTTGTCATCTTCGGGGCGCATGACGCGGTCGACGAAGTCCATGGTGAAGGCTACTCCGTCCGGGTTGCGCAATAAGTCTGCGAGTTGTTCTGTGGCCGGGTCCTGCTCGTCGGCGGTAGAGGCGAGCCAGGAGTGGGCTTGGGCCGCGGCGGCGTCGATCAGCGCGGCGTCGATGTCGGTGGATTCGGGCACGGGGGTGTGAGCGTTTGTCATGGGGATTCCTTCTGTGTTGGTGGTGGATAGGACAGGTGGCTAAGCCGGGTGGACCGGCGGGCGGTCACCAGCACGACGGGTGCGCAGCACAGGAGAAATCATCGAATCCGTGTCCCTTTTTTCACTGGGTACTTCAAGCGCGACGGTGAGGGTCTGAAGGATGTGTCGCGTCGAATGTGCGGACAGTATATGAAATCCTTATCACTCATTCCAGAACGGGGGCGGCTATGTCACGTTTGGCTAGCCCCGTTTCCTGAGAGCTGTGAGTTGCATGACATTTCCGGTTGGTGGGGTGCTGTTGAGCTGGGGAAATGGAGGGGCGAAAAAGAAAGTTGAGTCAGATGGGAACAACTTTGCCATTGGTTCCGTTGTGTAGGTTGAGTGACCAACGCTCAGGTTTGGATGACTTTGAGTGTTGCTTCTGTTAGAGTCGCTGACTGGACGCGGCAGAAGTTGAGTCGCGCATTATCAACTTAAGAACAAACCCAACCAAGCAAGGAGAAAAGATCATGGGACGCGCAGTAGGAATTGACCTTGGTACCACCAACTCGGTCGTATCCGTACTGGAAGGTGGCGAAGCCACCGTTATCGCTAACTCCGAGGGCTCTCGCACCACCCCGTCCGTCGTGGCTTTCGCTAAGAACGGCGAAATCCTCGTCGGCCAGTCCGCGAAGAACCAGGCGGTCACCAACGTTGACCGCACCATCCGCTCCGTCAAGCGCCACATCGGCACCGACTGGACCATCGATATCGATGACAAGAAGTACACCCCGCAGGAGATTTCGGCCCGCACGCTCATGAAGCTGAAGCGCGACGCCGAGGCTTACCTGGGTGAGGACGTTACCGACGCTGTTATTACCGTCCCGGCTTACTTCGAGGACTCCCAGCGTCAGGCCACCAAGGAGGCCGGCCAGATTGCAGGCCTCAACGTCCTGCGTATCGTGAACGAGCCGACTGCCGCTGCACTGGCCTACGGCCTGGAGAAGGGTGAGCAGGAGCAGACCATCCTGGTCTTCGACCTGGGTGGTGGTACCTTCGACGTCTCCCTGCTGGAGATCGGTGACGGCGTGGTCGAGGTTATGGCTACCGCTGGTGATAACGCGTTGGGTGGCGATGACTGGGATCAGCGCATCGTCGACTGGCTCGTAGATAAGTTCAAGGCTTCCCAGGGCGTTGACCTGACCAAGGATAAGCGCGCTGTCCAGCGTCTGCGTGAGGCTGCTGAGAAGGCCAAGATTGAGCTGTCCTCCTCCCAGTCCGCCAACATCAACCTGCCGTACATCACGGTGGACTCTGAGAAGAACCCGCTCTTCCTGGATGAGACCCTGTCTCGCACCGAGTTCCAGAAGATCACCCAGGACCTGCTGGACCGCACCAAGACCCCGTTCAACCAGGTCATCAAGGATGCTGGCCTGTCCCTGTCCGAGGTTGACCACGTGGTGCTCGTCGGTGGTTCCACCCGTATGCCGGCCGTGTCCGACCTGGTCAAGGAAATGACCGGCAAGGACCCGAACAAGGGCGTTAACCCGGATGAGGTCGTGGCAGTCGGCGCTGCTCTGCAGGCAGGTGTGCTGCGCGGTGAGGTCAAGGACGTGCTGCTTCTCGACGTCACCCCGCTCTCCCTCGGCATCGAGACCAAGGGTGGCGTGATGACCAAGCTCATCGAGCGCAACACCACCATCCCGACCAAGAAGTCGGAGACCTTCACCACGGCTGATGACAACCAGCCTTCCGTGCAGATTCAGGTCTACCAGGGCGAGCGCGAGATGGCTTCCGCCAACAAGCTGCTCGGTTCCTTCGAGCTCGGTGGCATTGCTCCGGCACCGCGCGGTGTACCGCAGATTGAGGTCACCTTCGACATCGACGCGAACGGCATCGTCTCCGTCTCCGCTAAGGACAAGGCCACCGGCAAGGAGAACACCATCAAGATTCAGGATGGTTCCGGCCTCTCCCAGGAGGAGATCGACCGCATGGTCAAGGACGCCGAGGCACACGCCGAAGAGGACAAGAAGCGCCGCGAGGAGCAGGAGACCCGCAACCAGGCGGAATCCACCTCCTACCAGACCCGCAAGTTCATGGACGAGAACTCCGACAAGCTGCCGGAGGACCTCAAGACCCGAGTGACTGAGGCCGCCGATGCCGTCGATGAGGCGCTGAAGGGCGATGACATTGAGGCGATTAAGTCGGCCGTCGAGAAGCTTGGCACCGAGTCCCAGGAGCTGGGCAAGGCCCTGTACGAGGCCCAGGCTGCTGAGGCAGGCGCCGAGGGTGCCGCTGCGGGCGAGACCGCTGGTGACCCCAACGTCGTCGACGCCGAGGTTGTCGACGAGGACGACGAGAACAAGGAGAAGTAAACCATGACCTCCCCTCAGGACCCGGGCAACCCGGCCAACACCGACCCCGAGGCAACCTCCGCTGAGGCTGCGGAGGCTGCCGCCGCAGAGGCTGCTTCGGCCGACGGCGCCGTGGATGAGGCTGCTGAGGCACAGGCTGATGCTGCCACCGCGGGCACCGCTGAGGCAGAGGCTGCGGTTGAGGATGCCGCTCACGACATCGCTGATGAGGACGCCAGCGCTGAGAACTCCCTGGAGGCTCAGCTGGCTGAGCGCACCGAGGATCTGCAGCGTCTCAACGCGGAGTACACCAACTACCGCCGTCGCACTGAGCGTGACCGTCAGGCCGTGATCGAGACCACCAAGGCCAAGGTCCTGGCAGATTTCCTGCCTATCCTTGATGACCTGGAGCTCGCACGCCAACACGGTGACCTCAACGAGGGGCCGCTCAAGGCCATTGCGGACAAGCTCACGGGCGTGCTGACTAATAACCAGCTGACCCCCTTCGGCGCCGAGGGCGATGCCTTCGACCCCGAGGTGCACGAAGCAGTCCAGGACCTCTCGACTGGTGACGAGCAGGTCATCGGTACGGTCTTGCGCCGTGGCTACACGGTGGGCGAGCGCGTCGTGCGCACCGCCATGGTGATTATCGCCGACCCTGCCGAGTCAGCCGATACCGCTGATAGTCCGGATAGCTCGGATAGCGCAGAATAGGTATCGCAGGTGGCGTCAGGGCTCAGTGTTCCTTGGCGCCACTCTTCTTTTCACTACTTAATTAGCATTTTTACTTAGCAAAAAATCTTAAAACCTAACCGTTTATCGACTCTCCTGAAAGGAGGAGATGCCCAGTGAACGCTAAGCCAGAATGGGCAGACAAGGATTATTACGCGGATCTGGGGGTCTCCTCGTCCGCAACCGCCGAAGAGATTAAGCAGGCTTATCGCAAGCTGGCCCGCCAGAACCACCCCGACGCCAACCCGGATAACCCCGCGGCGGCGGAAAAATTCAAGCAGGTGGCGGAGGCCTATGATGTGCTCTCTGATAAGGCTACCCGCAAGGACTATGACGAGTTCAAGGCCATGATGCGCGGCGGTGGCTTTGGACGGAGAGGAGGCGCCGGGTTTCCCGGCGGGTTTCGATCCACGCACATGGGTGGACCGGGTGCGCAAGAATTCGACCTCTCCGACATCTTCGGAGGATCCGCTCGAGGAGCGTCTCAAGGCGGCGGTCTTGGGGATATCTTCGGTAGCGTTTTCAACCGCAGCGGTGGTGCTGGCCACACAGCTCGGCCGTCGCGGGGGGCCGACGTCGAAACGCAAATAACCCTCGACTTCCGCGAGGCAGCGAAGGGAACCACCATTCCCTTGCAGCTCAGTGGCGAAGCTCCCTGCACCACCTGCCACGGTTCCGGCTCGAAGAGCGGAAAGCTGACGACGTGCTCGACGTGCGACGGCACCGGTTTTACCTCTGAGCAGCGCGGTACCTTCGGCTTCTCGGCGCCGTGCGCTGACTGCGATGGCACTGGTCAGCGCGCTGAGGATCCCTGCCCGGATTGCTCTGGTTCCGGAACGGTGCATCGCACCCGCTCCATCACGGTGCGTATCCCTGCTGGAGTGATTGATGGCCAGAAGGTGCGCCTCGCTGGTCAGGGTGAAGCTGGTCCGAATGGCACGCCTTCCGGTGACCTCTTTGTGGCGGTCACGGTAAAGCCTGACAAGGTATTCACCAGGGAAGGCGATGATCTGCACGTCACCGTCCCGGTGTCCTTTGCGGAGCTGGCCTTGGGAGACACCATTACGGTGCCGACCCTCGATTCGCCCGTGCGCGTGAAGGTGCCGGCGGGCACACCCGATGGCCGCACGTTGCGCGTGAAGGGCCGCGGCGTGGCCAAGCGCGGGGGCAAGGCCGGTGACCTCATGGTGACCGTGCAGGTCACCGTGCCCTCCACGTTGGATGCGGCGGCCTCCTCGGCGCTGCGCAGCTACGCGCAAGCGGAGAAGGAATCCGGCTTCGATCCGCGTGCCGGTTGGGCCGGTAATACGGTAGCGCGCTAAAGGAGGTGTGAGATGAGCAAGGACAGAACAAGCCGAAGTGATGCGGCGCAGCCCAAGGCGATGTATGTCATCTCCGTGGCTGCAGAACTGTCCGGCATGCATGCTCAAACCCTGCGCACGTATGACCGGATGGGGCTGGTTTCCCCAGCCCGCACCTCCGGGGGCGGGCGCCGTTATTCCGAAAGCGACATTGAGCTCTTGCGGAAGATTCAGGCGCTCTCGCAGGACGATGGCGTGAATCTGGCCGGTATTAAATCCATCATCGAGCTGACTGCGGAGCGTGACCGCCTCGCCGCCGAGCGCGATGAACTGCAGGCAGAAGTTGAGCGCCTGCGCAGCCAGGCCCGCCCATCGCGCGGTGAGCTGGTCCATGTGCCGCGTTCGACCTCCGTGGTGATGTGGACGCCGCGTCGTAATCGACGCCGCGACAGCTAGAAGTTTCCCCCTCCTTCGCGGAGGGGGTTCTTCTGTTTTATGCCCATCTACAGCCTGCTCAGCCGGAATCTCTGTGCCCTTTGCTTAGCACGTGCCCTTGTTGCCAAAGTTCTTGTTCAAAATTGCTCTGGACCGTGAAACTTTGGCAACGAGGGCAGTTTGGGTAGTAACTGTCCAGGGGAGGATAGCTTTCGAAAACGTGAGTTTTGCAAAACTTAACGCTACACTCGCACTCAACGTTGTGCGGCTTGTCACATTCCGAGGTGAATGTGTCTGAGACACCTTAGGTGAAGGCCCGACGGAGACCTATAAGACAACAAGAAAGGTGCGATGACCATGACTTTCTATGCGAACCCCGGAACCCCTGATGCCATCGTGAACTTCCGTGAGCGCTATGACAACTACATCGGCGGCGAGTGGGTACCACCGGTTGATGGTGAGTACATGGACAACATCACCCCGGTTACCGGAGAGGTTTTCTGCCAGGTCGCACGCGGCAAGGCAGCAGACATTAATCTGGCCATCGACGCCGCAGAGAAGGCCTTCGAAACCTTCGGTAAGAGCACCCCGGCCGAGCGTGCGCTCCTGTTGCACCGCATTGCGGACCGCATCGAGGAGAACCTGGAAAAGATCGCCGTCGCGGAAACCTGGGAGAACGGCAAGGCCGTGCGTGAGACCCTCGCTGCTGATATCCCGCTGGCAGTCGATCACTTCCGCTACTTCGCCGGCGCGATTCGTGCTCAGGAGGGCCGCCTGTCCCAGATTGACCAGGACACCGTGGCATACCACTTCCACGAGCCGCTGGGTGTGGTGGGGCAGATCATCCCGTGGAACTTCCCGCTGCTCATGGCGGCGTGGAAGATTGCTCCGGCGCTGGCCGCAGGCAACACCATTGTGATGAAGCCGGCTGAGCAAACCCCGGCCTCCATCCTGCTGCTCATTGAAATTATTGAGGACCTCCTGCCGAAGGGGGTCCTCAACATCGTCAACGGTGTCGGTGAGGAAGCGGGCGTGGCTTTGTCTACCTCGGATCGCATTGCCAAGATTGCCTTCACTGGCTCCACCCCGGTGGGCAAGATCATCAACAAGGCCGCTGCAGACAAGGTCATTCCTGTCACGCTGGAGCTCGGCGGCAAGTCGCCGTCCATCTTCTTCGCGGACATCATGGACAAGGACGATGCCTACCTGGAGAAGTGCGTCGAAGGCTTCGTCATGTTCGCGCTCAACCAGGGTGAGGTCTGCACCTGCCCATCGCGCGCTCTCATCCACGAGGACATCGCGGACAAGTTCCTAGAGCTGGCCATGGAGCGCGTGAAGAAGATCAAGATCGGCCACCCGCTCGACACCGAAACGATGATGGGCGCGCAGGCTTCCCAGGAGCAGATGGACAAGATCATCGAATACCTCGAGATCGGCCCGAAGGAAGGTGCGGAGACCCTCATCGGTGGCCATGTGAACAAGGTGGAGGGCCTAGAAAACGGCTACTACATTGAGCCGACCGTCTTCCGTGGCACCAATGACATGCGCATCTTCCGCGAGGAAATCTTCGGCCCGGTGCTCTCCGTGGCCACGTTCAAGGACTTCGAGGAAGCCATCCAGATTGCTAACGACACCAACTTCGGCCTGGGTGCCGGCGTGTGGTCGCGCCACCAGAACATCTGTTACCGCGCCGGGCGCGAAATCCAGGCCGGCCGCGTGTGGGTCAACCACTATCACGTGTACCCCGCGCACAGCGCCTTCGGCGGATACAAGGAGTCCGGCATCGGCCGCGAGAACCACCTCATGATGCTCGCTCACTACCAGGAGACGAAGAACATGCTGGTGTCCTACTCCGAGGAGCAGGCTGGTCTCTTCTAAAAGCGTTGCGCGATGATGCCCAGACCCCGCAGAAATGCGAGGTCTTTCCAATAGGAACCATGATCCCCCGGCAGGCCGTTCGCGTCGGGCAGAGGGGCGGCGCCAAAAGCAGGGGAGGAGGGATCAGGGCCGTGGATTCCGCCGCGCGGTCCGGTGGCAATCGCGATGGGGTCCTCGGTATTCCGCGCGCTCCACACCCGGCCGTGCAGCTGCGAGGCACTAGCCACGGAAGCGCCCGGGCTGCCGACGAGCACGATGTCATCCGCAACATAGTCCTGCTGCGCCGCCTTGCCCACCACCACAGAGCCATAGGAGTAGCCCAGGAGGATATGCTGCGCGTGCGGAAAGCGCTGCCGCAAAGCGCGCTGGAAGCGGCCCAGCTCAGCAGCCCCGCGGCGCGCCGGGTCCTCGTGTGCAGCGCGGGGCAGCGAGGCCGGGGCGGAATAACCAATCCACGCCACCGTGGGCCCATTGGTGGCGCGCGCGATGGCGCGGGCGCGCTCCACGGCGGTGGGCCAGCTCGCTGTCTCGGAAGAACCTACCCCACCCACAAAGGTGCTTACCTGGGCGGCGTGGGTCCCGATGCCTTCAGGGTCCACGAGTGCCACCAACCGCCCGGGTCCGGCCTCCAGCACGGTGATATCCGGGTTAGCCGCGGCCAGGGAACGAACCTCCTCGCTAGCCATGGTCAGCTGGACCTCATGCAATTCCGCTAGGGGTAGCTCGCTGAAATCCTCCAAGCGGCTCGGTGGCTGGGCCATCTCCGGAGTGCATAAGGCGTTTAATTGGCGGGCGCAGGCCCAATCGAGGACGTCGGCCAACGCATCTAACTGCCCAAGCGCCACGCTGGCGGGCTCGGCAAATGCAGGGATCGCGGCGAGCTGCAGGGCGCGTGCGCGCAGCTGTTCAATTCTCTCCTGTAGGGGCGCATAGAGGCTCAGGATCTGCGCGGCCAGGCGCATCTGTTGCGCGGGTTCTAATAGCGTGTCGGTGGCGCGCTGCAATGCGTGCCGTGCGGCATCGGCAGCAGCTCCGGATAGCGCTAGGCCTGCCCAACGATGGTGTGAGTCAGTGACATAAAGTTCGAGTTCAGAAGCAGAATTTACCATCCAGTCAGCCTCCGCACGTAGTTCTTCCGCCGCGCTCATTCGCTTCCCTCCAGTCGTAAGGAAAGCTCAGAATCAAGACTCTGGGTCACACCCACGAAGCGCTCCAGCTCTCCTAGGCGCGCCCGTCGATCTCCTTCGCTGGCTCTTCGCACCTCCTCCCACCGCGCGCCGAGAAGAGCTAGCGCGCGAGCCGTACGGGGAGGCTCTTTCAAAGAAGGCGTGGCGGCGGGCGAGACGTGGCCGAAGAGGGAACGGATCTGCTGAAGGGCAGCATGGTCGATGTCGAGGTGGTTCATAGCATCGAGAGTGCGCTAACTGTCCAATCGCCGTAAAGAGCAGCAACCGCGAATCCACGAAATCTGTGGATAACTAGTCCGGGCTCGTCTACCGTGGGCCGCATGAAGGTAGCAGCAGTTCAATTGACCAGTACCGGAAACGTCGAGGAGAACCTCGTAGTAGCGCTCGACAAGATCCGGGAAGCCGCGGCCAACGGCGCGCAGCTCATCGTCCTGCCGGAAGCTACCACCCAGAGCTTCGACTCCGGGCGCCTCGATACACACGCAGAAGGGCTTGATGGCCCCACCGCCACTGCCGTGCGCGCGCTGGCAGAAGAACTCGGCGTGTATGTGGTGCTGGGAATGTTTGCCCCAGCGGATACCGTCCAGCGTGGGGAGAAGACCATTAATCGTGTGGCCAACGTTGCGCTCATCGCCGGGCCTGGTGTTCTCGGCGGCTACGAAAAAATCCACACTTACGATGCTTTCAAGTACAAGGAATCCGATACCGTCCGGCCGGGCGAGTCACTCGTTGCCTTCGATGCCGGTGACCTCACCGTGGGTGTCGCCACCTGCTATGACATCCGCTTCCCTGAACAATTCAAGGAGCTCGCCCGCCAGGGTGCTCAGCTCATCGTCGTGCCCACCAGCTGGGCAGATGGCCCGGGCAAGCTGGAGCAATGGCGCCTGCTCAGCGCGGCGCGCGCGCTTGATTCCACGGCTTATATTCTGGCCGCAGGCCAGGCCCGCCCCGGTGGGGAGGCGAAGGCGGGGCAGACTTCCGGCCCCACCGGCATTGGGCACTCCGTCCTCGTGGCGCCGGATGGCACACGTCTTGCCGAAGCCGGCTATGAGCCGGAAATCCTCTACGGCGAGGTGGAGCCAGACTCCGTGGCGAAGGTCCGCGAATCCCTCCCCGTCCTAGACGCCTAAGCCCCGATTGCACGCCTAAGCTCCGTTTGTACGCCTAGGCGCTCAGCGCGCCTAGGCCCACTGGGATTTCTTCCACGCCGCCCAGGCTTCCCAGTCATCGCCCCAGCCGTCGAGCTCCGCGGCGGAGGCCGCCCACTCGTGGCCACGCTGCCAGCTATCCATGGTGATAGCCTTTTCCGCGACGCCACCCGCGAGCAAGGCCGCGCGCGCTAATTCCACGCGGTCGGCCGGACCGATGAGTACAAAGCGGCGGTCAGTCCCTTCGGCGAGCACCGGTTCCATCGGCTCCTTGGCCACCACAGGCTTAAACCCGTGGGCAGCCGGCTGCGCCCCCAGCAACCACGGGTCCTGTCCCTCCCGCACGATGTGGCGCAGCTTCAGCTCCGGAAGCAAGGCCTGCAGGTTAGCCTGAAATTCCGTGTCATAGTGCTCGCCCGGCGAAGGTGCTACAGCATAGACCTGGAGACCGGAGGGGAGGGTGTTCTCTAGGGCGTCGAGAAGCAGCGCCCGGGCACCCGCCCATCCCGTACCGAAGGAAATGAGGGTGGTTCCGGAATCGAGTTGCGGCGGCTCACCGGCGGGCATGCCCAACGTCCACCAATCACCCGGCTGCGCCTTGGCCAGCATGGAGGAAGCCTCACCGGCCAGCGCGAGGTGGAATATCAGTTGCCCGGAATCACCAGCAGGCGCTGCCGGGGTCAACGGACGCCAGGTTCCCGGCGTGAGCTGCGAGGTCACCGGCACGTGCTGGCCCGCGCGGTAGTCCAGCGCCATACCGGACTCCAACCGGACCACAGCGGTGTTCCGGTTGGGCTTTTCCACCGCCACCACCTGGGCGCTATGAGCGGGAGGAAGACCGGCGACATCCGCCTCCTCGGCGGCGGTGCGCATGATGGAGCACACCTGGGAAATGGTGCGCGTGGCGACGTCATGCTGGTACGGCGTGAGCCCCAGAACTCCCAGCCCGTGAACAAGTGATGCCTCAAATTTCGGATAGACCTCAGGCGGGAAACCGAGGCGGCGATGATCACGGCCCATGCGTACCAGGCGCTGGGCCACGTCCCCCTGTACCTCATCGCCCTCCACATTCTCCAGCACCCACGCCAGCGCCGGGGCCATGGAGGGGTGCGTGTCTTTCATCGACAGAGCAAAGACCTGGCGGGACTCGGCCACGGTGGCGAAAAAGTGCCCGTGTACTGCGTCGCGATAGTCTTCCGCGTGCTTGCGTAGGTGCTCACCCAGTTCCCTCATGCCCGCCCATCCTAGCCCCTGGGGGTAGAGCCACATCACCCTCGGGTTATATGCCAGGGGTGGAAAAGCGGGAAGGGGGTTGTAGTGTAATCAACGGTTCATTTCCCGAAAGAGGGTGAGTCTCGTCTCAAGGACGCCGCCGAGTGCGGCATGGAAGGAAGTTTTCGCATGGAAGAATTCTCTGCGTTCACAATCATGACCGACGTGGGCTGGATTTCTTTGCTCATGGTTATCGGCAACGTTCTGCGCCACCAGATCAAGTTCGTGTTCCAGGACTTGCTCTTGCCTGCCCCCATCACGGCAGGCTTACTCGGCTTGCTCTTAGGCCCTAATGTCTTGGGTTGGATCGGTTTCTCCGACAACCTCGGCGATTACACCTCACTGCTCATCGCTGTGGTCTTCGCCTCCATGGCCTTCTCCATGGAGATGGGCGGCAATATGGGCAAGGGTGCCCGCAACATGTGGGGCTATTCCACCATGATGTTCACCGGCCAGTGGGGCCTGTTCATCGTTTTGGGTCTTCTCCTGTTCAAGCCAACCTTTGATACCCCAGACTGGTTCGGCATGATGCTGCCCGTTGGCTTCACGGGTGGCTTCGGTACCGCGGCGGCTGTCGGTAGTGCCTTGGAAGGTGTGGGTGCTGAGGCGGCGTCCTCCTTGGGCTTTACCTCCGCCACCGTGGGTACGCTGGCCGCCATCATTGGCGGTATCGTCGCCGGTAACTGGGGCATCCGTAAGGGCAAGGTTTCGTACGTGCCGAAGAAGCTTCCGGAGGAACTGCGCCGCGGCTACATCTCGCGCCTGGAGGATCGTCCTTCCCTGGGCCGTGCCACGACGAACCCCTCTGCCATCGAGCCCATCACCCTGCACGTTGGCTTTATTGCTTTGACCGTGATGACCGCTTATGGCATCAACAAGGGAATCTCCTCCATCTGGGAGAATGTTTCTATCCCGCTGTTCGCCATGTCCATGGTGGTGGGCCTGCTCTTCCGTGCGGTGATGAACATGGTGGGCGCCAAGGACTACCTGGATAAGGACACGGTGAGCTCGGTGTCCGGTGCGGCAACCGACTACCTCATTGCCTTCGGCGTGGCGGCCATCGTCCCGGCTGCCGTCGCGGCCTACTGGAAGGCTCTTCTCCTGCTCTTCGTTCTGGGCACCATCTACTGCATCTTCTTCCTCATGTGGTTTCCTGCCGAGTTCTTCGGCGAGCGCTGGATTGAGCGCGGCATCTTTGGCTGGGGCTGGGCCACGGCTACCGTGGCCACCGGTATTGCGGTCCTCAAGATCGTCGATCCGAAGCTCAAGTCCGGCACCCTGTCGGAGTACGGCATGGCCTACATTGGCTTCGGACCCTTTGAGATTTCTTGGACCATCATCGCGCCGCTGGCCGTTATGTACGGCTTTACCGCCGGCTTCGGCTGGAGCTCCCTGGGCATCGCGGTGGTCATTTACCTCGTCTTCAAGTTCACGGGAATGATGCCGCCGCGCGGCACCATCTTCAAGGAAGGCATCGGACACGTCGGCTCAGAGAAGTAGACGCTGACCTTTCCCGCGTGAAACCCCCAGGCCACGGCCTGGGGTTTCTTCGTTCACAGGGTGGCCCGCATTACGGGAGTCAGTGCCTAGTGAACACATTGCTCTTTAACCAAGAATGGGGATAAAATTCAGGAAGTTGTTAGCGTGGCGCTCTCCCATTCTTTCTTTTTATTCTTTCGTCGGCAGCGCAATCTTAGGAATCCATATGCATATTCTTTATGAAGGCTCACCTCGTGAGGTCATCCTCGAGTCTGCGCTTCATATCGGAGCAGCCGAGGGCGATGAGGCTATTACCGTGGAATCCGTGGCCAAGCAGGCGGAGCTTCCCGTCGCTGAGGTACGCGCGGAATTTCCTGATCGCGAGGCAATCGTGCACGCGCTTCCTGATTACGTAACTGAGCGGAAAGTTAAGTTCCTCGAGGAAACGCTCGACGCTGCTCCTGGTTACGCCGATCTTTTTACTAAGCTGACCACTTTTACTGAGGCCTACTACGAGTACGCCGAACGTGAGCCGGAGCTGTTCCGCTACCTCTTTGAGAAGAAGGCCTATGTCTCCGAGGATGAATGGCGTGCTCTTTTGCAGGGAAACTTATCCCACAATCGCACCTTGGACCTGATCTATGAAAACATCTCGCTCATCGCGGCCGAGGAGAAGCTTAAGGTAGGAAGCGATGTGTGCTTTCAAACGGTGGCGCGGCTGAGCGCGGCCACCTTGGCTACCGTCCACGGTATGGCGCACCTGAGTGTTTTGGGTGTGCTGCGGCACCAGCACTCGGTGGTGCGACGCTTCAACCTCCGTGAAGTATGTAAAGCACTCATTGGAACCCTGTTCAAGGCTGCAGAGTTCTTGGAGATGCCGGATCTGCGTAGTCCGATGCAGGAGTACCGCGCGTTGCTCGCCGGGTTTGTTCCGGACCGCGATATTGCGTTGGACATCTCCGCGATTGAGGACTTGCAGGAACTTTCCACAGAGCGGGCACGCATGGCTGTTAAGGAACGTGCCATCCAGCTGGCAGCGTGGGAAGGGCTGCAGTACGTGACCATTGAGAACGTGGCCGAGTATTTCGGTGTCTCCGATGTTGTCGTTGCTTCGCTGGTGGACAATGACTTCGTGTTGCGTGAATCCGTTGAGCGGGAAACCGACCGCGAGCTTGAAGCCCACAGTCTCTACCTGCTGGAGCGGCTGCCGGAGGGTGCATCGGCCGTCGACAAGCTCCTGTGCGTTGCGGTGGCCTATTTCCACTATGCGGTGACCTTCCCCGAACGCTATAGCGCCTGCATTGCTGCTGCCTCCGGCTCCGTGGTGCCGTTGAGTGAGGACGGTGAGGAGCAAACCCAGATGGGTGAGTCCTTCGCGCTGCTGATGCAGTTTGCCCGTGAGGCGCTGCGAGAGGCCGGCTATGCGCCGGAGGACCGCTTGGTCTACATCAAGAACCTCACCCTGTGGGCTGGCGCTGACGGCATGTGCCACTTGGCGTCGATGGGTGAGTTTCGAGATATCGACCTCGAACAGAAGTGGTCCCTCTATTACTTTGTCACGGCCGTGGTTCTCGCTTCCTTTTCCTACGACCTTCCAGAGGAGCAACCACAAGCCTCTCAGTCGGCTTAAGCATTTACCGCACCGGTCCCTCCGCACCGTTGCACCCAGCAGGGCGGTGGGGCTGGTTTTCTTATGCCTATGGCCTGCCAAGCGGGCAGAAGAAAAACTTGAGTGAAGCCCTATCAACCCGGTCGGGGGTGGTTGGTTTAAAAAACTTCTAGTTGAGTGGAACAGACTCAAGTTCTGTAGCGTTATAGACAGTGAAGCTTCCTTCCCTGCTGTAGCCGCAGGGAAGTTTGAATAAACAGTAGAAACGGAGAAACACAACAATGAGTTCTTTTAACCCCACCACTAAAACTCAGGAGGCCCTGCAGCAAGCACTGCAGACGGCTTCCGCCAACGGTAACCCGGACATCCGCCCGGCGCACCTCTTAGCAGCCATCCTTGAGCAGAAGGACGGCATTGCCGCCCCAGTGCTCAAGGCCACCGGTGTGGATCCGGAGACGGTGCTCAAGGAGGCACGCCAGCTTATCGGCGCCCTCCCGAAGGCCGAGGGCGCCAACATGGCGAACCCGAACTTTAACCGCGACGCCCTCAACGTCCTCACCCGCGCCCAGGAGCTGGCCTGCGAGCTTGGTGATGAGTACGTCTCCACCGAGGTTTTGCTTGCAGCTATTGCGGGCTCGAAGACGGATGCCGCCGAGCTGCTGACCTCCCGGGGTGCCACTTACGACGCGCTCAAGGGCGCTTTCCCCTCCGTGCGTGGCGCAGCCAAGGTGACTTCGGAGAACCCGGAAGAACAGTTCCAGGCTCTGGAGAAGTACGCCACGGACCTCACCGCCCGTGCCCGCGAAGGCAAGATTGACCCGGTCATCGGCCGTGATCAGGAGATCCGCCGCGTGGTCCAGGTTCTTAGCCGCCGCACGAAGAATAACCCGGTGCTCATCGGTGAGCCCGGCGTGGGTAAGACCGCCATCGTGGAGGGCCTGGCCCGCCGCATCGTGGCGGGTGACGTACCGGAATCCCTCAAGGGCAAGACGCTGCTGAGCCTGGATCTCGGTTCCATGGTCGCCGGCGCGAAGTACCGCGGTGAGTTCGAGGAGCGCCTCAAGGCCGTGCTCGATGAGATCAAGGCTTCCGATGGACAGATCATCACCTTCATCGATGAGCTGCACACCATCGTGGGCGCCGGTGCCACCGGTGAGGGTTCCATGGATGCCGGCAACATGATTAAGCCCATGCTGGCCCGCGGCGAGCTGCGCCTGGTCGGTGCCACCACCCTCGATGAATACCGCAAGTACATCGAGAAGGACGCCGCCCTGGAGCGCCGCTTCCAGCAGGTCTACGCCGCTGAGCCCTCCGTGGAGGACACCATCGGTATCCTCCGTGGCCTCAAGGAGCGCTACGAGGTGCACCACGGTGTGCGTATCCAGGACTCGGCCTTGGTCTCTGCCGCTGAGCTCTCGCACCGTTACATCACCAACCGCTTCCTGCCGGATAAGGCCATCGACTTGGTCGATGAGGCAGGCTCTCGCCTGCGCATGGAGATTGACTCCTCCCCGCAGGAGATTGATGAGCTGGAGCGCATCGTGCGCCGCCTCGAGATTGAGGAGCTGGCTCTGAAGAAGGAATCGGACGCCGCCTCGAAGGACCGCCTGACTGCCCTTCAGCAGGAGCTGGCGGATGAGCGCGAGAAGCTCGGTGAACTCAAGGCCCGCTGGGCCAATGAGAAGAAGGCCATCGATGATGTGCAGACCATCAAGGAACAGCTGGAGGACCTGCGCCGCCAGGCCGAGATTGCGGAGCGCGATGGTGACCTAGCACTGGCCTCCGAGATCAACTACGGCAAGATGCCGCCGCTGGAGAAGGACCTGGCTGCCGCCGAGGAGAAGGCTCAGCAGCAGCACAACACCATGCTCAGCGAGGAGGTCACTCCGGATACCATCGCGGAGGTTGTCTCCGCCTGGACCGGCATCCCAGCCGGCAAGATGCTGCAGGGAGAGACCGAGAAGCTGCTCAACATGGAATCCGTGCTGGGACAGCGCGTGGTGGGCCAGAAGGAGGCCGTCACCGCGGTCTCTGATGCCGTGCGCCGCGCGCGTGCCGGTGTGGCTGACCCGAATCGCCCGACCGGTTCCTTCCTCTTCCTAGGCCCGACCGGCGTGGGTAAGACGGAGCTGGCGAAGGCTCTGGCGGACTTCCTCTTTGACGATGAATCCGCCATGGTTCGCATCGATATGTCCGAGTTCGGTGAGAAACACTCCGTCGCCCGCCTCGTCGGTGCCCCTCCGGGATACGTGGGCTATGACGCCGGTGGCCAGCTCACGGAGGCGGTGCGTCGCCGCCCCTACACGCTGGTGCTTTTCGACGAAGTTGAGAAGGCCCACCCGGATGTCTTTGACGTGCTGCTCCAGGTTCTCGATGAAGGCCGTCTGACCGATGGCCAGGGCCGCACCGTGGACTTCCGTAACGCGGTCATCATCCTGACCTCGAACCTGGGTGCCGGCGGCACCAAGGAGGAGGTCATGGAGGCAGTCAAGCGCAGCTTCAAACCGGAGTTCATCAACCGTCTTGATGATGTGGTGATGTTTGAGCCGCTGACCTCGGATCTGCTCTCCGGCATCGTGGACATCCAGCTCAAGGGCTTGGCCGAGCGCCTGTCCGGCCGCCGCCTGACGCTGCAGGTCTCCGACGCGGCCAAGCTGTGGCTGGCGGAGCGCGGTTATGACCCGGCCTATGGTGCCCGCCCGTTGCGCCGCCTGATTCAGCAGGCCATCGGCGACCAGCTGGCCAAGAAGTTGCTGGCCGGTGACATCGTGGACGGCGATACCGTGCACGTGGACGTTGCCGACGGTGGCGAGCGCCTCGAGCTGGCCGCCCGCACCGCCTAAACCGCCGACTAACCGGTGAGCACGATTAGTACTTACCGCGCTCACCGGTCGCCACCAACCGCTCATGCCCCTATGATCTGGGGGCATGAGCATTTTGATCTCCCCTCACGAGTTGAGTGAGAAGATTTACCGCGGTGATAAGACAACCATCCTCGCCTCCCTCTGGGCACCAGGGGAAGGCGAGGCCTTCAATCAGTTTTCCTCCCTCCACATTCCAACCGCCCAGTACGCTGACGCCGCCTCAGCCTTCGTGGGCCTGCCCGGCTCCAAGGAGGGACGCAACCCACTCCCGCAGACCGAGAAGATTCAAGAGTGGATCGACCTCTGGGGTCTAGAGGAGGACAGCGAAGTCGTTGTCTACGACGAAGGCCGCGGACTCTTCGCTGGCCGTGCGTGGTGGACGCTGCGCTGGGCGGGCATCCACAACGTCCGCATCCTCGACGGCGGCCTGTCAAACTGGCGTGCCCAGTCCCTGCCCACCCTTACCGGCCCGGGTAACTTGGGCATGCCCTCGGACTTTGAAGTGACCACGGGGTCGATGCCCACGGCCACCATCGACGAGGTCAAGGAGCATAAGGGCCTGCTTCTCGACGTTCGCACGCGCAACCGCTTCGCCGGCCGCCGCGAGAACCTCGACTTGAAGGCCGGCCACATCCCGGGTGCAGTCAACCTTCCGGAGCGCCTCTTTCACACGCAGGACGTCACCGTGTGGAAGTCCAAGGAAGAAATCCTCGAAATCCTTGAGCAGCACGGCGTGACCAAGGAAAACGTGGACGGCGCCATCATCTACTCCGGCTCCGGTAACCACTCCGCGCTTACCATCGCCGTGCTGGAACACGTGGGCTTTACCGGCTTGCGCCACTTCGTGGGTGGATGGTCGCAGTGGTCAGCCAACCCGAAGAATCCGGTGGAGCGTGGCGACCGCGAGCACGTCTAGAATCCGCGCGTGACCAGCGCGTCAGCGCAGATCGAGCGCGCTGGGCGATTAGAGTCAGGCAGTGATGCCTTTCGTACTCTTATCCCTCGCCGCCGTCGCGCTCGTGGCTGGTCTCATCGTGCTCTGGTTGGATCACCGCCAGCGCGCCGCGCTCTCCGCCGACGAAACCACCACAGCGGCCGATACCGCTGCGCCTGAACTCACCCCTGACTCCCCCTCAGAGCCCGCGCTCGCCGAGGAACCCGCGCTCGCCGAGGAACCTGAGCCTGCTCCAGAGCCCGACATCATTACCGAGCCGGAGCCAGAACCCGTGGCTGAGCCAGACCCCGTGGCTGAGCCGGCAACCGAGCCAACTGCGGATGCCGCTGAAGAACCGGCCGCCGCTGAGCCCAGTGAGGAACCGGCCGCCGAACCGCAGGCTGCCGCACCCAGCTTTGCGGAGCGCGCAGAGCGCGCCAAGTACCTCGTGCCGGGCAGTGCCCGCCGTGAGCGCAAGGCCTTTGGCCAGCAGCGCGGCTGGGAATACCTCAAGCATGATTCCTACCTGGCGGATGAGTGGACCCGCGGCGCTGCCGCCCGCGGCCACGAACCCCGCGACATCGTCGCCGGAACTGTCCGGGGGCACGAGACGCTGCTCTTCGATATGGGTGCTATCCCCGTCATGGCTATGCGCACCGGCGCGGCCTCCGATATCGTGGTGGATTTCCGCCGCGCAGGCGAGGAGATCGAAAACCTCTCCGAGGATCTGTTGTACGTGCGTGAGGAGGAAGGCTTCGAGGTTTTCGCCTCCGATGCTGGCGTGGGCCAGCGCTTCATCGATACCCGAGTGAGTACGGCGTTGAATCATCTACCCGCCGCGGTGACTGCCGTGTGGCTGGAAGGGGAGTGGGTGCTGGCCCAAACTACCCGGCAGGCCCGCAGCGCTGAGTGGGAAGAGCTGCTCGAACCGCTGTCGCTGCTCGCCGATGCTGCTCGCGTTCTTCCACCGCGCTCCGAAGCCGCTCAGGTCCTGCGCGTCGATGAGCTGGACCCCAGCCGCGACATCCCGGAACCTCCGCAGCCGGAACCCACCGGGCCCACGGCGGTTCCGGACCGCGATGATTCCCTCGACGCCCCCACCATCCAGCGCCCCACCGAGCCGGTGGTCATGCCGAGCCGCACCACCAGCGAGGCCCGCGGCACCATTGACCACTCCAGCCTGGGTGCGGATGAAGTCGACGCGATTGCCGATGGCCACGAGCGCCCCACCCACGAAAACAATCAGGCCCGCCTGCCGCGCCGCTTCGATGGCGGCTCCTCCATCTTCGACTAGACCCGCCAGCCTGCCGCCGCGGCGAGGCGCCGCAGCCAGGTGGCACAGCCGAGCACCAGCACTAGTCGCGGGCAACCGTGCGGGAAGAGGGTAAACTACAGAGCGGATTTTTCACGGCCGAACAGCCACAGACTTTAAGGAGCGAGCGATGAGCCTGGATCAGCAGAAGAAGCAACGCCTAGCAGAACTGGTGAAGGAGCTGGCCGTCGTCCACGGCAAGGTCACGCTGTCCTCTGGCAAGGAGGCTGACTACTACGTGGACCTGCGCCGCGCCACCCTGCAACACGAGGCCTCGCGCCTTATCGGCTCGCTGCTGCGTGAGCTCACCGCTGACTGGGATTATGCTGCCGCCGGTGGCCTGACCATGGGCGCGGACCCGGTCGCGCTGTCCATCATGCATGCCGATGGCCGCGATATCGACGCCTTCGTTGTTCGCAAGGAAGCCAAGAAGCACGGCATGCAGCGTCAGATTGAGGGCTTCAACGTCGAGGGCCAGAAGGTGCTCGTTGTCGAGGACACCACCACGACCGGCAACTCGCCGCTGACCGCCGTGAAGGCTCTTCGTAAGGCAGGCGCCGAGGTCGTCGGAGTGGCCACCGTGGTGGACCGCAACACCGATGCCGGCGCAGCCATTGCCGCCGAGGGCCTGGAATACCGCTACCTGCTGGGCCTTGAGGATCTTGACCTTGCCTAAGCCCGAGGAAGAGGCGGCAGCCAAAGGCCCCACCGAGTGGAACGAGGGCCGCCACGGTGTTGGCCCGTGGGAAGGCCCGCTGCCCGAAGGCCCCGAAGCGGAGAAATACGATCCCGAACTGCTCGCGGAGGGGGATCGCCGCAATGTCGTCGATGCCTACCGTTACTGGACACGCGAGGCGATCCGGGAGGATATCGATAAGCGCCGGCATGCGCTGCACATCGCCATCGAGAACTTCGAAAACGATTCCAACATCGGCACCGTGGTGCGCACTGCCAACGCCTTTGCCGTCGACACCGTCCACATTGTGGGACGCCGCCGCTGGAACCGGCGCGGCGCCATGGTCACCGACAGGTACCAGCACCTCATGCACCACGCGGATGTTACTGAGCTGATGGCCTGGGCGGCGGACCAGGAACTGACCGTCGTGGCCATCGATAACACCCCCGGGTGTGTCCCCCTAGAAACCGCTGAGCTGCCTGAGCGCTGTCTGCTCCTCTTCGGACAGGAAGGCCCAGGCGTCAGCCCGGAAGCCCAGGACGCAGCAGTAATGACCTGCTCAATCGCGCAATTTGGTTCTACTCGCTCCATCAACGCGGGCGTGGCCGCAGGCATTGCCATGCATGCATGGATTCGGCAGCACGCCGATTTATCAAAAGCTTGGTGAGATCCCGCGCACTGTGTTTACATCTAGGTAACGAATTCACATTGTGAGAATGATGAGACAAAAGTGTTAGAGAAATGGTCCCACCGCGCCGACCTTGCGGAAACAGCCATCAATGAGCGTCACGCGCAGGCCGTGTGGGGCTTGCCCCGTACCAACCTTGCCGTGGTGAGTTGGCCACCCACCACCAAGGAATCACTCTTTGTGCATTGGCATTATTGGTGGCAGGCGCATTATCTGGACTGTCTTGTTGATGCGGCCCTGCGCAAAAACACCAAAGCCCGCCGCGCGCGCATCGCTGACACCATCCGCGGCATCCATGTGCGCAATCTCCGTGCGCTGACGAAGAACCGCTACTACGACGACAAAGCATGGCTCGCCCTAGCCATCGCCCGGGCCGGTGAGCTCAAGAAGCAGCGCCCCTACAAGAAGTTGGGCACCCTGCAGCACAACATCCGCGATGGCATCGACACCCAGGTCGGCGTGCTGCCCTGGCGCGAAGGCGAGACCTTCCTCAACGTCCCCTCGAACGGGCCGGGCGCCATCATGCTGGCCCGCATGGGGCGCGTGGACGAGGCCCGCCACATCGTGGACTGGATCTACGATCACTTGATTGACGACGATGGCTTCGTCATGGACGGCATCCGCATGCGTATGGATGGGCAGGAGATCGTCCGCAACATCCACCCCTACTGCCAAGGCGTGGTGCTCGGTGCCTGCTTGGAAATCGTGCTGGCGCTGCGGGAGAAGACCGGCCTGCGCTCCGTGGAGGATATCGACTCCGTCCACGAGGCAGAACTCGCCGCGGACATGATGGATTACACCACTCGCATCCGTGGCCTAGTCCAAGCGGTGGCCACGGGCATGGCGACGTACACGGGCGTCATCGACTGGCAGACTGGCGACGGCGACGGCGGCCTCTTCAAGGGCATCCTTGCTCGCTACCTCGCGGACGTGGCGGTCCGCCTGCCGGGCGATTCTCCGGCCAACCGCGCGACGAAGAAGCTGGCCGCTCGCCTCGTGACGGCCTCGGCGGAATCCGTGTGGGAACACCGCCTAGAGGTAGACGGCTTGCCCATCTTCGGTTCCGATTGGACCGCGGATGCGAAGCTTCCCCATAACTACGGTTTCGGCCCCTCGTCATTGAGCCAGAAGATGGGCATTATCCGCGTGGCTGAGCGCGATTTGTCCGTTCAATTGTCCGGTTGGATGTTGTTGGAGGCCTGCACCCGGATTGTGAAGTACAAGTCAGAATCCAAGAAATAGCAGCGTTTCCCCAGGTGGTCGGGGGATTCCTGCCCATGCGGAGCGGTGTTTAAGTGAGGTCACATCGCATCTCGCGGCGGAAAACCACAATAACAGGCATACTTGGGTGTTGGAACGTGTTGTTTCGCTGGTTTGTGAGACGGCACGGCTTACTGCACAGCAACTCCAAAGGATGGAATTTCATGCCTATTGCAACCCCTGAGGTTTATAACCAGATGCTGGATACCGCCAAGAAGGGCGGCTTCGCATTCCCGGCAATCAACTGCACCTCCTCCGAAACCATCAACGCCGCTCTCCGCGGCTTCGCCGAGGCTGAGTCCGACGGCATCATCCAGTTCTCCACCGGCGGCGCGGAGTTCGGTTCCGGCCTGTCCGTGAAGAACAAGGTTGCCGGCGCCAAGGCACTGGCTGCCTTCGCTCACGAGGCTGCTCAGCACTACGGCATTAACGTTGCGCTGCACACTGACCACTGCCAGAAGGAAGTCCTGGATGAGTACGTGCGTCCGCTGATCGCCTTCTCCCAGGAGCGCGTTGACCGCGGCGAGCTGCCGCTCTTCCAGTCCCACATGTGGGATGGCTCCGCTATCCCGATCGATGAGAACCTTGTGATCGCTCAGGAGCTCCTCGAGAAGGCCCACAACGCCAACATCATCCTTGAGGTTGAGATCGGCGTCGTTGGCGGCGAAGAGGACGGCGTTGAGGCCAAGGCCGGCGCGAACCTCTACACCTCTCCGGAGGACTTTGAGAAGACCGTTGATGCCCTCGGTACCGGTGAGAAGGGTCGCTACCTGCTGGCCGCTACCTTCGGCAACGTCCACGGCGTGTACAAGCCGGGCAACGTGAAGCTGCGCCCGGAGGTTCTGGATGAGGGCCAGAAGGTTGCTGTGAAGAAGCTCGGCCTGGAGGAAGGCTCCCAGCCCTTCGACTTCGTCTTCCACGGTGGCTCCGGCTCCGAGAAGGAAAAGATCGAGGAGGCCCTGCGTTACGGCGTCATCAAGATGAACGTTGACACCGATACCCAGTACGCCTTCACCAACCCGGTTGCACGCCACATGTTCGCTAACTACGACGGCGTCTTCAAGATCGACGGCGAGGTGGGCAACAAGAAGGTCTACGACCCGCGCTCCTACCTCAAGAAGGCTGAGCAGGGCATGGCTGACCGCGTGGTTGAGGCCTGCCAGGACCTGCACTCCGTGGGCAAGACCGTTTCTAAGTAAACCCACACCAACTGGATGACGCTGCTGAGCAGCCGCCGGCGCTGAGCGGCGTCATCACATGCCAACAAGCCATCCCTCACCCACGAGGGGTGGCTTTGTTCATCCAAACCCGCCGCCAGAACGCGTAAAATACCGGAGTCATGGAAGCGCAAGAGTCATCGTCGAGTTCGTCAAGTACCGTCAAGCGCGTTCGCAAAACTACCCGCGAGCAGCTGCGGTTGGTGGATAAATCCCTCAAGGCGCGTCTCACGCGTATCCGCAACCGGCTCGTGTTTATGCTTCAGTGCACCCTCGGTGCGGGCTTGGCCTTTTACGTGGCACACGACTTCTTCGGCCACGATCAGCCTTTCTTTGCCCCGATGGCAGTCATTATCATTCTTGGGCTATCCGGCAGCGATCGCCTCAAACGCGCGGTGGACATGTCCATCGGCGGCATCGTGGGGGTTCTGGTGGGCACGCTGCTTGTCGACGCCCTCGGCACCGGCCCCATCCACATGACCATCATCATCGGCCTTGCCCTGGTGATCGGCTCCTTTGTCACGGGCTCGCAGATGGTGAGCAACCAAATCGTCATCGCCGCCATCCTTATCGCCACCATCCTTCCCCCGGAAGAAATGGGCGGCATCTCCCGTGCCATTGACGCCATCATCGGCGCGGTCATTGGCCTCACAATGATCGTGCTGATTCCCTCCTCGCCCTTGCGCGCGGGCCGCTCGGAAGTCTCGAAGGTCTTAGGCATTACCTCCCTGGTCCTTTCCGACGTTGCCAAGGGGCTGGAAGAAAATGATCCCGAAACCATCACTGAGGCCCGCGACGCCGTGCGCGGCACGCAGGATGACATCAACAACATGCTCAACGCCACCAAGGGCGGCGCGGAAACCGCACGTTTGTCGCCCTTCCTGTGGAGCACGCAGCGCACCGTGCGCTCCCTGGAGCGCATCCTCACTCCTGTTGACAACATGGTCCGCGGCACCCGCGTGCTCTCCCGCCGTGCGCTTGTTCTCGCCGAGGACGGTGACCAAGCCACCGCCGAGCAAGTTGAGATCATCGACGAACTTGCTGAAATCACGATGGAGCTCTCTGACCTCTATACCCACCAAACAGCGCATGAGCGCCGCGTGGATGAAGCCCAAGCAATTCCGGAAATAGTCAACCGCTTACGCCAGCTGGGCGCCCGCTGCTCGATGGACATCGCCGGCGAGGAAGCAGTGCTCTCCGCCTATGCCGTACTGGCCCAGACGCGCTCCATCATCGTGGACCTGCTCATGGTGTGCGGCATGTCCCGCGAGTCAGCCGTGGCGCAGCTCGTGCCCACCTCCAAGCACCCGGCCTATCCGCCGGAGGTGTGGGAAGAGAACTAGGGCTAAAACTAAGGCTCAGACGTGCCGTCTAGGGCCGCACTATCTGTAGGTCTCGCAGGTGACGGTAAAACGTCACTCGCTTGACCGGCCGCTTGGCGCGGACTCCATCGACGCTGACGCTTAGCGACGGCCCCCCGGCCTGCACCGCCCTGCCCTGCACGACACTAGCTGGGTCGAGCTGCCCCGGCTGGGCAGGCTTGCGCAGTCGGGCGAAGAGCCCGCGGCGCGGCGCTGCGTCCGCCTCAAAACTCGTTACCGACTTCGCCGCCACGATGCCTGGCGCGTCAGTCATGGGTACTAGCTTTGCCCCGAAGACCTCCTTCTCACGGTCTGCGCGCAGTAGTATGGCATCGTCGACGATAATTTCCCCGGTGATTTCCTCATTCGACCATTCCGCAATCGTTGCCGAACCGGCCACGGCAAGGCCCGCATCATTGCGGATGAGCGGCACCGGCTTGGCCGGGGCGGTCAGGGCAAAGGAGAGCGCCTCTTCGACAACCGCGACCTGGTCGGCGAGACTCTGGTCGGTTTCGTGTGTTTTCAGGCCCCAGTTCATCGCAGCGGTGGAGTACTCGCTGGTGGGGACGAAGCCCACCTCGGCCCACAGGTAATCCGCTCGCATCATGCGGGTCAGTACAGCGCTAAGCGCAGCATCGTTGCCGATCACCACGATGCGCAGCGACTCGTGCAGGAATGGGGCTTGCGGTGCTGGCCCCGGTGCGCCGAGATGGCTCACATCTGGCTGCGCGGCAATCTCATCCAGCGATGGGGTGGGGTCCTCCGGCAGGATTTCCTTGGCCAGTGCATCAATAGCCTTCAGCTCTTGCCGACTGGGAACCTCCGCGACGCAGAAGTGCTCGATACGTATTCCGTGCCGGGCAGTCTCAGTGAGTGCAGTGGTATGAGCGTCGGCGAGGTGGCCGCCGCAGTCTAAAAGCGCACAGATCATACAAGAAGCATAGAAGCGTTGGCAGAGCTTGGCTAAAAAGCTCCTTCAGCGACGTACAAGCAGCGGAGCTTTCCCCGGAAAAGTAGTGCACATCACATTCTGTCAGTAGGCTCCAAGGCAACGCCAAACTTCTTAATACTCAACTCTTCCACTCAATTCTTCTTTGTCTAACAGCTGGAGGTAATCACCATGTCCGCCCGTATGACAACCCTTGCGCTTGTTTCCACCGCTGGTCTCTTGATGAGCTCGTGCAGCTTCATCGGCGGCTCCCTGACAGAACCCGAGGAGCCGGCATTCACCGAGGCCGCCGCTGAGTCGACGACGAGTTCTGCGGCGACTACTTCTTCTAAGGCCACCTCGACGTCCAGCAGTGCATCCTCCTCAAGCGCCAACGCTGACTGCGACGAGAAGCAAGAACTCGAGGACACCAAACTCAGTAAGGTCCTAGAGAATGAAGAAGCCTACGTGAAGGGATCCACTGAGAAATTTGAAGACGTGAGCATCGGTGAGGATGAATATGATCCCTGTAAGTTCCTCAGCTACGTGGTGCTGGAAGGTGAGTTTGATGGGGAGGATGTCAAGGTTCCCGTCTTCTTTTCCAAGGGCGATCTCAGAGACGAGGATGCCCTCTTCATCACGTCCTCTTCTTTAGAGGTGAAGGAGGATGGTGAGGGGTATACCTATGAGTCCAAGACCGAAGGTGACATCGTCGGCGTCGAGGGCAAAGTAAACAAGCGTCCGGGCACCGAAGCCACGTCCATGGAAAATTCCTTCGACGGCGTGAACTCGGACATCTTCTTTATTGACGTCAAGTCAGAGCCCACCGACTCGGCGGATCTAGCCCAGGATGAGGAGGATCTCCGCGGCGAAACGCTCTTCGATATTTCCGCTGATGGCTGGAACTTGGTGTGCGGTATTGATGCGTCTGAAAAATCCATTGACTGTGCACATGGCGATGGCGGAGCCTGGGTCGTCAAAAGCGATAAGACTAACCTGCCGGAAGATATGGAATTCGATGTGGTGAGCCTCCGTCCGCTGGAGGGAGAAACCAGTTTCAACCAGGGCGGTGTCGACAACCTCCCAACTGATGGCAAGAAGATCGAAAGCAACGGTCTCTACCGAATTGGCGTCGATGACATCGAAGCCCAAATTGCCGTTGTTGACGATGGCGTCATTATCAGCACCCCAAACAATTCGAGGTTGATGTTCACCAATGACACTATCTTCATCGAAGAGAAAGACAAGGGCGACGGTGCTAATTCAAACACCGAAACCGCTTAGGAGGGCTTAAAGGAGATTCGAGACGAACCTCTCCCCGGTGTGACGGCGCATCATTTCCTGACGAGCTTGTCACAAACTCAACACTGCACCAATATGGCGGGTAAAGTAGGTGCGTATTTGACTTCAATAAATAGGAAGTGACACCAAACATGGCAGCGATCGTCATCGTCGGCGCCCAGTGGGGCGATGAAGGCAAGGGCAAGGCTACTGACATTCTCGGCGGCAAAGTCGATTACGTAGTGAAGCCCAACGGCGGTAACAATGCCGGCCACACCGTCGTGGTCGGCGGCGAGAAGTACGAGCTGAAGCTCCTTCCCGCCGGCATTCTTTCTGAAAACGCCACCCCGGTCCTGGGTAACGGCGTGGTGATTAACCTGGAGGCCCTTTTCGATGAAATCGATGGTCTCGAAGCCCGCGGCGCTAACGCTTCGCGCCTGAAGATTTCCGCCAACGCGCACCTCGTGGCGCCCTACCACCAGACCTTGGACCGTGTGCAGGAGCGCTTCCTGGGCAAGCGCGCCATCGGCACCACCGGCCGTGGTATTGGCCCGGCCTATGCCGATAAGGTCGCGCGCATCGGCATCCGCGTGCAGGACATCTTTGATGAGTCTATCCTGCGCCAGAAGGTTGAATCCGCCCTGGACATTAAGAACCAGATGCTGGTGAAGATGTACAACCGCAAGGCAATTGATCCGGAGCAGGTAGTGGAGTACTTCCTGAGCTACCGCGACCGCCTGCGCCCGATGGTTATTGAGGCTGAGCTGGAACTGAACCAGGCACTGGATGAAGGCAAGAACGTCCTCATGGAGGGCGGCCAAGCTACCATGCTGGACGTTGACCACGGCACCTACCCGTTCGTGACCTCCTCGAACCCGACTGCTGGCGGCGCCGCTGTGGGCTCCGGCATTGGTCCGACGCGCATTACTACCTCCCTGGGCATCATCAAGGCCTACACCACCCGCGTGGGCGCTGGTCCTTTCCCCACGGAGCTTTTCGATAAGTGGGGCGAGTACCTGCAGACCACCGGCGGCGAAATCGGCGTCAATACCGGCCGCAAGCGCCGCTGCGGCTGGTACGACTCTGTGATCGCCCGCTACGCCACCCGCGTCAACGGCTTCACGGATTACTTCCTGACCAAGCTGGACGTGCTCACCGGCATCGGTGAGATCCCCATCTGCGTGGCCTATGACGTCGACGGCAAGCGCTACGACGAGATGCCGCTGACCCAGTCTGAGTTCCATCACGCCGAGCCCATCTTTGAGACCATGCCGGCCTGGGATGAGGACATTACTAATTGTCAGACGTTTGAGGATCTTCCGCAGAAGGCTCAGGATTACGTCCTGCGCCTGGAGGAGCTCTCCGGCTGCCGCATCTCCTACATCGGTGTAGGCCCCGGCCGTGACCAGACCATCGTGCGCCACGACGTCATGCAAGACCAGTAAGGCGCAGGCCGGTCCAAGATAAACCAACCTAGGAACTGCCTAACGGCGACGGCGTTCCGTAGAAACAGCGCAACAACCACCGCCCCGTTTCTCCCACAGCATCGTGGACACAATTGTCGATATGCACGATGCGGGGAGAGCGGGGCGGTTTGTGTTTCTGTGGCTCCATTTGTGCGCTCAATATGCCCTGCTTGGTGCCCTGCTTGGCGACGCCTCCCGCAATCCCACCTGACACAGCCCTCTATAAAACACCCCCGTTAGGAGTGCATTCCTGGGGCAAATGTTGCCAAAGTGACGACGTGATTTATTTAACAATCCAGCCGCGTGTCGCAGTCGTTCGAAAAGAGCAGGTCAAACATGTGCCTTTTCTGGTCGACGACAGAAAACTCCGTTTATGAAATTTTCAGGATGCCGTACGGTTTCTTTAATTCGTAAACGGGGCTAACATTAGGGGCGAGTTTGTTCATAGACCTTTGGAACCTCTGACCTTCTTCCAAGGTGACTGAAATGAGCTGCTCTCGGTTGCGTAAGCCGGTTTTATCCCTTGCGCGGTCACGTATCCCTAACGTGATCACTCTTTCAAGACTTAAGGAAAGGACTTCTTGCTATGAACAAGAAGGAAATAAAGCGTACTGCTGTACGCCGCCGCGGCACTACTCTTGCTGCCGCTGCGCTCTCTATTGCTATGGTGGGCCCTTTCGTCCACGCAGTAACTCCGGCATCCCCCTTCGCTGCGGTTGCCAATGCACAGGAAAACCAGCCGGATGCTGAGGCTCCGGCAGCTGGTGGTGATAAGGATAAGGCCATCTACTCGCCAGGCCAGGCTGATCAGAAGGGCACCATCTCCGGTTCCGTGAAGGAGATTGTTGAGGCCAAGGTTGGTTTCGGTGATGTCCAGGATTCCGGTAACCCGCTGGAAGGTGTGAAGGTCTACGCCCAGTGGTACGAGGGTGAAAACACTCAGCACTCCTCGCCGGTGTACTACACCGAGTCTGATGCCAACGGTAACTTCACCATCAAGATGGGGCCGTACACCGATGCTCTCGGTAAGACCCGTCACTTTGATGCGGATGCATCTGCCGGCCTGACCACTGGTGATGACCGGGGCAAGCGCGATCAAAAGCGCGAGAAGATCCGTGTCTGGACGGAGCTTCCGGAGAACATGACGGATAAGTACCGTCTGGTGCACCAGCCGGCGGCTGGTATCTTCCCGGGCATCGGCGCAAACACGACGCCGACCACCCAGGGCGATGGCGTATGGGGCGGCCACAAGATCACGGGCATGACCATCCAGTACGCCCAGAAGGACAAACTGCCGCAGCATCTCCCAGAGAATAAATGGGCAGAAAGCACCGGCGCCGGTGGTAACGGTGGTACCTACGCGGGTCGAGCTTTCTGGAACCTTGACGTGCTGCAGGGCGCTAAGAACCATAACACTGTGAGCGCCTTTGGCGGAAAGGACCTTCCTGCACCTGGCATGAAGGTTGTCGGTTCCTACCTCACCGATGACGCGGTGAACAAGATCGAGGCGTACGCGAAGAATAACTTCGCGGGCAAGACGCTGCGCGGCAAGGGCTGGACCCCTGCTGATGAGCAGGGGCTGCAGAAGTGGATCAATGAACAGATTGCTGCTGATCCAGAAGGCTGGATCGCAGAGACCATGACGACCACTACTGGCGCTGACGGCACGTTCGAGCTGCGGTGGAAGGGCCTCTATGGCTATGACCACAAGACGCGTGGATTGGTGCCTGAAGATAAGTTCGGCAAGCTTGCCGGCTCGCATGGCGAAGGCAAGTGGGCTTTACCTTGGAAAGACTCCAAGCACGTCAATATGCATTGGAGCTACGTCAGCATTCTTGGCAAGGACGGTAAGCCGCTGCCGAACAACATTGGTGTGCTGTACCCGTGGTCGCTTGGCCAGTGGGCTGGTCCGGGCTTCGGTAGTGATTTGAAGGCTGGTGCTAACGCGCAGCTCTTCGGTGGTGATGGTGCTTTCATTGGTAACACTACTAGTGGCTACACTGGCTGGAACATCGCGCTTGCTCCGCAGGCCCTGAAGTTCGACGTTGTTGATAAGAACACTACGGACAACTGGGCCAAGCTCGGTGACAAGGTCCAGACCTATACTGCTGGCCTTCCGATCTCGGATGACCTGAACTACTACATTGAGTGGTTTGACAAGGGCGGCAATTCTGTCAAGAAGTGTGATGCTGTCAAGGCTGACTCCGCAACCGAGATCCCGAGCTGTGAGTTCGAGGTTCCGGCGGATGCTCAGACGGGTGATACGTTTACGGCTCGTCTGAAGGTTGCTGACGGCGAGCCAGATCCGAAGAACGATCTGGTTCTCGCATTGGACGCTTTTGCAGTCTCCCGTGACTACCTCGAGTACAAGCCAGTTGATGCGAAGGCCGACGAAAAGGCTACCTCTGAACCGAAGTTCGACAACCCAGAAACCGAGCCTGAGGAAACCAAGCCTGAGAAGGCTAAGTTTGAGCTCGGCAAGCTGCCTGAGGGCGTCAAGGAGGATCAGGTCAAGGTTGACCCGGAGACCGGTGTGGTGACCTTCAAGCCGACCGCTGACCAAGCTGGCAAGGCCTTCAAGTTCCCAGTCATCATGCGTAACGAGGAACTGAAGGTTCCGGTTCTTGATGAGAACGGCGACCCTGTAAAGGACGACGAGGGCAACCCGAAGACCCAGGGCCGCATTGTTGCTCGCGCTGATGCTACCTTCGACGTTGAAGCTGCAAAGACCTCGGTTGATGATTCCGATGTGAAGACTGTTGATCCG
>NZ_KV788195.1:0-835 GCF_001807205.1 Corynebacterium sp. HMSC05D03 | reverse complement strand
GGAGTCGATGAACATGTATGGAAACGCACCAGAAAACCAGGTCAGGCATCAAACCTGGTGACCATACTTGTTGACCTCACCCCGCTGGTGGACGGGCGTGGGCCTGCTCGTTTGTTAGACATGCGACCGGGCAGATCCGCCCACGTGCTCAGCGGGTGGCTTAAAGAGCGCGACCCCAGCTTCCGGGAGCAGATACAGGTGGTGACCATGGATGGGTTCACCGGTTATGCCACCGCAGTTGAAGAGCAACTACCACAGGCGAATAAAGTCATGGACCCTTTCCATGTGGTGCATCTGGCAGCCGACAAGCTCACCAGTTGCCGACAAAGACTCCAACGTGAGACAACCGGGCGCCGCGGACGCAAAGATGACCCGCTGTACAAGCACCGGCGCACCCTGTTGACCAGGACGAACTATCTCACCGAGCGGCAAAAGCAACGCTTAGAAATGCTGTGGGCCACCGATGACGACTACGTGGCCCTAGAAGTAACGTGGCTGCTCTACCAAGACGTGATCGCAGCGTACGCGCATCCGAAGAAATCGGAAGGCAGAAAGCTCATGGAACGCATCATCCACACCCTGCGTAAAGGACTACCAAAAGGCTTAGAAGAGCTCGCCCAACTGGGGCGCACCCTGTGGCGTCGACGCAAAGATGTGCTCGCCTACTTTGATATCGGCGCATCCAACGGTCCCGTTGAGGCAATCAACGGCAGACTCGAACACCTACGCGGCATCGCCCTGGGATTCAAAAACCTCAACCACTACATCTTGCGATGCCTCATCCACTCCGGACAACTACAGGACAAAATCAACGCACTCTAAAACCGGAAGGGCC
>NZ_KV788194.1:76987-79655 GCF_001807205.1 Corynebacterium sp. HMSC05D03 | reverse complement strand
GTAGTCGAAGTGTTATCCCAATCAGGGTTCTTCGTTCCCGGCTCTAGCGGAGTAGCAGGGAACTCGCCCTTATCCTTAGGGTTAGTGCCCTTATCCTTCTCATCCTCATCGGAGACGCCATCACCATCGTCGTCATCATCCTTGGAGTCAGGTGTGCCGTCACCATCGGTATCCAGCTCGAACTTCGCCTTAGCGTCATCCTTAGAGCCATCCGGATACTCAACAGTTACCGGAACCTCAAATTCCTCAACCGTATCCTTATTGAGCTTGTCCTTATCCACGGTCACAGTCACATCACCGGTATCCGGATCAACCTCGACCGTGTAGCCCTCCGGAGCGGTGAAATTACCCGGAATCGAGAACTCAGACCCTTCCGGTGTATCGACCGTCTTATCGGTGACGTTACCTTCAGAATCCTCCTCCTTGAAGGTCGGCTTAGAAACAGCCGGCTTCTCCGGCGTCACAGCCACATCCCCATAAGAAGGCTCAACAGTAGCACTAGTGGTATCCTCCGCCGGATCCAGCGGAGTCATCGGAAACTCGCCCTTATCCTTAGGGTTAGTGCCCTTATCCTTCTCATCCTCATCGGAGACGCCATCACCATCGTCGTCATCATCCTTGGAGTCAGGTGTGCCGTCACCATCGGTATCCAGCTCGAACTTCGCCTTAGCGTCATCCTTAGAGCCATCCGGATACTCAACAGTTACCGGAACCTCAAATTCCTCAACCGTATCCTTATTGAGCTTCTCCGGGTCAGCATCAACCGTCACCTTGCCAGTTGACTCGTCGATGTCGACGGTGTAGCCCTCCGGAACCTTGAAATCATCCGGAATCGAGAACTTAGACCCTTCTGGGGTCTTGACGGTCTCGTCAGTGACGTTGCCGTTTTCGTCCTGCTTCTTAAACGTAGGCTCAGACTCTACCGGGGTACCCGGGACAACCTTCTTGCCCCCGTACTCCGGCTCGAGTTCTTCAGCATAAGGCTTATCCGTTACCACGAAAGAGTCAGCAGCAATCACCGTATTATCACCGGTGACAAACTCAGCGGTGAAAACATCGCCCTTAACCGCGTCCTCAGGAACGACAAATACACACTTATTAGCCTCTGCCTCAGAAGTGATGCCCTCACAGGTCTTGAATTCCTCGCCGTTCTTCTTCCAAACGATCTTGTTAGGAGTTACAGGGAACGGCCCCTTGACATCCAAAGCCGGCGTGTCGCCTGCGCGAGCAGGGTTCTCGGTCATGTCGTAGTTGGTGATATCCAGCGACACGTTATGCCTAGGCACCAGCGCAAAGTTCACATTGTACCACATTGGGTTAGCAACCAGGTTTTGCGCGGCAATTGGGTTGGGGTTACGCGCGCCGTTTGCCGTTGGGCTCTGGTACAGAGGCAGACGCCAACCTGAGTAGCCGATCATAGGCTTACCATCAGGGGACTCTACATGGGCGTAGAGGTATTTCTTCGACTCGTTCGTCAGCTTCCCATCCGAGAACTTGACCGAGTAGTAACCATCCTCTCCAACCTTGGTGGTTACCGTCTCTGCGATGTACTCTGGGTGCTCCTCTAGCAGCTGCTTCGCGGCAGCCTGCTGTTGCGCCAGCGGAAGAGTCTCAACCTTTGCCGCATATTCTCCGATGCCCTCTGGTGTGAGAACACTCATCACCACGTTGAAACCGGCAGCAGCAACATCGCTACCAGTCATATCCGGCCCGTCAACGCGAACGTCGCGAGTCTCAAGCCAGACACGTCCACCCACGTGGTTCTTCATGCCGAGGTTGCCTGATTGGTTCGGCAGGGTTTCCTCTGTATCCTTTACCCACTCCGCCTTTGGCTTATGCATATAAGAGGTATCCCCCTCATTCTGCATTAAGACCGAAGTGCGCTGCATGTTGGTGCCGATAGTATTCCATGCTCCTTGCTGGCTAGCACCAGCCGAATTCATGAAGGCACCAGGGAAGAATCCACCAACCTGTCGGAAAGGAACAACTGTCGCACCGTTGCGCTCATCAGTAAAAGGGTTGATCCAAAGCTTGTAATACTGCTTAGCACTAGCAGTATAGGTGTGGTCCTTACCGTGAACATCCGTCCACGGCTCGCGCAAATCGAATGCATACGCACCTGGGCCCGCCTGAGAGGTCTTGTCGCTGCTCAGTTGGTTGGAGGTCTTTGCAGAATATACCGGGGAAACAGCACCATCTTTATCAATCCACTGCATGTAAACAGTGGTCCCTTCCGGTACTGGAAGGTTTCCTGCATCGGTTGGACCAAAGCCCGACCCATCATCGATGTAGGCGCGACCAGACAATGTCGACTTTGCGTTTGTCATGTCGGTTGCAGAACCAATGTATCCATTGGCGATGGCATCTGCCTCAATCACATTAGCGTTGGAAGCAGGCGCATCAGACTCCTGTGCCTGAGCTACTGCAGCGGTCTGTGGGGACGCGATTGGATGTACGAAGGGCGCAACCATCGCCACGGAGAGCGCTGCGGCTGCAATCGTCGTACCGCGACGACGAGCGGAACCATTAAAACTCTTCAAATTCATGAAGAATCCTTTCATGAGAACAATTAGGGAATGGGTCAACTGCTGTCCTAGGTCAGATTTCGAAGCCTCTTAAGCATTCCTGAAGGCAGACTGGACTCAAGCTGAGACGTTACCCCCCCCCC
>NZ_KV788194.1:0-76967 GCF_001807205.1 Corynebacterium sp. HMSC05D03 | reverse complement strand
CCCCCCCCCGCCACTCTCCGCAAGAGCTAAATTCGCTTGCGGTTAACGTTGTCCATGCATGTCACAGGTATTCCGACTCCTAAAACCTGTAAATCTGCAGGCCACAGCCGGTTCCAATGTTCATGGCGTTCACGGGTTTCCTTAGGTTGGGAATTCAGGACTTAAATAAGTTTCCCGCCAGTCCCCTTCTTGAGGGGGACTGGCGGGGGTATCAACCTGAGGTTCAAACCTAAGAAGTTTTATAGAACGCCGACCGCACCGCTATGGCGAGTAGGTAGGACACCGGCGCCACGGTCACGACGGTAACGAGGAACTGAATAACTTCGGCGCGGAACTGAATCGCGGCATCACCGGGAGCGAGGTCGCGGGTGACGAAGGTGGCGATTCCGGTAACTAATACAGCCGCAGCGCCAGCGAGTGCCCCGCTGAGAATAGTGAAGCGCGTGTATTTGAAGGCGAAAAAGGCCGCTTCCATGACCAAGCCCGTCGCGATGATTGTTGGCCACCCCAACTGATCAAAGCTCCCAACCAACGCACGGCACAAAATAACGGTCATGACATAGCCCACGAAGGCCGCACCCGGCTTGCGGGTGGTCAAGGCCGCGCACAGAGCACCCATAAACTGCAGCACCCATAAGGCAGAGAGTAGAACCATCAGATTCTCCCAACTGAGGGGCATATCCTCCCCCTCTGCCACTCGTTGAAAAATCGCTGCTTTGCCCCACAGCAGCAATGCGCCCATGAGGGAGAAACCCATGACAACAAGGGCGTCAATCCCTGTCCATGCCTTGCTGCTTTCGGCAGTCGCGCGCGAGGATGAAGTCGAATCGTGGACTTTCTTGTTGGGCTGGGTCATGGTTACGGCCCTTCTTGATTGGAGTACGGGGTCGATTGAGGCTGGTCTAGTAAAGCTGTTTTTGGCTATGCCGTTAGCGCTATTCTAAGCAAAGCCAAATAATCCCGGATACCAAAAAGACCCGCACCTCTTCCCCACCAGTGTGTGGTGCGTGAAGTGCGGGCTTTTTGGTTTCCCTTTGGTGTTCAAGGGCTAAGGACTAGGTCCTAGAACGTGTAGTCCTCCTCCAGCGGAACGGAAGCGCCGGTGAACTCACCGAAGCCATCGTCGCCGTAGATGGAATCACCGTAGGTCGGGATGGAGTACGCAGCATTGCGTGCAGCCTCAGTCGGCTTAACGCTGATGTTGCGGTAACGGGAAATACCGGTACCGGCTGGGATCAGCTTACCGATGATGACGTTCTCCTTCAGACCAATGAGCTGATCCGAGCGCTTGTTGATAGCGGCGTCGGTAAGCACGCGCGTGGTCTCCTGGAAGGAGGCCGCCGACAGCCAGGACTCCGTAGCCAGCGAGGCCTTGGTAATACCCATGATCTCACTGCGCAGCTGTGCCGGCTGGCCGCCCTCAGCGACCTGAGCCGCGTTGACCTGCTTGGCCTCAGAGAGGTCAATGAGGTTGCCCGGCAGCAGGTCGGTGGTACCAGCGTCGATGACGGTACCGCGACGCAGCATCTGACGGATGATGATCTCGATGTGCTTGTCGTGGATGGCCACACCCTGTGCACGGTAGACGGCCTGGACCTCGTCGATGAGGTGCTTTTCCACACCACGGCGGCCGAGGACCTCCAGCACGTCGTGCGGGTCAGCCGCACCACGCATGAGGCGGTCACCGGTGGTGACGTGGTCGCCGTCGCGAAGCGAGCGCTCGATCATGGCGTCCGGGTTGGACTCCATCGGGCGGCGGACCTGAGCCAGGCCCTGACGCTTCGACAGCTTCTCGTAAACGACGTTGTCGGAGCCATCATCCGGGGTGATGGTCAAGGTCCAGAAGTTGCCCTCATCCGACAGGGACACGGTGCCGTCAACGGAGGCGATAGGAGCGCGGTTCTTCGGGTTACGGGCCTCGAAGAGCTCCTGAACACGCGGCAGACCACCAGTAATATCGCCACCGACACCACCCTGGTGGAAGGTACGCATGGTCAGCTGGGTACCCGGCTCACCAATGGACTGTGCGGCCACGATGCCGACTGCCTCACCGATGTCGACCAGCTGGCCGGAGGCCATGGACTTGCCGTAGCACTTGGCACAGACACCGGCCGGGGTCTGGCAGGTCAGCACGGAGCGGACCTTGATTTCCAGAACACCAGCGTTGACGATCGTGCGGCTGAGCTCCTCAGTCAGGTCGGTGCCTGCCTCAGCGATGACCTCGCCGTTTTCATCCTTGATGTCGTTAGCCACGACGCGGCCGGAGGCGGAGGTCTCCCACAGCTCGTGCAGGTCGTAGGAGCCAGGGGCAACCTCGACGCCGAGCGGGACGCGCACGCCCTGGCGGGTGCCACAGTCCTCCTCGCGGACGATGACGTCTTGCGCCACGTCCACCAGACGACGGGTGAGGTAGCCGGAGTCAGCGGTACGCAGAGCGGTATCCGCCAGACCCTTACGGGAACCGTGCGAGTTGTTGAAGTACTCCAGAACCGACAGGCCCTCGCGGAAGGAGGTCTTAATCGGACGGGTGATGTAGTCACCCTTGGAGTTCACAACCATGCCCTTCATACCGGCCAAGGTCCAGATCTGACGCATGTTACCGGCAGCACCGGACTTCACGATCATCGGAATCGGGTTGTCGTCAGGGTACAGCTCCTCGACGGCGTTACCCACGGTGTCCGTGGCATCCTTCCACAGCTCCACCAGGCGGTCGTAACGCTCGCGCTCGGTCAGGGCACCCTGCTCCCAGTACTTGCGCTCAATGCGCTCTGCTTCCTTCTCATAAGACTCGAGAACCTCGGTCTTGTTCGGAAGAACCAGAACGTCGTGCATGGTGATGGTCACGCCGGAACGGGTGGACCAGTAGAAGCCCGCGTCCTTCATCTTGTCCAGAACCTGGGCAACGGTGATCATTGGGTACTTCGCGGCGAGATCATTAATGACGTCACCCAGCAGCATCTTGTTGCCAGCGCCGCCCTTACGGACCATGACGCCCTCGAGGTACGGGTAGTTCCACGGCAGCAGGTCATTGAACATGATGCGGCCCAGGGTGGTCTCAGCGAGCCAAGCCTGACCCTTCTGCCAACCATCCGGGAACTGCTCTGCCTCAATGTCTGATGGCGGACGCAGGTGAGAGATGCGCACCTTGATCGGGGCCTGCAGGCCCAGGACACCGCGGTCACGAGCCATGATGGCCTCCGCGTAGGAGGAGTACACGCCCTGCTCCGGACGGTCTTCGGTGGCGGGCTGGTAACGACCCTCACCGCCGATCTCGTCCTCGGCCTTGTCCATGGTGAGGTAGTACAGGCCGGTAACCATATCGAGGCGCGGCATAGCCAGCGGCTTACCGGAAGCCGGGGACAGAATGTTGTTGGAAGCCAACATCAGCACACGTGCCTCAGCCTGTGCCTCGGCGGACAGGGGCAGGTGGACTGCCATCTGGTCACCGTCGAAGTCAGCGTTGAAAGCCTCACAAGCCAACGGGTGCAGCTGAATGGCCTTACCCTCGACGAGCTTGGGCTCGAAGGCCTGGATACCCAGGCGGTGCAGGGTAGGTGCGCGGTTCAGCATCACCGGGTGTTCGGAAATGGCCTCTTCGAGGACGTCCCACACCTCGGAGCGCTGGCGCTCCACCATGCGCTTAGCGGACTTGATGTTTTGCGCGTAGTCGTTTTCCACCAGGCGCTTCATGACGAAGGGCTTAAACAGCTCCAGTGCCATGAGCTTCGGCAGACCACACTCGTGCAGCTTGAGCTGCGGACCAACGATAATCACGGAACGACCGGAGTAGTCCACGCGCTTACCCAACAGGTTCTGGCGGAAGCGGCCCTGCTTGCCCTTGAGCAGGTCAGACAGGGACTTCAGCGGGCGGTTACCCGGGCCGGTGACCGGACGGCCACGACGGCCGTTGTCGAAGAGGGCGTCAACGGACTCCTGCAGCATGCGCTTCTCGTTGTTCACGATGATCTCGGGAGCACCGAGGTCGATCATGCGCTTGAGGCGGTTGTTGCGGTTGATCACGCGACGGTAAAGGTCGTTGAGGTCGGAGGTGGCGAAGCGGCCACCGTCTAGCTGTACCATCGGGCGCAGCTCCGGCGGAATCACCGGGATAGCATCCAGGACCATACCGGCCGGGTCATTGCCCGAGCGCAGGAAGGCTGCAACAACCTTCAGGCGCTTAAGGGCACGCATCTTCTTCTGGCCCTTGCCGTTGTTAATGATCTCCTTGAGCTCCTCGGCCTCAGCCTCGAGGTCGAAGTTGCGGATCAGGGTCTGGATAGCCTCAGCACCCATGCCGCCGGTGAAGTAATCCTCGTAGCGGTCAACCAGCTCTTCGTAGATGGTCTCATCGATGATCATCTGCTTCGGAGCCAGCTTGATGAAGGTATTCCAGATTTCATCGAGGCGAGCAACCTCGCGCTCACCGCGCTCGCGGATGTGCTGCATCTCCTTGTCGGCAGCGTTCTGGACCTTGCGGCGGGCGTCGGCCTTAGCGCCGGCGGCCTCCAGCTCGGCCAGATCCTGCTCGAGCTTGGCAGCGCGCTCAGCGATCTCTGCCTCGACGTCATCCTCCACGTCCTTCTTCTCCAGCAGCATTTCTGCTTCCAGAGTGGACTGGTCATTGTGGCGAGCTTCCTCGTCCACGGAGGTGATGATGTTGGCGGCGAAGTAGATGATGCGCTCAAGGTCCTTCGGAGCCAGGTCCAGCAGGTAGCCCAGGCGGGAAGGAACGCCCTTGAAGTACCAGATGTGGGTAACCGGCGCGGCCAGCTCGATGTGGCCCATGCGCTCACGGCGCACCTTCGACTTGGTCACCTCGACGCCACAGCGCTCACAGATGATGCCCTTGTAGCGCACGCGCTTGTACTTACCGCAGGCACACTCCCAGTCACGGGTCGGGCCGAAGATGCGCTCACAGAAGAGGCCGTCCTTCTCCGGCTTGAGGGTGCGGTAATTAATGGTTTCGGGTTTCTTGACCTCGCCCTTGGACCAGCGACGGATGTCCTCTGCGGTGGCCAGCCCGATGCGGAGCTCGTCGAAGAGATTTACGTCAAACACGTAATGTCTCCCTTTCATCCCCCGTCAGGGGGGAAGTTGATGGCTTTGAATGTAGGTGGTGTTTCGTTATGCCCGCCGCTGTTGATAGGCGGCGGACCAAGAAGCTAGGCGATGTCTGCGTCGGAGCGCTCGTCGCGGGACAGGTTAATGCCCAGGGACGGAGCGCCGTCCATGTCGTCATCGTCGGAGCCGGACAGTTCCATCGGGGTGCCGTCGGTGGAGAGAACCTCCACGTTCAGGCAGAGGGACTGCAGCTCCTTGAGGAGGACCTTGAAGGACTCCGGAATACCCGGATCCGGGATGTTGTCACCCTTGACAATGGCCTCGTAGACCTTGACGCGGCCGACCACGTCATCGGACTTGATGGTCAACAACTCCTGCAGGGTGTAGGCAGCGCCGTATGCCTGCATTGCCCACACCTCCATCTCACCGAAGCGCTGGCCACCGAACTGTGCCTTACCACCCAGCGGCTGCTGGGTAATCATGGAGTACGGACCGGTGGAGCGGGCGTGAATCTTCTCGTCGACGAGGTGGTGCAGCTTGAGCATGTACATGTAACCGACGGAAACCGGGTACAGGTAAGGCTCGCCGGAGCGGCCGTCGAAGAGGCGGGCCTTGCCGTGCTCATCCACCATGACGTCACCATCGCGGTTCGGCTTGGAGGAAGCCAGCAGGCGAGAGATCTCCTCGTTGGTGGCACCGTCGAAGACCGGGGTTGCGGTGAGGGACTCCGGCGGGACGTCGTACAGCTCTTCCGGAAGGGTCTTGAGCAGCTCGGCGTTGGCCGGGTCCTCGGTGTCGATCTTCCAACCGGCGTGTGCCAGCCAGCCGAGGTGAACCTCGAGAACCTGGCCGATGTTCATACGACGCGGCACACCGTGGGTGTTGAGGATGATGTCCACCGGGGTGCCATCCTCCATGAAGGGCATGTCCTCCGGCGGGAGGATCTTGCCCACAACGCCCTTGTTGCCGTGGCGGCCAGCGAGCTTATCGCCGTCCTGGATCTTGCGCTTCTGAGCCACATAGACGCGGATCATCTCGTTGACGCCCGGGGCCAGATCGTCGTCATCCTCGCGGGAGAAGCGGGAGACGCCGATGACCTTACCGGTCTCACCGTGCGGCACCTTCATGGAGGTATCGCGGACCTCGCGGGCCTTCTCACCGAAGATGGCGCGCAGGAGGCGCTCCTCCGGGGTCAGCTCGGTCTCACCCTTCGGGGTGACCTTACCTACCAGGATGTCGCCCGCGCGGACGTCAGCACCGATGCGGACGATGCCGCGCTCGTCGAGGTCACGCAGAACGTCATCGGAGACGTTCGGGATCTCGCGGGTGATCTCCTCCGGGCCCAGCTTGGTATCGCGAGCATCGATCTCGTGCTCCTCGATGTGGATCGAGGTGAGGATGTCTTCCTCCACGATGCGCTGGTTGAGGATGATGGCGTCCTCGTAGTTGTGGCCTTCCCACGGCATGAAGGCAACCAGCAGGTTGCGGCCGAGGGACATCTCACCGTTGTGGGTACCGGGGCCGTCGGCAAGCACCTGGCCTGCCTCCACACGGTCACCCAGGGAGACCAGCGGAGTCTGGTTGTAGTTGGTGTTCTGGTTGGTGCGCTCGAACTTGCGCAGCATGTAGGTATCGCGCTGGCCCTCATCATCCATGATGGTGATGAGGTCAGCGGTGACGTTCTCCACCACGCCCGCCTTCGGGGTGATGATGAGGTCACCGGCATCGTAGGCAGCGCGCTGCTCCATACCGGTGCCCACGTACGGGGCCTCGGAACGCACCAGCGGCACGGCCTGGCGCTGCATGTTCGCGCCCATGAGCGCACGGTTAGCATCGTCGTGCTCGAGGAACGGAATCATGGCGGTTGCCACGGAGACCATCTGGCGCGGGGACACGTCAACGTAGTCCACGCCGGAGGCGTCGGTCACACCGATATCGCCATCCTTGAGGCGGACCTCGATGCGGTCGCCGGTCAGGGTGCCGTCGGCATCCTTCTCAACCTCAGCCTGCGCGATAGCGAAGCGATCCTCTTCATCGGCGGTGAGGTACTCCACCTGGTCGGTGACCTTGCCGTCCACCACCTTGCGGTACGGGGTCTCGATGAAGCCGAAAGCGTTGACACGGGCGTAGGAAGCCAGCGAACCGATCAGGCCAATGTTCGGGCCTTCCGGCGTCTCAATCGGGCACATGCGGCCGTAGTGCGAAGCGTGAACGTCTCGCACCTCAATGCCGGCGCGTTCACGGGACAGACCGCCCGGGCCCAGCGCGGACAGGCGGCGCTTGTGGGTCAGGCCGGACAGGGAGTTGTTCTGGTCCATGAACTGCGAGAGCTGGGAGGTACCGAAGAACTCGCGGATGGCAGCAGAAACCGGACGGACGTTGATCAGGGAAGTCGGGGTAATCGACTCGGCGTCCTGGGTGGTCATGCGCTCGCGGACGACGCGCTCCATGCGGGACAGGCCCACGCGGACCTGGTTCTGGATGAGCTCGCCGACGGTGCGCAGACGACGGTTACCAAAGTGGTCGATGTCGTCGGTGTGGATGGAGATCATCTCACCGTTCGGGGCCTTCATCTCACGCTCGCCGGCGTGCAGGCGCACGAGGTACTCGAGGGTGACGGCGATGTCTTCCTCGGTCAGGGTCATCAGACCATCGTGGTCTCCGCCCAGGCCGAGCTTGCGGTTGACCTTGTAGCGGCCCACCTTGGCCAGGTCATAGCGCTTGGCGCGGAAGAAGGAGTTATCCAGCAGTGCCTGTGCGAGGTCACGCGTGGGCTGCTCGCCTGGGCGCTGCTTGCGGTAGATCTCCAGCAGAGCCTCATCGGTGTTGGCCACGCCATCGGACTCAAGGGTGGACATCATGAGCTCGGAGAAGCCGAAGCGTTCCTTGATCTGCTCTTCGCTCCACCCCAGGGCCTTGAGCAGCACGGTGACCGGCTGGCGGCGCTTGCGGTCGATACGAACGCCGACGGTGTCGCGCTTGTCGACGTCAAACTCCAACCATGCACCGCGGGAAGGAATCACCTTCACGGAGTGCAGCGGGCGCTCGGTGGACTTGTCGATGGTCTGGTCGAAGTAGACACCCGGGGAACGCACGAGCTGCGAAACGATAACGCGCTCGGTGCCGTTGACGATGAAGGTGCCCTTATCGGTCATCATCGGGAAATCGCCGATGAAGACGGTCTGGGACTTAATCTCCTGGGTGTCGTTATTGATGAATTCTGCGGTGACATACAGTGGCGCCGAGTAGTTGATGTCCTTCTCTTTGCACTCGTCCACGGTGTTCTTCACCGGCTCGAAGCGAGGCTCCGACAGGGACAGGGACATGTTGCCCGAGTAATCCTGGATCGGAGAAAGCTCCTCGAGGATATCCTCAAGGCCGCTCGTCACGCGTGCGTCTTCGCCGCGCTCTGCCTGCTCGCGCTCGCGCCACTCGGGGGTGCCGATGAGCCACGCGTAAGAATCGAGTTGTAGATCGAGGAGGCCCGGGACAGCGATAGGCTCGCTGATTTTAGCGAAGGAGTATCGCTTCGGGGCTCCAGGGATGTTGGCCACTGACTTGGTCTGGCGGGAGACTGCCAAGATGGGTCCTTCCAGTACCTCTGGCGGATTGCGGCCCCACCCTGGCCGGTGAGGTGCAAAACCGCTGGTAGATTTAGCATTCGGTCTGCTGTGGAATGACTGGGTTTAGAATGCACAAAATCACCTTGTCAAGTCGGTTTTACCATCACCGCTCGAAAGGCTAAATGTGCACTAAAGATCCAGATTCCAGCGCAACGAAATAGCCTATAGCATAATGGCAGCCTTGTAAAGGCGAAACGTGCCGTCGGCGTGTCGCTGCGGAGATTCGCACGCGCGGCTAGCGAGAGTGACGGCTGGCGGGACGGCGGAAAGCGCCCAGCGCTCCGAGCAGCACCAGAAGGGCGCCGATGCCGACGCCACCCCAGCGCACCCACTGCCCCACAGCACTCCGCGGGAAGCGCTCTGCTTGCTGGAGCAGCTCCGCGCGGGATTCCTCATCAGTGGCACCGTTGAAGGCGAACTGCACCTCGCGCTCGTTGCCCTCGCGGTCGGCCCAGTAGTCCTTGATATCGACGTCCATGCCCACGACGAGTCCGGTGGCTTGGTCTACAAAGAGGTCCCGTGTTGCGGCGTGGAAGAGGTAGCCCTGCTCGGTGGATCCATCCTCGTTGCTCAGCGTGGTAGTCGTGTTCCCAGCATAAAGGGTAGCCACATTGGTGGGCTCAACCTCCTGGTGGTAGCGGTAGACCGTGCGGCCATCGATGTCGAGGGATTCCTCAAAGACGGCATCCGCTGCCTTGCGCAACACTGGGTCAAAGACCGGGTAGGTGGTTTGCTCGGCATCGGCGGGCAGCTTCAGCCAGTAGCCTTCGACGGGAACTTCCGCCGTGGGCGAGCCCATGGTGTGGGAGAGTACCGCCGCGCCCGTGGCCTCACCGCTGAGGCGATCGGCGGGATAATTCCACACGCGCGCAAAGCTCAAGTCCTCCACGTTGCCCGTGCCACCGCGGATGGCGGACTCCCCCACTCGCAGCGTTGCGGTGTCCTTATCCGCCGGATCCTGGATGTCCATGTTGAGCTGATAGGTTATCGGCCCCTCATACTGCGTAACACCCTCAGCGGACAGCGCCTGCGAGGTGGCGCTCTCATCCTGCATCGTCCACGTGGTGTCCTCGATGTCCAGCGGCAGACGCGGGCTAAAGCTCAAGAAGCTCGAAGCCGCTAGGCCAGCTGCGATCAGCGCAACGCCAAGGCCGAGCAGGAGGACGGAGAAGATGCGGGACTTGGGCAGCATGGTGGCTTATCCTACCGACTCGTTTGTTCAAAACACATTTCCCTGGAGGGTGCGTTTCAGATTTATGGGGCGCTGCGGGGCGACCCTTACCTCGCATTGAGCGCAAGTTATCTCTTTCTATGAGTGAGAGTCGGCTTCTTCTTTGTGATTCCACGGGACGATGGCGCTGACATCCGTAGTCTGGCGAGCTTTCCACAGATCGTATTCCTCTTGAAGCCCGAGCCAGAACTCCGCGGAATTCCCAAAGTAGGCCGACAAACGCAAAGCCATATCGGCACTGATACCGAGCGCACCGCGAGTGATTTTGGAAACTTGGGAACGAGTAGTGCCAATGTCGTTGGCCAGGCGATACTGGGTGATACCGCAGGGTTTGAGGAATTCTAGGAGAAGGACTTCTCCAGGATGCGGAACGGGAACGACATCAACATGAGTATGCGCGTCAGTGGTAGTCGATAAAGTCAACGTCAACAGCTCCTTCGGGTGTCCACTTGAATATGATGCGCCACTGCGAGTTGACGCGAATTGAGTAGTAACCACCAAGGTCACCCTTGAGCCGCTCCAACCGGTTTGCTGGTGGAATCCGAAGGTCCGTGACATTTACAGACCGCCCAATCATAAGTAACTTGCGGCGCACTACCGAGCGCAATTCCGATGGAATATATCGCGGCGGCACACCATCCTGATGGAACCGCTCGAGACTTCTACGCCGAAATTGCACACTCCAATAGTGTCTCTTTTTGACCCTAGTATCAAGACTTGACACGAAATGTTTAGAATCCGCCGGGCCATCGGGGTTCCGGCAAAACGGGAACAACCCCGCACCGCGTACAAGCGGAACGGGGTTGTTGGCGCGCAGCGAGTGTGCTGCGCGGGAAAGCTGAGTAATTCAGGTGAATTACTTGAGCTCGACGGAAGCGCCAGCCTCTTCGAGCTTAGCCTTAGCAGCCTCAGCGTCGTCCTTGGAAGCACCCTCGAGGATAGCCTTCGGAGCACCCTCAACGAGCTCCTTAGCTTCCTTCAGGCCCAGGCCGGAGACGATCTCGCGGACAGCCTTAATAACGCCGATCTTCTTAGCGCCAGCGTCGGTCAGAACGACGTCGAACTCGGTCTTCTCTTCCTCAGCGGCACCGCCGGCAGCCGGGGCACCAGCAGCAACAGCAGCAACCGGAGCAGCGGCCTCAACGTCGAAGACCTCCTCGAACTCCTTGACGAACTCGGAGAGCTCGATGAGGGTCATTTCCTTGAAAGCTTCAATGAGCTCGTCCTTGGTGAGCTTAGCCATGATTGGCATCCTTTCTCATTGTTCCTGGCCGCGCTAGGCAGCCAGATAAGTGTGTGTGTTTAAGTTGTGCGCCTGTAAGTGGCGTCTTAAGCTTCCGCAGCCTTCTTGTCCTGCAGGGCCGCAGCGGTGCGGACCATCTTGGTTGCAGGAGCGTTGAATACGGCGGCAGCCTTTGCCATAGAACCCTTCATGGCGCCAGCCAGCTTTGCGAGGGTGGTCTCGCGGTTGTCCAGCTTGGCGATGGCCTCAACCTGGTCGGCAGACAGAGCGTTGCCGTCCATGTAGCCACCCTTGATAACGAGTGCCTTGTTGTCATCAGCGAACTTGGTGATGACCTTCGCAGCATCCACTGCCTCGCCCTTGATGAACGCAATAGCGCTCGGGCCAGTCAGGTGCTCGTCAAGACCCTCGATGCCAGCTTCGTTGGCAGCGATCTTGAAAAGGGTGTTCTTGGCGACGGAGTACTCAACGTCAAAACCGAGGTTGGTACGCAGCTCCTGGAGCTGACCCACGGTCAGGCCACGGTACTCGGTCAGCACGATGGAGTTTGCACCCTCGAGCTTCTCCTTCAGTGCCGCCAGGTCTGCGGTGTTCTTCGGGTTTGCCATTTTCTACTTCGCCTCCTTTCGAAACATCTCTTGTGTTTTCCGCCGGGGCCTTCCCTACTCCGCTTGCCCGATGGACAACCGAAATAACAAAAGCCCCGTGCAAGAGCACAGGGCGCGCGCGGAAATCCGCGCTCATTCGCAAAGTGTCTCCTGCGTGGGCCGCCCTCTAGGATGAGGAACCTTCGATCCGGGTATCCGGATGACCGACGGTCTTCGGTGAACTTTGACTCGGCCTCAGCGGGCCGTTCAAACTTCGCTAGGTACTTTACAACCCGACCTGTCACAACTCCAAATCGCTCCGCTGGGAGTTTCCTACTCGAGCTCGTGTATGAGCATGTCTAGTCACCGAGCACCCCACGCGGAACGATGACAGGGGCGTCGCCTCGCGGGTCATCCCAGATTTCCACATCGATGCCATACGCGGCTGCCAGCACGTCTTTCCGCAACGCTTGGCGGGGACTTCCCTGCGCGATGACCTCGCCGTTGTTCATGACCACCATGGTGTCGGAGTACTGGCCGGCCAGCATGAGATCGTGCAACACGACGACGACCGTTTTCCCCGAGTCGGCTTGTTTGCGCACGAGCTCTAAAACGCTAATGGCGTGGGCTGGATCGAGGAAGGTGGTGGGTTCGTCGAGAAGCAGCACTGGCGTGTCCTGCGCCAAAGCAAGCGCCAGCCACACGCGCTGGCGTTGGCCGCCCGAGAGCGCCGCGATGTCACGGTCGATGAAGTCAGCAATACCAGTCTCCACGCAGGCCTGTGCGATGACGTCGCGGTCCTTCGCGGACAGTCCCCGCCCGCGGCCCAGGTGCGGGTAGCGGCCGCGCGCGACGAGCTCGCCCACCCGCAGCCCATCCGGCGCCATCGGCTGCTGCGGAAGGAGCGCCACGTGGGCAGCTGCTTCCTTCGGGCTCATAGCGTGCACGTCTAGCTCGCCGACGTGCACGCTCCCCCGCCGCGGGCGAAGAATCTTAGACAAGGTCTTCAACAGCGTGGACTTGCCGCAACCATTCGGTCCAATAAGCGTGGTGATTTCACCTGGGCGGGCCACCAAGTCAACGCCGGACAGGATGTCTTCCCCGTCCTTATAGCCGGCATGAATACCGGTAGCTGTAATTTCTCTGTCTTTCACAAGCTTTTTATCCTCTCCGCCGTGCGGCATTCCACACCAAGATGACCAGGGCACATCCTCCGATGATGGAGGAGACAGCGCCCACTGGAGCGTCCATCGGCAGCATTCCAGCAATGACAGCGCACGCGCTCAACAAGGCGGCGCCGGCAGCGCAGGAGACCAGGGGCACCGGCGTGGGTGTTCGGGCAACAATGCGCCCCATATGCGGGGCCAGAAGCGCGATGAAACCAATGGGGCCGGCCACGGATACGGTCACCGCGCAGATGCCCGTAGCTGCGACCAGCAGCAGCGCGCGTGTTCGCGTGATGTTAACCCCGAGGGAAAGGGCCGAGAGATCATCATGCGCAAGAAGCGGCAACTCCCGAGCACACCACAGGCCAAGCACCACGAAAGGCGCCAACCCCACGAGCAAAGGAAGAATGACTTCCATCCGCACGAAACCCGTGGTTCCCGCCAGCCACAGCTGGGATTGCGCCGCGCGGAGGAGCTCGGCCGCGCGCAAGAGATACGCCACCAGCGCTTGGAACAGCAGGGAGAGCGCGATTCCGACGATGACGATGCGGTTGCTCGTGCCGATTCCCCCCAGCGCCACCAGCAGGATGGCTGCTAGCACGGCGCCCAGCAACGCGAGCCCGGCCCTCCACCAGAACATGGAGAGCCCGTCGGCGAGCAGCGGCCGGGAGACTACCGTTCCGAGGACCACCATGACGGACGCGCCACCAGTCACGCCAAGAATGTCGGGCGAGGCCAACGGATTGCGCGACATTGACTGCGTCCACGATCCCGCCAGTCCGAGCGCGGCACCCACGATGAGGGTCGCTAGAGCTACCGGCATGCGAAGGTCCCAGACAACGCGGATTTCGCTTCGGCTTCCGCCGCCGTTGAGAATCTCCAGGACCCGCCCCGGGCTCAAGGCCACAGGCCCCTGGCCCAAAAGGAGGACATAGGAGCTTGCTGCGACCAGAACAAAGAAGCAGGTCGCTGCCCATATCCATGTCCGGCGCTGCCGCTCTTGGGAACGCAGTTGCTTGACGACGTCCCCCTTCTGCAACCCCCTCATAGCTTGTGCTCCCCACGGTGTACGGCCCAGATGAGAAATGGTGCGCCCACAAAGGCCAAGACGATGGACATCTCCAGCTCAGAGGGACCTGCGATGAGGCGGCCGAGAATATCCGCAGTGAGTACGGAGCAACCACCGAGCAATGCGGCCGGTGCAATCATCGCGGTAACTTCTGGCCCCGTGAACCGGCGCAGCAGATGGGGGATAGCGAATCCGACGAAAGCAATGGGCCCCGTCGCCGCGGTAGCGCATCCTGCTAGGACAACGATGCTCAAGGCAGCACCGCGCCGCGTCAGCGTGGGCGAGCCACCTAAAGCAACCGAGGATTCCTCCCCCATTGCCAGAAGATCGAGCGGGCGCGCCACACGTGCGGCGATGATAAACCCGATGAGCAATCCGGCACCTGCGATGGCGACATCCTCTGGGCCGCGCCCGAACGTGGAGCCAATGGTCCACCGGCGCATGCTGTCGAGAACATCCGTGGAGTACAGGCCGATCAGCATGGCGCCAGAGCTCAAGGCGGCAGCAACGCCTGCGCCGACTAGAACCAGCGTCAGGGGATCCTGAAACCGCCGGGATACGCCCAGTACTAATGCTGTGGCCAAGCCAGCGCCGAGAAGGGCGAGCGCTGTCCGTATCCCGGTTGAGGTGGCGACACCTAACGCCGTCCCGAGGGCAACCAGGAACGAAGCTCCCGCGGTAATACCGATGAAGCCCGGATCGGCCAGGGGATTTCTAGTCCAGGACTGGGCGATTACACCCGATACCGCGATGGCCGCACCAGCAAAGTAGGCCACGAACGTGCGGGGAATACGCAAATCCCACACGATGTTCTCGATATCTGCTTCGCCTCCGCGGAGGAGCGCAGACAACAGATCCGGCAACGGAATAGCCCTCGAACCCACCGCCAATGAGCACAGCAAAAGGAGGAAGGTCGACACAACTAGGGCCGTGGTGAGCAGTGCGCGGCTTCTCCCCCGCGAATCCAATGCGGCTGTCTCACCGCCGTGGCGCGCACCCGCAGCACCGTGGATAGCCTCAGCCTTCCTCGGTAATGCGAGCACTTAAAGCTTCTCTTCGAACTTGTCGACGGCCCACGGAATAGTCAGCGGGTTCGGCATGCTCATCGCATTGCCGGTGTCCGTGTCCAGGTAGCGAACACGGCCATCCTTGACCACGTCGAGGCCCTGGAACGTGGAGTCCTTCTTGAGTTCATCGGCCGCGCCGTTGTAATCCAAGACGAACAGGTAGTCCACGTTGTTGAGCTGGGAGTAGTTTTCCGGGGCATAGTCCACGAAGAAGCTGGAACCATCACCCTGCAGTTCCTTCGGAATGTCAAAGCCGAGGTTCTCAATGAACTGGCCGCGGCCGTCTTCTGCTGTGTAGAGGCCCAGCTTCCCCTCATAGGGCATGACGATGGCTGCGCGCTTGCCCTGCAGCTCCGGGTGGGAGTCCTTGAACTGCTCAAAGGCGTCCTCTGCTTGGTCAATGAGCTTCTCCCCCTCCTCTTCCTTATCCACGGCAGAGGCGATGGTCTTAACTTGCTCCTCCCAGGGAATCTGCCAGTCTTCGAAACCTTCGGGCTTCACGGTCAGCGGGGCGATATCCTCGAGGGATTTCTTCGCCTCCTGATCCACAGCTTGGTTCACGGCGATGATCTGCGTGGGATCCGAGGCCGTGACCTGTTCAAGAACCTCTGCCGTGAAACCGGAAGCGGTGTTATAAATCACCTCGGGCTGGGCGTCACCCAAAAGTTCCTTCGCCCATGGGCCAACGCCGGAGCCATCACCGTCGCCTTGCGAACCCCAGGGCGCTACGGCAACCGGAGTGATTCCGAGTGCCAGCACGGTATCGGCATCACCGAGCCCCAGGCTGGCAACGCGCACCTCCTCAGCACTGTCCGCACCCGCACTGCCCTCGCCACTTCCGCGCGAGCACCCCGCTAAAGCAATCGCTGCCGCTGAGACAATAGCGAGCACTGCTTTCGCGCGCCGGTTGATAGCAACCATGGAATGAACCTTTCCTTCACAGGGAAGCGGCACGCACATTAACGCGCCCCCTAACTTATTTGAGGCTAGCCTAACCTGCGCGTTATGATGGTTTCAAATTTGACCTCTACCTAGGATCAATTCCCTTGACGCATCACCGCCTACTTCCCGTAACCCTCACCGGGAACACCCGCCTCAAGCCGCGACTGCACCGTTTAACTTTTCACTCGCCGGCCTTTAGTGACTACCCCTTAGCCGGACCTGACGAGTATTTTGGGCTCCTCATGCCCCAAGACGAGCAGGATTTTTCGCCCTTCCCGGTCGACGATGCCAATGTTCGCGCCGCCGTCACCCGATTGCCCGACGACATTCGCCCAGCATTGCGCTGGTACACCATTCGCAAGCTCAACCAAGAAGCGTGCACCATCGATGTCGACGTGGTGACCCATGGCGATAATGGCCCGGGTTCACACTGGATCCTCAATGCCCAACCCGGGGATACCGCCGGAATATATACCGGGCAAGCACTGTGGCAGGCCCCTAGGAAGTCACAACTGTTACTCGCGGATGCCTCTGCTCTACCGGCACTGTGGCACATCCTCGAGCACTACGAAGCCTTCTCACCGGAAATCTTGGATGCAGTCGACGTCGTTGCCATGATCACAGACGACGATGAAGTTGAAGACGGCTTGGAGGAGACGTGGCGCGGCAAGGTCCGCTCACTCACCATGGTCCTGGCTCCACACGACGAACACTGCACACGCGCCAGACAACTTCTCGGCTCCCGCTTCACCCCCGATACCGCACCAGATTCGGTATGGGTTGCCGGTGAAGGGGATCTCGCAAAAGCTGTGCGCTCATTAGCCGTGCATGACTGGGGCGTTCCGCGCGAAGAGGTCATCTGGTCCGTGTACTGGATGAAAGGGAGGCCGCGGCCTTAGAGCAGTCTTCGCCTCTAGAGCCTGCCGCCTGGGGCACAGGGACCAAAGCAATGGCACCTTATGCAAAGGAGCGCATGCATTCACCTGGGCTTATCTCGATTCAGCGCTGCATATGGTGTCTTTAGTCTGGTCCCCCTTCCCCTCCTCCAGTCAGGTGCCTCAGCTGCGCTGGGGGCTAAAGCGCGCTGGGCCTAAAGTCTCCGCACGCAGGACAACGCGGGTCCCAGTGAAATCTGGGACCCGCGTTGTAAGGGGTCTTGTCTATCAGGCGGTTTCTCACGCCGCCCGCCCTGCAAGACTCAGGGTGTTCTCTCTATCTCTCATGCGCCTCTCTCAAACGCACGAGATTATTATGCGGCACGTTCCTTGTAATCCCATACCACCAACCTGCCAATTGCCTGTTAGTGAGAAAAGTGCCGTTACCCTACACAAATCCAGCACTAGACACGGGAAAAGCCGCAGGCAGAGGTCTACCATGGGGCTAATGATGAACCCACGGATTCATTCTCAAGCCCAACCACCTATTGGCCATACCCCGCTGATGCGCGTGGACGCCATTAATCCCCGTACCGATGTGCACCTCTATCTCAAGCTAGAGCAATTCAACCTGGGCGGATCCGCCAAGGACCGCACCGCACGCGCACTCATCCAAGCCGCGCTTGACGCCGGCGACATAGGCCCCGGATCCACCCTGGTGGAGTCTTCCTCGGGCAACCTCGGCATGGCACTGGCCCGCCAGGCCCCACTTGCGGGTATGAAATTCCACTGCGTGGTCGATCCGCGCGTCAATTCCTCCACCGTGGCCACGATGCGGGCCTACGGCGCCCACGTAGAATTGCTGGATCACCCGGACCCGGAAACCGGCGATTGGCTCACCGCTCGCCGCACCCGCGTGGCCGAGCTTCTAGAAGAGATCCCCAATTCTTTCAATCTCAACCAGTACTCCAACGAGGCCGCCTTTTACGCCCACGCCGAAGGCACGATGACGGAAATCGTGGACCAGCTCGGACAGGCACCCACCCACTTGCTCGTCGCTATGAGCACCACCGGTACTCTCGGCGGCTGCGTGCGAAAGCTCACTGAGCTTGGCGCGGATACGGAGACCATCGGTGTCGATGCCGAAGGCTCCGTGTTGTTTGGGGGCCAGCGCGGCACCCGCATGCTGCCGGGCTATGGTGCTGGCATTGTCACCGATCTATCCACCAAATTCTCGCCGTCCTCAGTAGAGCGTGTGCCCGATCTGGATGCCATTGTGGCAGCCCGTCGCCTCGCCCAGGCCGAAGGCCTTCTGCCTGGGGCCTCCGGTGGCGCGGTTATCGCGGCATTCCAGCGTCTCGCGCCTACCCTTCCGGCCGGTGCAGAGGTCGTCGCCGTACTCCACGACGGTGGCCAGCCTTACCTCGATACCATCTACAACGATTCCTGGGTCTGCGAGCACTTCGATATCTCTCCTCCCGAGCTCGCCGCGCGCGTCGAAGGGGATTCAGAGTGAGCCCGCAGGAACCTTCCCGCCACATCGCCATCATCGGCGGCGGCCCACGCGGGCTGTGGGCCGTAGAAGAACTCATCGAGCGCGCCCCCATCCCCGTGGATATCACCGTCTTTGATCCCTACCCCGCCGGCGCCGGCGCAGTGTATCGCCCGCAGCAGCCGCCGCAATGGCGCCTTAACGTCAATTGCGCCATCGTCACCACCGCACACGATAGCTTCAACGCTTGGCGTACCCGCCGCGGGGAATCCGCTACCGATGCCTTCCCGCCGCGCGCGCAGGTAGGGCAATTCCTGGCCGATACGTGGGCTGCTGCCCTGCACCGCGCCCCGCAGCACGTGCGCATTCGACACCTACCCCAGCGTGTGCGTTCGGTGTCTGCCGCTGACGACGGGTTCATCGTCGATGGCTCGCCCTTCGACGAAGTCCTCGTCTGCACCGGCCACGATCACCTCCACCCCGGTGCCTTAGTCCACGAGCCTTCCCGCGTTCCGATCACCGGACTCTACTTCGGCGCCGATTTGCCCAGCGCCCCGCGACGGATTGGGGTGCGCGGTGCTGCCTTGAGCTTCATCGATGTCTGCCTGCTGTACGGCGATACCGCCGAGCTCATCTTCCCGGTGAGCCGCAGCGGGCGTTTCATGGAGGTCAAGCCCGCCCCGGGCACGCCGCAGCCCGAGATCCCGGCCGACGTAAGGCGCGCCTGTGCCGGCGTGCACAATGCCGATGATTTGCGCGACATCCTCCTGGCGGCCGCCGGATCGATGGGTGAGTTTTCCACCGGGGACCTCGCTGCAGTGCTCGACGGCCACGACTTTTCCGGCGATGCCGTCGCGGAGCTGGATGCCTCCCTCCGCGCCGCCGAGGGCACCGGGCCGCTTACCCCGGCTGCGGCTGTAGGCGCGGCGTTTCGGGGGCTCTTTCAAGAATGCGTTGAATGGCATAAGACTCATGGCGCCATGCCCGGCTTCCGTGAGCTCTCGCGCACCCTCGAGCGCGTGGCCTTTGGCCCACCACCGGTCACCGCGCGGCACCTGCTCGAGCTCATCCGCACAGGCGTGGTAGATACCCGCTACCTCGCCGCCCCGGACCAGATAGACCACTGGCGCGAGCAGGGTGGCATTGATCTGCTTATCGATGCCACCGTAGCTCCCCAAGCCATCCCCACCCCTTTCCACGATGTCCCCGGCGTCGTGGAAATCGGCCGCATGAATGAGCTTGAGCTTCCCGGCCATGACTCGTTGAACCGTTCCGTGCACGATGACATCCCCCGTTGGGCGGAGAAAGTAGTAAACCCATGACCAACCACACCACCCCGTTACCCGTTCATGGCACCGTTGCGCTGCGCGCGCGGTGGGAAGAGTGGATGACGGAATTGGTGGGCGACCCACAGCCAGTTTCCCGCCTTACCTCCGAGTATGGCTCGCCCGTTAATGTGCTCAACCCCGCGCCGCTGCGCCGCAACGCCCAAGAGCTCCTCGATGCCGGCGCCTCTCATGGCGTGGACACACAGGTATTTTTCGCTCGCAAGGCCAATAAAGCCTTGTGCTTCGTCGATGCCGCCCGCGAGGCTGGTCTGGGCGTGGACGTCGCCAGTGAAAATGAGCTGCGCCAAGTGCTTAACCGTGGAGTCGCGCCCGAGCGGATTATCCTCAGCGCGGCTATTAAGACCGACGCGTTGCTGCGACTAGCTATCGACCGCGGAGTCACCATTTCCTGCGATTCGCGAGCGGAAGCCGAGCGCATCGCTGCCCTTGCCAAGGCCCTCAACCACACCGCGCACGTCGCACCGCGCCTTGCCCCCAACCCGGATAACCTTCCGCCGACGCGCTTCGGTGAGCTCCTTCACGCATGGCAAAGCCATGCCTGGCCCGAAACCATCCACACTGACGGCGTTCACGTACACCTGCATGGTTATAGCGAATCGGACCGCCGCACCGCACTCGCGGAGGCCATCGCCCTCATCGAGCACCTCCGCTCGGCCGGCCAGCCTGCTTCCTTTATCGATATCGGCGGCGGTGTTCCCATGAGCTACCTCGAATCCCGCGAGCAATGGGAGTATTACCAGCAGCGCATCGCAGCCCAGCGCGCCGGCACCGGTGAGCCTTTCACCTGGAAGTCCGACCCGCTCTCAAATACCTACCCCTTCTGGCAAACACCCACCCGCGGCGAATGGTTGGACCACCTGCTTTCTGGTGAGGTGGCCGGGTTTGGCCCCACCGGCCGTGCACTGCGCGAGCGGAATATTTCTCTTCATTTGGAGCCGGGGCGCAGCCTGCTCGATGGCTGCGGCATCATCCTCGCCGAGGTCAGCTTCCTCAAAGAGCGCTCCGACGGCCTGCCCCTCATCGGCGCAGCTATGAACCGCACCCAGTGCCGTACCGCGGCGGATGATATCTTGCTCGACCCGCTCCTCGTGCCCACTGCCGGAGACCGCGGTGCGGTGAGCCGGGAACCGCGTACCGGGTTCGTGGTGGGGGCCTATTGCATCGAAGATGAAGTCATCCTGCGCCGCGAGCTCGATTTCCCGGAGGGCATAGCGGTGGGCGATACCCTCGCTATCCCCAACACCGCCGGTTACTTCATGCATATTTTGGAATCTGCCTCTCACCAGATTCCGTTAGCACGCAATGTCTACCTGGACGCAGACAGCCGAGGCTGGGAGCCAGACGATATCGACGCTTAACAATCCCCGCCGCTATCTGCACGGGACTGGCAGGGCATAGGAAAAGGGCTCCGAGGATAAAGCTCGAAGCCCTTTGTCATTTAGCGCGATGCGCTCGACCGATTTACTCGGTGTAGTTCTTCTCCACGGAAGCGTCGACCGGGATGCCCGGGCCGGAGGTGGTGGAGATGGTGACCTTCTTGGCGTAGATGCCCTTAGCGGAGGCCGGCTTCAGGCGAATGATCTCGTCGTACAGCGCGCCGTAGTTCTCAGCCAGCTTCTCAGCATCGAAGGAAGCCTTGCCGATGATGGCGTGCAGGTTGGAAGCCTTGTCAACGCGGAAGGAAATCTTACCGCCCTTGACGTCAGCAACGGCCTTGGACACGTCAGCGGTCACGGTGCCGGTCTTCGGGTTCGGCATGAGACCACGCGGGCCCAGGACGCGGGCAACGCGGCCAACCTTGGCCATCTGATCCGGGGTAGCGATAGCAACGTCGAAGTCGATGTTGCCCTCGTTGATAGCAGCGATCAGCTCTTCGGTGCCCACGATGTCGGCGCCAGCAGCCTTCGCAGCCTCAGCGTTGTCGCCCTCAGCGAAGACAGCCACGCGGACGTCCTTACCGGTGCCGTGGGGCAGGGAGACAGTGCCGCGAACCAGCTGGTCAGCCTTACGCGGGTCAACGCCGAGACGGAAGACAACATCAACGGTGGCGTCGAAGTTCTTGGAGGAGGTCTCCTTGGCCAGCTTGGCGGCCTCGATCGGACGGTACAGGCGGGAGCGGTCTACCAGCTCAGCGGCAGCCTTGTATGCCTTGGACTTGGTGCTCATAAGTGCAATTCCTTTTCTTGGATTGATGTGGTGTTAGCGGGCCGAAGCTGGCCCTGCCACGCGCGATACAGAACGTATCGCGCATTAAATCGAATTTTTACTTAGCCGGGACGCCGTCAACGGTGATGCCCATGGAGCGAGCGGTACCAGCAACGATGCGGGCGCCGTTCTCGATGTCACGAGCGTTGAGGTCCTCAAACTTGGTCTGTGCAATCTCCTTGCACTGATCCCAGGTCACGGAGCCAACCTTGTCGGTGTGCGGAACGCCGGAGCCCTTCTTGATGCCAGCGGCCTTGAGCAGGAGCTTAGCTGCCGGCGGGGTCTTCAGCTTGAAGTCGAAGGAGCGGTCCTCGTACACGGTGATCTCCACCGGCACGACGTTGCCGCGCTGGGACTCGGTCGCAGCGTTGTAGGCCTTGCAGAACTCCATGATGTTGACGCCGTGGGCACCGAGTGCCGGGCCGACCGGCGGAGCCGGGTTAGCAGCGCCTGCCTCGATCTGGAGCTTGATCAGGCCAGTGACCTTCTTCTTGGGAGCCATCGAATTACCTCTTTCCTGTGGTACCGGAGTGCCGCCACGATGAATAACAGCGCCCCGTCCGGATGCTCACGCATTGTGGGCCACCGGAGGATGAACGTTTCAAGATGCGCAAAAGCGCACGGCGTTCAAGTCTAGAACACCGTGCGCCCAGCTCAAAATCGCTTTTTAGGAGATGCGCTCGATCTCCGTCGGGGACAGCTCCACCGGGGTCTCGCGGCCGAAGATGGACACCAGGCCCTGCATCTTGCCGGTCTCTGGGTCGATCTCGGAGATGGTGGCGGAGACGGAAGCCAGCGGGCCAGACAGGATGGTGACGGCCTCGCCCACCTCGAAGTCGTGCGCGTAGGCCTTGGCGGCCTCCTTCTCCGGCATGGCCACAACCTGCTCGCCCTCGGAGTCTGCTGCGGAGTCCTCCGGAGAGACCGTCGGATCGTTCGGCATGAGGAACTTAGCAACGTCGCGGATCTTCACCGGGGTCGCGTTGCCCTCATTGCCCACGAAGGAGGTCACGCCCGGGGTATCGCGGACGACGGACCAGGCGGCGTCGTTAAGCTCCATGCGCACCAGCACGTAGCCCGGCAGCAGCTTGCGCTTGACTACCTTCTTCTTGCCGTCCTTCTTTTCAATGGCCTGCTCGACCGGCACAACGACTTCAAAGATGGAATCCTCCACCTCGAGTGTCTGGGCACGCATATCGAGGTTGGTCTTCACCTTGTTCTCATAACCGGAGTAGCACTGGATGATGTACCACTGGCCCGGCTGCTTCTTCAGCTCGCGGGTAAAGGCGCGCAGGCGGGACTTGTACTCGGCGTCTGCGGCAGCGGCGGCGTCTGCCTCAGCGCTTGCCGACACCTCCCCTGCACCCTCGCCTTCAGCCTCATCCGTGACGCCACCGAGAGCAGCCTCAGCGGCCTTGGTAGCAGCTTCCTTTTCGGCAGCTTCCTTCTCCTCAGCGGACAGTTCCTCCTGCGGCTGCTGGGATTCCTCAGTAGCCTCGACCGCTTCGGCGGCCTGTTCCTGGACGTTATCGATCATGGCCTGCTCGAGGGAGGTGCCAGTGTTTTCTTCGCTCATTGTCTGCTACTCCAAATTGGTGTTCATTCTTCCAGTCCCCCACCAGGGTACTCGGCGGGACTAGGGCAAAAAGTATCCCGCCGTTTCCCCTAGTCGAGCTAGCGGGAAGGCGGCGGGATGAAAGTATGAAATTAGTGTACTAAGGCGCGAGGATTGCTTCAACTCCGAGGCCGGTCAGCGTGTCCACGCCCCACACCAGAGCGGTGAGGACGATAAGAAAGGCGAAGGTCACCAGAACGTACTGAAGCATTTCCTTGCCGGTAGGCCACACGACCTTCTTCATCTCAGAGACGACTTCACCCGGGAAGGAGCCGACGGATCCGCCGAAAGAATCTTCCTTCTTATCCTCGACGCGCACGACGCGCTTGTCGGTGTAGGAATCAGTAGAGGTGGTCGCTGCGCCAGAGAGCTGACGCTTGCCGGTTGGGCGCGGAGCCCCGGTGCTCGGCTGCTTTTCCTCGCTCACGGCGATTCCCTCCTTGGAAGTGATGTGGCAGGGGCGACAGGACTCGAACCTGCAACCTACGGTTTTGGAGACCGTTGCGCTACCAATTGCGCCACGCCCCTCTGCGTGCCCTTTTGGGACAACGCACAACCCTACCAGAACGGTGATTCCCCATGGAAACCACGTGCCGTATAAGGCTGGGAGTCGGTAGTGAAAAAGCGCCCATATGCGGGCGCTTTTCTTTCCCGGTAGCGATGGCGAGAATTGAACTCGCGACACAGCGATTATGAGTCGCTTGCTCTACCACTGAGCTACACCGCCATATTCACTTTCTGAAAGCTTCCAGAAACATGAATGGAGCCCCCTGACAGAATCGAACTGTCGACCTTTTCCTTACCATGGAAACGCTCTGCCGACTGAGCTAAGGGGGCACAGCCTCTTAGAGTCACGGAGTTTCTTCCGCTGTGCTCTCGTTGAAGCCTTGAAAAGATTAACCCGAAACGCTTAAACAACACAAATCGCCAGTACGACAATGGTTTTTGCGCACTTTTCAGGCACCTAAACTCGCACACATCACCCTTGCACCACTCTCGCGGTAGACCCCCCTACTCCAGGCGCACCAAACCCAGCTATTGTTGACGTATCAAAGACTTTATGTGCTCTAGGGAGGACACATGAGCTCTGGTACCCAGAAGCAGACACCGAAGGACTGGGCCGGCGACGCCCAGAATGCCTCGACGGACGGCGAATTCAAGCGAGACACCAACTACATCGGCGACCGCATTCTTGCCTCGGTCACCGGTGACGAACCACAGCCTTCCGTGGCTGGTAGCGGCGAGGCCCTCGACTGGCCGGTGCAGCCCCACCGGTATCGCCTCATTGCTGCGCGCGCTTGCCCGTGGGCGCACCGCGCGGTCATCGTTCGGCGTTTGTTGGGACTGGAAAATGTCATCTCCTTAGGCCTGGCGGGCCCCACCCACGACAAGCGCTCCTGGACTTTCGACCTCGACCCCGACGGGCTCGACCCCGTCCTGCGCATCCCCCGGCTGCAGGATGCGTATTTCGCGCGCTTTCCTGCCTATCCGCGGGGCATCACGGTGCCAGCCATTGTGGAAGAGTCCAGCGGCAAGGTTGTCACCAACGACTTCAACTCCATGGTGCGGGACTTCCAGACAGAGTGGACCGACTTCCGACGAGAAGGCGCACCCAACCTGCTGCCGCCGTCCGAGCAACAGGAGGAGATGGAGGAAGTCAACAACGTCATCTTCAGGAAGCTCAACAACGGCGTGTATCGCGCGGGATTCTCCGCATCCCAGGAGGCTTATGAAGAGGCCTATGCGGATGTCTTCGAGGTCCTCGACTGGCTGGAGGAGCGGCTAGCCCACCGCCGCTTCATCATGGGTGAGCACATCACGGAGACCGATATCCGGGCATACACCACCTTGATCCGCTTTGACGTTGTCTACCACGGCCACTTCAAGACCAACCGGAATAAGATCAGCGAGATGCCGAACGTTTATGGCTACTTGCGCGAGCTATTCCAGCTCCCCGGTTTCGGCGATACCACCGACTTCACCGAGATCAAGCAGCACTACTACATCGTCCACCGCGAAATTAATCCCACCCAAGTCGTACCGGCCGGTCCCGACCTTAATGGCTTGGCACAGCCCCACGGCCGCGATCATCTGCAGGGTGCTCCCTTCGCTGAAGGCACCACCCTGCCGGGGCCGTTGCCTGAAACTGAGCGGTTGAAGAACCCCACGGATTTCCAGCGAGAGCTGTTCTCCTTGGATTAGACCCTGAGTCACCCGGAGATCGAAAAATCCCGCAGACTCATCATCGCGTCTGCGGGATTTATTCTGTGCCAGGTAGAAGATTCGAACTTCTGAAGGCGAAAGCCGGCGGATTTACAGTCCGCTCCCTTTGGCCGCTCGGGCAACCTGGCAGGCACTCTTGAGTGCGGTTATGTACTTTACTACGAACTCCCGCCTAACATGCAAATCGCCAGGCAGGAGGGGCTTTTAACCCACGCGCTGAACGGTGTAGTCCGCCAACTGGCGCAGTGCTTCACTAGCCGTGCATTCCGGCAGCAGGGAAAGCTGGTCCTCGACCACGCGCAGGTACGCGTTGACGTCGGCCAACGCCTTGTCACGGCCGCCCGACTGCCACAGCAGCTCGATGGCGCGTTGCACGGAAGCGTCATCCTCCAGCGGGCCTGTCAGCAGGGCGCGCAGCTCATCGCCGACCTCGCCTTCCTCCTCCAGGGCATAGAGCACCGGCAGGGTGAACACGCCCTCGCGCAGGTCCGTGCCCGGGGTCTTCCCGGATTCCTCGGAGTCGGAGAAGATGTCGATGACATCGTCGACGATCTGGAAAATCATGCCTACGGCCGCACCGATTTGGCGCAGCGCCTCGCACTGTTCTGGACCCGCACCCGCGTGGTAGGCACCCAGGTAGCCGGCGGAGGCAATCAGCACCGCGGTCTTTTCCCGGATCACCGCCGTGTAGTGCTCTACGGCGTTGGCTTCGCCAGCACCGATGGTTTCCCGCATCTGGCCGGTGACGAGCTCCTCGAAAGTCTCCGCGAAATGCTCCACCGTGTGGGTATCCAGCTGGCTCATCAGCCGCGAGGCGTGCGCGAGCAGTGCATCGCCCGCCAGAATCGCCACCGAGTTGGTCCACCGGAAGTTCGCGGAATCCACGCCGCGTCGGCGCTCCGCCTCATCCATGACATCGTCGTGGTAGAGCGTAGCCACGTGGACCATTTCCACCACGGTTGCTGCCTTCACCACCTCGGGGGATTGTGAACGTTCACCGAACTCGGAGGCCAACAACGCCATCATCGGGCGGAAACGCTTGCCACCAGCCAGGGACAGGTGGCGCACTTTGTCCTTGATGAAGTCCTGCCCGCGGTCAAGCTCCGTATTCAGCAGGTCCTCTACAGCAGCCATCCCGGCGTTGATACGCTCGGTGAGCTGCGCATCCCCCAAGTCCACGTGCTTGGCGTGAGTTTGGCCGTGTGACATTAAACGTGTTCCTTTAAGCTCAAAAATCCTAGTGTTTACTTACCGTAGCCCATGGCACGGCCCTCAACACACTTGTGGCCACTATCCCGTGCAATGATAGTCCCCATGTCGGAGCAGATCGATTCCACCCTTGTTGACGTCGCCATCGTAGGCGCCGGGCCCGCCGGCGCTGCCGCCGCTATCCACGCCGCACGCGCCGGCCACGAGACGCTGCTTGTCGACGCCTCCCCCTTCCCCCGCGACAAGACCTGCGGCGATGGTCTGACCCCACGTGCCATGCACCAGCTAGAGCTCCTTGGCATCGAAGTCAATGCTTCCTACCGCAACCGCGGGCTCAAGCTACACGGCTTCGGCGGCACCGTAACCGCTCCGTGGCCTAAGACCTACCCCTCTCACGAAGGCACAGCCCTGCCGCGCTATGAATTCGACGCGCTGCTGGTTGAGGCTGCGCAGGCAGCCGGCGCGCAACTGATAACCGGCGCGGCGACACAGCCGCAGCTGGACGGTAACCGGCTGGTCGAGTTCTCCGTCGGCAAGCGCCGCGTGCGCGCCCAGTGGGTCATCGTGGCCGACGGGGTGCGCTCAACATTTGGCAAACAGTTGGGCCGCACCTGGCACCGCGAGGAGGTCTATGGCATTGCTGCACGCGCTTATGCCGATTCACTGCGGGACGGCGAGGAATGGATGCACTCCCACGTTGAGCTCAAGGACCCCGAGGGCGTGGTGCAGCCGGGCTATGGCTGGATCTTTCCGCTGGGCCAGGGGGTCAATATCGGCTTGGGCGCGCTCTCTACGGCCGCCCGCCCGGCCCGCCTCAACACGAAGAAGGCGCTGGATTTCTACGCCGAACAGCAGCGTTCGGAGTGGGGTCTAGGCGAGCTGCGCAACGTCACCTCGGCGATGCTGCCGATGGGTGGTGCGGTGTCTGGAGTTGCCGGCGCCAATTGGATGCTCATCGGTGACGCTGCGGCCTGCGTTAATCCGCTCAACGGCGAGGGCATCGACTATGGCTTGGAAACGGCAGCACTCGCCTTGGAGATGCTCGGCACCAAGGACCTCACCTTGGCGTGGCCAGACCGGCTGCGCGCCGAGTATGGCGAGGCCTTCCTACTTGCCCGCACCGCCGCGCGCCTGCTGACCTACCCGCAGTTCCTGCCGCTGGCCGGCCCAGTGGCCATGCGCGGACCGGTGGGCCGCATGCTCATGCCGGCCGCAGCGCGTCTTATGGGCAACCTCATCACCGACGAGGACAAGGACCTCCTCGCCCGCGCCTGGCGGCTGGCCGGCGGGGCGGTCTCCACGCTGCGGCGCGATACACCTCTCTGGGCCTAAGGTGCCTAGGCGGGCTTAACTGCGGAGTGCAACGCCACGATGCCGAAGGTCAGGTTGCGCCACCCAGCTTGCTTCCAGCCATTGCGATTAATAGCGGCGGCCAGCTCATGCTGCTCCGGCCACGCACGGATGGACTCCGCGAGGTAGATATAGGCCTCCGGGTTGGAGGAGACGACCTTGGCAATCGGCGGTAACAGGCGGGTCAGATACTCCTTGTAGACGGTGCCAAAGACCGGGATGACCGGCTTGGAGAACTCCGCCACCGCTAGGCGCCCGCCGGGCTTGGTCACGCGCGCCATCTCCCGCAGGCCCAGCTCGAAGTCGTGGATATTGCGCAGACCGTAGGAAATGGTCACCGCGTCAAAAGTGTTATCCGCAAAGGGCAAGCGCATTCCATCGCCGGCCACCTTGGGCACATCGCGCTCCGCGCCAGCTGCAAGCATGCCGAGGGAAAAGTCACAGGCCACGCACCACGCGCCGGACTTGGACAGCTCTTCCGTCGAGACGGCCGTTCCGGCAGCCAAGTCAAGGACCTTCTCCCCCGGCTGCAGGTTGAGCCGCTCGCGGGTCAGCCGGCGCCAGCGCGCGTCCTGCCCAAAGGACAGCACCGTGTTGGTGATGTCGTATTTCTTGCCCACCGCGTCAAACATGCGCGCGACATCGAAGGGCTTCTTCTCCAGATCTGCCTTAGACACAAGCGCCTAGTTTAGGCGACGCGCGCTCCCAGAGCGCGAGCGGCCCAACGCGGCAGCTCCGGACGCTGGCCCAGAATGGTCAGCGGGACCTCACGGACATTCTCCAAAACCTCTTCGTAGTAGCCCAGCAGCTGCTCGCACAACGCCGGCCAAGTCTTGGAGGCAATCGACTTCCGGGCGTTCTCCCGCATCTCCTGGTGAATCTCCGGATTGAGAAGCGCGTCGACGGCATTCGGGAGATCCTCGACGAACGTGGGGACATCGAGAAGCAACCCGTTATAGCCCTCCTCAATGAGGTCCACCGGGCCGCCCGCGCGGGGGCCGATGGTGGGCACGCCTGAGGCCTGCGCTTCCTGGATGGCCTGGCAGAAAGTCTCGAACTCGCCGGCGTGCACGAAGACATCAAGGCTTGCATATGCGGCTGCGAGCTCCTCGCCACCCAGCGCCCCAGTGAAGACTGCACCTGGCAGCTGGGCCTCCAGCAGCGGACGCTCTGGGCCATCGCCAACAATGACGAGCTGAATATCCTCACGATCATTGAGCGCGGACAGGCGGTGCACGCCCTTTTCTGCGGCCAGCCGGCCCACAAAGCCGACGATCTTTTTCTTCCCCGTAGAGTCCCAGTTCCGGCGCAGCGCCGCCGAGCGCTTCGAGGGGTGGAAGCGCTCCGAGTCTACGCCGCGGCCCCAGTGGCGCACGTTCTTGATGTGGTGCTTCTCCAAGTCGCTGATGGTCAGTGAGGAGGGCGCGAGAGTCATTTGGCACGCGTTGTGGATGGTGCGCAGCCACTCCCACACCCCATAGGCCAGCGCGGAGGCATGGTACTTGGTGGCGAATCCCGCGACGTCCGTCTGGTACAGCGCCACTGCCGGAATGCGCAGCTGACGTGCGGAGAATGCGCCCGCAGCTCCGAGAACGAAGGGACTGGCCAAGTGAATGATGTCCGGCTTGAACTCGCGCAGCGCCTCGTCCACAGCGGAAGTGGGAACGCCGACCGGGAGCGAATCCACCAGTGGCACCCGCACGGTGGGCACGCGCACGATGGTGAACCCGAGGTAATCAGGGATCTCCTCCTGCCCATCCCGGGCACCAGGAGCGATGACGATGGCCTCGTGGCCGTGCTCGTGGAGGTATTCGAGGACACGCAGCACGGAGTTGGTCACTCCGTTGACGTTAGGCAAGAAGGATTCCGCGACGATGGCTACACGCATGCGCCCCATCATTCCTTTCCTGGGTGCTCAGCTGGTAAAGCACGTGCTAAATTCCGGTTAATTTTCCCGCTTGCCCACCAGCACGCACCGGCAATCAGGGTCGCCACAACTGCAGAGGACAGGGCTGGAATGATCGATAGCGTCCATTCTCGGCCTTCCACCTTGACTAGGTCCGGGTTGTTCTTGGCATAGAGCACCCAGACCTGCTGTCCCTCCCCCAGCCCGGTGGGATAAAGCAGGCCGGTGGGCGGGGTGTGATAGATACCCTCGGAGTCCTGGAAATCCACGAAGGTACGCAAGGTGCCGACATCCGTCACCGTGGCCAGGGCGCGCCCGGGGTTGGCGCCGATGGTGCGGTCATTGAGAAAAGGACCGATGACCATTCCCGCCATGCCCACGAGAGCTGCGGCGTACAGCACCAGGATCAGCTGGCGTACCCGGCGCCGCGGCATTTACTGACCTACCTTGGCATTCAAAGCTTCCTGCAGCGCGCGGCGCGAGGACCTCGTGGTATGCGCCTCCACCACGGTGATGCCGGTGGAGTATTCCTTGAGTTCTGCCAAAACGTCGAGCAGCTCCTGCGCCGAGCTCACCTCGCGGTGCTCAGCACCGCAGGCTTCCGCTAGCTTGGCCACGCCCACCCCATGCGGCGTTCCAAACGCCTTCTCGAAGGAGTCGCGCAGGGGCTCGCGGCCCTGTTCGAGCACCTCGAAGATGCCGCCGCCGTCGTCATTTGAGACGACGATGGTGAGGTTCTCCGGGCGCGGGTTGTCTTCGGGGAGGATGAGCGAAGTGGCGTCGTGGAGGAAGGTGACATCCCCCATGAGCGCCACGGTGCGCGGTGCGCGCGGGGCGTCGGCTTCGCGGGACTGGGTGGCCAGGGCGATACCGATAGCCTGCGCGATGGTGCCGTCGATGCCGGCGGCCCCGCGCGGCGAGTAGGTCTCCACACCGTCGAAGGGCAGGCCGATGAAGGACGCATCCCGCACCGCGTTGGAGGCGCCCAGGACGAGGGTATCTCCGACGGCGAGGGTGTCCCCCACCGCGGCGGCGACGTGGAGGCCGGTAAAGCCGATCTCGGGCTTGGTGGCATCCTCACCGGTGGTCTCCGCCAGAACCTCACGAACACCGTCGGCCGCCATCTGGGCCGCGCCTTCGCAGATCTTCATCCACTCTCGCGTGGGCTCGCCGCTGGTTTTGGCGGTGGTACCCAGCTGCGCGGACTCGCCACGGGGGTTGGTGAAATCTTCCGTGCGCGACAGACAGATGAGATCGATATCGGGATCACTCAGCAGTGCCAGGACACCGCGGTGCAGGGTGGGATGGCCCACGACGATGACCTGCTCCGCCTTGGTGTTGACCACGTAGTCGTTGGCGGAGACTTGGGCGCGGCGGAAGAGGTGGGCCGCGGCCGGGTGCACCGGGTGATAGGGCGCAGGTGCCGTGGGCTCGGCGATGGTGGGGACATCCTCCAGGCCTTCGACTTCCCAGGCCTCATCGCCGGCGATGACGAGCGTGTTGCGGCTGAGATCGACGGCCACCTCGCCGTGATTCGCCCACCGCGGGGTACGAGCGCGGTGCTGCGTGTAATCCGTCGGGCTACCGGGCAGCTCTTCGCCTACCAGCGGGGCATCGAGAGCCACGTTGATGTGCACCTGGCGGTCATTCAAAAAGCGCTCCGCGATAAGCGGGATATCACTCGTGCTCTCCACCTGGGTGGTCTCCGCATACACACCGAAGATGCCAGGCTGCTCAATGGTCTGGGAGGCCCCCGTGCCCACCAAGCGGGCCGGCCGGTCCGCGCTGATGACGGCCAGCGGGGTATGCGAGTAATGCGCCTCCACCATCGCGGGCAGGGCATTAGCCACCGCGGTGCCGGAGGTCATCACGATGCCGACGTGCCGGCGTTGGACGCGTGCCAAACCTAAAGCAGCGAAGGCGGCGGAGCGCTCATCCAGGCGGGTATGCACGCGAATATCGCTGCGCGCGAGAAGCGCCAAAGACAGCGGTGCGTTGCGCGAACCCGGGCAGATAACCACGTCGGTGAGGTGCCGCGAAAGCTGGGCCGCCAGTGCTTCGGCCAGCTGCATCGACTCCGGCTGCGCGGAGGCAGTGGGCTCGGTGTGAGATTCAGTATTAGGCATTGCCTGCACCACCCGTATCGAGCTCTTCCATGCCCGAATCGAATTGCTCGAAGAGGTCATTGATCAACCCTTCCAATTCGGCTCCCCCCTGGTCCACACGGTCCTGGACGTCCGGCGGCAGCTCCGTCGGCAGCTCCGTCGGAATATCGGTGGGGAGGTTATCCCGCGGCGAGCTCTTGGTGGTGGTCACCGTGGTGGGAACCTCGGTGGTCACGGTCTCGGTAACCGGCTCCGGGGCGGGTTTGTCAGCATCCGCTGCCGCACCGCGCCACAGGAAGAACAGCACGCCGGCGAAAACGACGGCGATAGCAGCGATGGCCGCGAAGACATAGGACAGGGCTCCCCCGCCCTTCTTCGGCTGCTCCACCTGGTAGCTGGACGGGACCGGGTCATATTGCGGCTGCTGATAGTTCTGGTCATAGCCCTGCTGATAGGGCTGACCATAGGCCTGCGTGTTTTGGGATCCGGGCTCCGGGAAGTGTTGTTGGGGACGCTGTGGCGGCTGCTGTTGGGGCGCGCCGAACTGGCGGGTTTCGTTCTCACCGGTGACGCGGCCGAACTGCCGCGTCTCGTTGTCGCCGTTGTTGTTGGTCATGGGATTTACCTTATCGTGCACCCGCGCCACTTAGCACCCGCCCGGTGGGCGTTAGTCCCGTGGAAACCTGACCCGGCGTGCCATCCGCCACAATCTTTCCGCCATCCGAACCAGACCCCGGGCCCATCTCAATAACCCGGTCAGCGCCGGCGATGAGGTGACGGTCATGATCTGCCACCACGACAGTATGGGAGGCCTCCACCAGCGAGTGCAGCTCAGCGATGAGCAGGTCGATATCGGCCGGGTGCAACCCGACGGTGGGCTCATCCAGCAGGTAGACGGTATGGCCCCGGCGCGAGTTGCGGGAGCGCTGCAGCTCCGTGGCAAGCTTGATGCGCTGCGCTTCACCGCCGGAAAGCTCCGGAGCGCCCTGGCCCAAGCGCAGGTAACCCAGACCGACCGCCTCCAAGGTTTGCAGCGCGTGGAGGATCGGCGCTTCATCTGCAAAGACCTCCAGGGCCTCTTCCACCGTAAGGTCGAGGATGTCCGCGATGGTCCTGTCCTTCCAGCGGATGGACAAGGTGTCATCGTTATAGCGCTGTCCCTGGCAATCCGGGCACTGGGTATAGGAGCCTGGAAGGAAGACCAGCTCGACTTCAATCTGGCCGGCACCGCCGCAGGTATGGCACTGGCCTTGCTTGACGTTGTAGGAAAAGCGCGAGACCGTCCATTTCTTCTTCTTGGCCTCCGGGGTGGCGGCGAAGAGCTTGCGCACGTTGTCGAAGAGGTTGGTGTACGTCGCCACCGTGGAGCGTGGGGTTCGGCCGATCGGCTTTTGGGTAATGGAGACCACGCGCTTGACCTGCTCCGGGCAGTCCGGGCCCGTGAGCGTGTCCTGAAGCGCGGCCAGCAACGTGGATTTGCCAGAACCCGAGAGCCCGGTAATCGCCGTGAACTGGCCCAGCCCGAAGTCCACGTCAAGGCCATCGGTGGTGTGCGAGTGCACCTGCCGCAGCGGGATTTCCCCGTGAGCCGGGCGCGCATCGGCCTTGGGCGTGGGGCGCGGGCGAGCCAAGGCACGCGCGGTGGGAGTATCGGCGGAGTCTGCTGCCTCTATGTAATCGGCGACAGGGCCCGAGTACACCACCTGGCCGCCGCGCTCACCGGCGAGCGGGCCGACATCTACGATCCAATCGGCCTGCTTGACCAGTTCCATGTCATGCTCCACCAGCAGCACCGAGTTGCCCTCCGCGATGAAGCGACGGCACATATCGAGCACCGCGCCCCTCTCCACCGGATGCAGGCCTGCAGAAGGCTCATCCAGAACATAGGTCACGCCATAGAGTCCGGAGCGCAGCTGCGCGGCCAGGCGCAGGCGCTGCACTTCACCGCCCGAGAGCGTCTCCGTCGGCCGGTCCAAACTGAGGTGCCCCAGGCCGAGTTCCAGGGCCGACTCGAAAGCCGGAAGGAGGGCCTTGAGGAGCAGGTCTTCGGCATCATTCGGCTGCGGCTTTTGGGCTTTGAGGAGTTCGAAGGCTTCGCTCAGCGGAAGGGCATTGAATTCGTCGATAGGCAGCCCGGCGTAGGTGACCTTGAGGGCCTTCGCCGTCAGCCGGCGCCCCTGACAGGTATCGCAGCGGCGGGTCTCCATGAAGCTCAAGACGCGGGCGCGCAGCGTATCCGACTTCGTCTCCGCATAGGTCTTGGTCAGGTAGCTGGCCACGGAGCGCCACGTGCCCTCATAGTTGCGCTGGATCTGATCCGCCCCGCGGCGCGGCTTGACAGTCACCACCGGGCGTTCCTCGGTGAAGAGGATCCACTCGCGGTCCTTCTTCGGCAGCTGCTCCCACGGCGAGTCCAGGTCATAGCCCAGCTCCTGGAGGATGTCGTGGAAGTTCTTGCCCGCCCAGGCTCCCGGCCACGCAGCAATCGCCCCATCCTCGATGCTTAAGGAGGGATCCGGCACCATGGAGGCCTCCGTCGGCTCTTGCACCACGCCGGTGCCCTGGCACTCCGGGCACATGCCCTCCGGGGTATTCGGGGAAAAGGAATCGGAGTACAGGCCCTCCGGGTTGTCACCGCAGCGCGAGTAGAGCAGGCGCACGGAATTGGACATGGCGGAAATCGTGCCCACGGTGGAGCGCGCACTGCTTGCCGACGCCGACTGCTGCAGCGCCACCGTCGGCGGCAGCCCCTCAATTCGGCCGACCTGAGGGTCCACCGCCGAGGCAATAAGACGGCGGGCAAAGGGTGCGACGGACTCCAGGTAGCGGCGCTGGCCTTCGCCATGAATGGTGCCGAAGGCAAGAGAGGACTTGCCGGAACCGGACACCCCGGTCACGGCCACGAGCTGGCCGCGCGGGAGGTCCACGTCCACGTTGCGAAGGTTGTGCAGGTGCGCGTCTCTCACGGAAATCGTCATGACCGCCAGCCTACGCCGACCTCCGGACACGGGCCGTGAGCTGCGCTTTAAAGGTGCGGCCAGCACTGGCGCACGCGCTCGAACCACCAATCGCGGCGCTCGCCCGGCGCGGCGAGCGCGCTGAGACGATCTGGATCGGGGGTAAGGGCTTCGGCGCGCAGGTGACCGTCGACAAGCTCGCGCGGCTCCGTCACATCCTCCAGGAACAGCGACCCCGTGGCCAGGCCTGCGGCGGCCGGGGTGACGTCGATATCCTCGTCGTCATAAATCTGCGGCAGCGCGGCCACAGCGGCCAAGCCCATGGAGATTCCCACCGAGGTATCCAGGGCGGAAGCCACCGTGATGTCCATGTGGCGCTCGCGCAGGTGGGAGGCTACCTCGAGCACCTTGCGCACCCCGCCCAACGGCGCGGGTTTGACCACGGCGACGTCTGCCGCCTGCAGTTCCGCCACGCGGTAAGGGTCGCTGGCCTTGCGGATGGATTCATCCGCCGCCACGCGCACGAAAATCCCGGCGCGCATGAGCTGGGTGCGCACCTCCTTGAGTTCCTCCACGGTCTTGCACGGCTGTTCCATGTAATCCAGCGGCATGAGCTCCTTTGCCGCGGTAACAGCTTCCTCAACGCTCCAGCCACAGTTGGCGTCGACGCGCAGCACCGGTACGCGGCCCTGGGCTTCGATGTGGGCGCGGACGGCGGCCACGCGGGCGATGTCCTCCTCCAGTGTCTGCCCCTTCTCCGCCACCTTGATCTTGAAGGTTCGGCAGCCGGGGTAACGTGCCATGACCTCGGGCACCTGCTCGGCGGGGACCGCGGGGATGGTGCCGTTGATCTCTACCCACTCGCGCACCGGCTCCGGGAAGCCCTCGTAGGCCGCCTCCAATCCGGCGGCCAGCCAGCGCGCGGATTCCTCCGCCCCATACTCCAGGAAGGGGGCGAACTCACCCCAGCCAGCGGGGCCGTCGATAAGCAATGCTTCCCGGGTGGTAATGCCGCGGAACTTCACGGCGAGCGGAAGGGATACCACGTGGGCGCGGTCGAGGACGTCATCAATATGCATGAGGTTCATCGTACATGTGGGGGCTTAGCACGACACCTGTCATAGCCGGTGTTACCTTATAACAGTAAGTGGATATAACCAGAAGAAGGATCCTCAGATGCTTTACCTTCTCATCGCACTGCTGGCCATCGCCGCAGTTGTCTACCTCATCTATAAGAAAGTCCACGCCGCGGCCTCCATCTTTGCCGTTGGCGTAATCCTGCTCATGCTCGCCGCCCTCACCGGGCGCGCGGACTTCCGCACCACCGAAATTGAAGCGACCGGCAATGCCTTCTACGATCAGCTGCTTGTCGTGGATGCACTATTCAAGGCTCGCTTCTCCGGCATCGGTATGGCGATTATGGTGCTCTTCGGCTTCGTGTCCTATATGCGGCACATTGGTGCTGATGCCAAGACGGTCGTGGTGCTGTCTTCACCGCTCAAGCGTTTCAAAGGTTCCTACTGGCTGGTTCCGGTGGGCTTCATCCTGGGCACGCTGCTCTCGCTGGTGATCCCCTCGGCCGCAGCGCTATCCCTATTGCTCGTGGCCACGCTCCTGCCGGCGCTCATCGCTGCGGGTCTGACACCGCTGACCGTGGGCGCCATCGTCGTGACCTCCTCCACCATCGTTCCCACCCCACTGGAGGCCGGCCTCATTCAGGGCGCCGATCTCACCAACATGACGCCGACGGAATTAGTCTACGGCGCCGTCGCCTACGCCACGGTTCCCACCCTGCTCATCACTGCTTTCGTCCACATGTGGTGGCAGCGCCGCTGCGATAAGGTGGACGCCCGCAAGGCCGAAAGCTCCGGTGAGGTCACCGCTGACTCGATGAATGATAAAGCCACTGAGGAAGCCATCGCCCGTGCCGCCTCCCTGCCGGGTTACTACTCCGTTCTTCCACTCATGCCGCTGCTGCTCATCATCGTCTCCGCCATCCTCAAGCGCCTGGATGTTATCCCCTTTGAGGGCGGCATCCTCCCGGTGACGGTGGTCTCCCTGTTCATCGCGATGATCATCGAGTCCATCCGCAAGCGCACCATCACGGGTGCCGTGGATTCCATCTCCAGCTTCTTCAAGGGCATGGGCGAGGGCGCTGCGGGCGTCGTGGCCCTGCTGGTCGCCGCCGCCGTCCTCGTGGAGGGCATCACGCAGATGGGTGTCATCGACATGCTTATCGACGCCGTCGAAGGCTCCTCCGGCGCCGCCGTCCTTATCGTCCTCGTCTTCGTCGCCGCCACCGCCGCGATGGCAGCACTCACCGGCTCCGGCACCGCGCCTTACTTCGCTTTCTCTGAGGTAGTACCCAACCTGGCCTCGCAGACCTCCATCCACGCCCCGCAGATGCTCACCGCCATCTGGGGTACCTCCAACCTCATGCGCCAGGTCTCCCCGGTCAACGCCGCGGTGCTCATTGTTGCCGGCGCCATCAAGGTCAACCCCATCCAGCTGGTCAAGCGCACCTCCGTGCCCATGATCGTGGCGACGGTGCTCAACACGCTGTTTGCGTTCATGTTTATTGGGTAGCACTCCCCGTCTATGGCCTCAGCGCCCCCTTAAACCACCATGCGGGGCGCTAGGCTACAACTCATGCGAAAATTCTCTACTCTCTCTTTTCTCGTTGCCGCCGGAATTGCATTGAGCGCCTGCGGCGATACTTCTGACTCCTCTACACCTGCTAGTGAGGCTTCTGCCGACAGCCAATTAACCTCCGTTGCGGCCTCAGTGACTGCCTCCCCCTCCGAGGCCGCCGAGGACAGCGGCCCCGCGCCGACTCTTAACGATGCCCCGAGCGACACCCCCGCCACGGACGACAACGCCAACCCCAACCCGGGCGGCCACAACATCAACGTCGGGCAAGTCGGCGGTGCATGCGGCTATACCAATCAAGGAGACAAGATCCACGCAGGAGAAAACACCTCCTGTGAGTTCGCCGCCGCTATGTTTGATGAGGCCATCAAGCACACCTTCACCTGGTCGCAGCGCAGCTCCACCGTGAATGGCTCCTACAACACCCACATTTCTGCAGCGAGCCCAGCGACCAAACAAACCTACGACCTGTATTGCGCCATGGGCTCTGACACTCGAACTTTCTACTGCGGCATCGACGGCGACAACTCTGTCTACGCCAGCTTTGAAGAGGCCAATAGCCAGACGTGGACCAACCGGCTTTCTACCGAAGGCCAGCCTTAGCGAGAAACCGAACATGACGTACACAACGATCAAATAAGGCCCCAGATCATCGAAGTTTTGGGGCACTATTTGTTAAAACCGTCACGACCGCACTGCGAAGCCTCCTGTCTGCCGTACAATTACCCAGACAATCAATCCCATTAAGGGTTAAAGGAGGAACCATGCTACTTGCTGAAGCCTTGGCCGAGCGCGCCCAGGCGCAGGAGCGCCTCAACTCGCTGAGTGACCGACTCGCGGCAACCGTCCGCATTCAGGAAGGCGATGAACCGGATGAGAACCCGACGGATCTCCTCCGTGAGCTCGAGGGCGTGACTAAGCGCATCGATGAGCTCGTCATCGCGATCAACGCTACGAACACGGCTACCGCGTTCGACGATGAGATCACGCTGATGGAGGCGCTGGCACTGCGTGATGGACTGCTGCGCAAGCGCCGCATCTACCAGGGATTGGCAGAGCGCGCGGGTGCGCGCCACGACCGCTACTCCCGCTCGGAGATCAAGTTCGTGGCCACCGTGCCCGTGCCGAAGTTGCGCGAGCGCGCCGATGATCTGGCCCGCCAGTACCGCGAGCTCGATACCCGCATCCAGCAGTTGAACTGGAATACGGAACTGATAACTAAATAGCGACTGCCGCTAGTTGTGCCGCACTCGTGCGGCACGTAGTCATGTCGCGCGCGTCAGGCGCGCGACGGTAGCCCACACTCTTCGCAGCGAGCGCAACCCTTACTGGGCAGGGAAGAGCCCAGTGCTTCTCAGGCGCCTTCGTAGCGCAAGAAGGCAGGGAGGTTCGATTCCGTCCCACTGTATGGTGTACCGCGCTGGTACGGAGTACACGTGCACATTGACGGGGATAATCCCGCAGTATTGTTTATTGTTTATCACCGCCGCGCTGGGCGGAGAGTATGGGTGAGGGTTTGGGAATGGGGACTATACTTCCGGCGCACCGCTTTCCAATTAAGCTGGTGTGCCATGAGCGAGCAGAAAAACTACAGCACCGATAATCCTTTCAAGCCGGAACTCTGGCGCCCCGTTGAGGGCTTTGAAGACCTGACGGATATCACCTATCACCGGCTCATCAGTGACGGTCCAAAGCCCCAGCGCAAGGACGGCATCGTCCGCATCGCCTTCGACCGCCCCGAGGTGCGCAATGCGTTTCGTCCGCACACGGTGGATGAGCTTTATCGCGCGCTGGACCACGCGCGTCGCACCCCGGATGTCGGCACGGTATTGCTGACCGGCAACGGGCCTTCCCAGAAGGACGGCGGCTGGGCGTTTTGCTCCGGCGGTGACCAACGCATCCGCGGCCGCTCCGGCTACCGCTATGCCACGGAGCACGCGCATGATGACGCGACTGCCGATGAGTCCACCGTGGACACCGCCCGCGAGAAGGTTGAGGGCGGCCGCCTGCACATCTTGGAGGTCCAGCGCCTCATCCGCACCATGCCCAAGGTGGTCATCGCCGTGGTTAACGGCTGGGCCGCCGGCGGCGGGCACTCCCTGCACGTGGTGTGCGATATGACCATTGCCTCCCGCCAGGAGGCCCGCTTCAAACAGACTGACGCCGACGTCGGCTCCTTCGATGCCGGCTATGGCTCGGCCTACCTGGCCAAGATGGTGGGCCAGAAGTACGCCCGCGAGATCTTCTTCTTAGGCCGCACCTATGACGCACAGCGCATGTATGAGATGGGTGCGGTCAACGAGGTAGTTGACCACGCCAATCTGGAGGACGCCGCCATCCAGATGGGGCGCGAAATCAACATGAAGTCCCCCACCGCCCAGCGCATGCTCAAGTTCGCCTTCAACCTCACCGATGACGGCCTCATGGGCCAGCAAGTCTTCGCTGGAGAAGCCACGCGCCTGGCCTACATGACAGACGAGGCCGTCGAAGGCAAGGAATCCTTCTTGGAAAAACGCGAGCCCAACTGGGATGACTTCCCGTACTACTACTAATCGTCATTCCTCGAGGAGAATCCACAGTGCTGTATTTCGCCATTGCCCTCGCGGCCATCGCGCTCATTGCCGTCATTGCGTCTCGAGTGTGGATGTTGCGCCGCATCCAGCAGGCGCAGAGGGATGGTGAGCGCCCCTTCGATCAGGAAGACGAGCTCATCAACCCTTACGAACACCGCGGGCGGTAACCTAGCTAACCGTGACCATCCTCTCTCCTCTGCCTGTCAATCCACATGACCCCGCCGCCATCCTCCCTGATCTGGAGGCGGCCATCGCAGGACAAGCCGCCTTCCTGCCCATTCCGGCGGAGGACTGCACCCGCGCGCAGCTCCTGCGCAACCACATGCGCGCAGGAGAACCTATTGATCCCTCCATCGCGCTGGTCGTGGCCACCTCCGGGTCCACGGGCACGCCGAAAGGCGCGCAACTCACGGCCGCCAACTTGGTCTCCAGCGCCGATGCCACGCACCGCGCTCTCGGCGGCACCGGTCAGTGGCTGCTAGCCATGCCCGCCGCCCATATCGCGGGAATCCAGGTATTAATCCGCTCGCTCGTCGCGGGTGTGGAGCCGCTCTGCCTTGACCTGTCGGAAGGTTTTTCCATCCCCAATTTCGCCCGCGCCGCGCACGAGCTGGCCGCCACCGGGGATCGCTCATACACGGGCCTGACCCCCATGCAGCTGGCCAAGGCCATGGATTCGCTAGAGGGAATCGAGGCCCTGCGCACCTTTGACGCCATCCTCGTCGGAGGTGCTGCCACCCACCCACAGTTGTTGGAGTCAGCGAAGAAGCTGCGCATCACCATCGTCACCACCTACGGTTCCTCGGAGACTTCCGGTGGCTGCGTCTACAACGGACAGCCACTGGATAGCGCTCGTGTTCGCCTCGGCGACGAGGGGCGCATTTACCTTGGCGGGCCCATGATTGCGCAGGGCTACCGAAACGTGGACTCAGATGCCTTCGTGGCCGATGAGTCCGGCACCTCGTGGTTTGCTACCTCCGACGCCGGCGCGCTTCACGACGGCCACCTCACCGTCACCGGGCGCCTCGACAACATCCTGAACACCGGCGGTTTGAAGCTCCACCCAGAGCAGCTCGAGCAGCACATCCTGCACGTGCCGGGAGTGGACGGCGTGTGCGTGGTCGGCATCCCCCACCCACGCTTGGGACAGATGATCGTCGCTGCCTATACCGGATGGGCGGATGTCGGCGATATCCTTGTGGCTCTCGACGATAGTGGCCTTCCCCGGTGGCACATCCCCAAGGACTTCAAGCGCCTAGCCGAGCTCCCCACCACCGGCCCCGGCAAGGTTGACCGCCTCGCCGTCACCCGGCTGTGGAGCGCCTAAACCTCCGCTTCGCTGATGCTGCGTACGGCGATACCGCGCGCAGCGGATTCCCCGATCGGGAAACTCGAACCGCCGTCTACGGCAACCTCGAGCACACCCGCGACCGAGGGGGCAACGACGGTCACTTCCACCCCCGGCCGCACTCCATATTTATCCAGGTAGCGCAAAAATTCGCCATCAGCGTCAGTGACCTGCTCCACGGTGACGGGGGTCTGTGCGGGGACGTCGATAAGCGTAATGCGCGAGACCGGCTCGGCAGTGCCATCCGGGGCAGGTATGGGATCACCATGCGGATCGCGGGCGGGGTTGCCCAGGAAAGAATCGAGACGTTCAACGAGCCTGTCGGACGTCGCGTGCTCTAGCATTTCCGCCTCATCGTGCACCTCATCCCAGGTATAGCCCAGAGTGCGCACGAGGAAGGTTTCCAGGAGTCGATGCCGACGCACCATTGCCACAGCCAGCCGCCGGCCTTCCTCAACAAGCCGAACACCGAAGTAGCGTTCGTGTTCCACCAGCCCCTTCGCGGCCAGGCGCTTGACCGCCTCCGAAGTAGTGGGCAGTTTCTGCCCCGCCGCTTTGGCTAGATCCCCGAGCGGCATCGCGGTATTAGCGCCCTCTTTCTCCTCATAGGTCCAGAGGATCTTGAGGTAGTCCTGGGTGCGTTCGGGCAGCTCACTGATGTGCATACCCCCATCGTAGTTCAGCCTATTGCTTCCAAAGGTTTCAGGACTTATGCTCTTTCAAGTTCACTCTATTGAACATCGACATTCACTTTTAATAAGAGAGGTTTCCCGTGAAGAAACTTATTGCGCTTCCCCTCGCTTCCCTCGTGGCTGCCACCGCGCTGACTGCCTGCACCAGCAGCGACTCCGCCGAAGCCCAGGACGACAATCTGACGATCTTCGCCACGACCGGTTACTTGGCTGATGCGGCCGCCAACATCGCCCCGGACGCCGACATCACCACCATGGTCGGCCCCGGCGGCGATCCACACACCTACCAGCCCACCACGCGCGATATTGAAAAGATGCAGGACGCCGACCTCGTCCTCTGGAATGGCCTTCACCTCGAGGCGCAAATGGTGGACCAGCTCTCCTCCCTCGGTGAGAAGCAGCTAGCTGTCGGCGAACAGCTCGATACTGCTGACCTCCTGCCGTGGCCCGAGCAAGGCGACAAGGGCGAAAAACTCTACGACCCGCACATCTGGAATAGCCCCGAGCTGTGGAGCCAGGTCGTCGATCACATCGGCACCAAACTCGGTGAAATCGACTCTGACAATGCCGAAGACTATGCCGCGGCCGCCGATGCATATGAAGACAAGATTGCAGCCGCGCACGACAAGGCCGCTAAGGAACTCGAAAACGCCTCCCCGCGCGTTCTCATCACCGGCCATGACGCTTTCAACTACTTCGGCAAGACCTTCGACTTTGAAGTCCAAGCCACCGACTTCGTCACCACCGAAGCCACCAAGTCCGCCACTGAGATCTCCGAGCTCGCGGATACCATCGCGGAGAAGAAGGTCCCCGTTATCTTCCAAGATAACCAGGCGAACCCACAGGCCATCACTTCTCTCAAGGAAGCCGTAGAATCCCGCAACTGGACAGTCACCATCTCGGATGAGGAGCTTTTTGCCGATACCCTCGGCCCGGAAGCCCCCACCGATACCTACCTCGGAGCCTTTGAGCACAATGCTAGCGCCGTGGCGAAAGCACTGAGCTAATGCTCCACGTTGAAAAACTCACCGCCGGCTATCCACGCACGCCGGTGCTTCACGACGCCACCTTCACCCTCACCCCCGCGACCATCACCGGACTGGTAGGCGCGAATGGGTCGGGAAAGTCCACTCTGGTCCGCACGCTGGTCGGGCTCCTTCCGCCACTAGCCTGCGGGTCGATGACCTTCGATGGCGTCGATCTTGCGCATTTTCGGCAGCGGCTCGGGTACATGCCACAACATGCGAATATCGACTGGAGTTACCCTGCCACCGCCTTCGACGTTGCCCTGATGGGCCGCACCGCCGGGCTGCGCTGGTGGCAGTGGCCCAGCCGCGCTGACAAAGACGCCGCCCACGCAGCACTTGCTCGCACCGGAATGCAGGCACACGCGCAACTGCCAATTTCCGCGCTATCTGGTGGGCAGCGCCAGCGCGTGTTGTTGGCGCGCACGCTCGTTAGCGATCCGGAATTCATCATCCTGGACGAGCCCTTCGCTGGTGTTGATGCCGCAAGTCAGCGCGCCATCATGGATGTACTCAAGGAACTGCGCGACAACGGCGTGACCATCCTGCTGGTGCACCACAACCTGGCGGAAGTCGCCGACTTTTGCGATGAGGTCCTCATGGTCGGCCACGGCCGGCTCATTGCTGCTGGCCCCACCGAACAGGTTCTCACAGAGTCCGCCATTGCCGATATGTTTTCCCTGCCATCATGAACCCACTCGAGCTTCTTCAGAACTACACCTATACCCAGGCACTCCTGGGTACCGTGCTGATCGGTGGCTGCGCCGGCGCGCTCGGCCCATTGGTATATGTTCGCCGCACCAGCCTGCTGGCCGATGCCATCTCGCATTCTTCCCTGCCCGGCCTGCTCACCGCCTTCCTCGTGGCCACCGCCATTGGCTGGGACGGGCGAAACGTCTGGCTCCTTGCTTGTGGAGCCCTGCTCACCGGAACGCTTGCGGTGGTCTGTATTCACCTCATCCCGCGGTTGACTCCCCTGGGGCAAACCACTGCGATGGCGGCCACGCTGACCACGTTTTTCTCGGTAGGCATGCTGCTCATGCAGTATATTTCCCGCCGACCATTGCCTGGCAAGGCCGGAATCCAGGATTATTTGCTGGGAAATGCCTCCACGCTCACTCGCGCGGATGTGCGCTCCACACTCATCATCGGTGGCTGCGTGCTGCTTTTTCTTTTCCTCATTCACACCCGGCAGGCCGCGGTCACCTTTGACTCAAGTTTTGCCCAGGTAGCCGGCATTCGCGCCTCGTTCCTCAACGCGGCTAGTTTCTTCGCCCTCACCGCCATCACGGTGCTCGGTGTCAAAGTCGTCGGCGTGGTACTCATGGTCGCCGTAGTCATCAGCCCTGCCGCCGCTGCCCGCCCCTGGACCACGCGCTTGCTACCTTTCATCGCGCTCTCCGGGTTCCTCGGCGCGGCGACCGCTGCTCTCGGCTGCTATGTCTCCATTGCGCATGGCCCGCTGCCCACCGGTCCGGTCATCGTCCTGGCTCAGGCAGCGCTCGTCACCATCAGCCTCCTCAGCAGAAAGCTCGCCTCATGACCCTCGCCGCCACCGCTTGTCTCCTTGCCGTCCTGACCGCCTTGGCCTGTGCTATCCCCGGCACCTTTGTTGTCCTCAAAGGCCAGGCCATGCTTATCGACGGCATCGGCCATGCCGTCCTCCCCGGGATTGCCATCGGCTACCTCTTTACCTCCGATCTGGATTCGCCCGTGCTGCTCGCTACCGCGGCTGCCGGCGCCTTGGTAGTAGCGCTGGGGACCGATGCGCTCCAGCGAAGCCCACTGGTGACTGCTGATTCCGCCCTCGGGTTGGTCTTTCCCGCCCTGTTTGCCGCCGGAGTCATCTTGATCTCCACGCACATGAGCCACGTGCACCTTGATGTCCACGCGGTTCTCGTCGGTGATCTCAACCTCGCGGCCTTCTCCAACCCTAACTATTGCTACATCATGGCCGCAGTGCTGGGTATCAATGCTCTCTTCCTCGCCCTTACACTGCCGCGTTTATCCGCCACGACTTTTGACGCCGATTTTTGTGCCGCACGCGGGGTGCCCACGCGCGTTCTTCACGTCATTTTTATGACCGTGGTTGCCTGCACTGCCACCGCCGCTTTTCACGCTGCCGGTGCCATGCTGGTCATCGCGCTCATGGTATTCCCGACGATGACCGCGCGACTGCTTACTCAGCGCGTGCCCACGCTGGTGTTGACTGCCTGTGGCGTTGCCGCGATCAGCGCAGTCGTTGGATTTTGGGTTGCCTATGTCCTCGACGCAGCTACCTCTGCCGCAATGACAGTCACCAATGCCGTCGTTTTCGTCGCGGTGCTCATTATCTACCGCCTTCGCCAACGCACCAGCTCATTGCCGCAGCGAACCACACCAGTGGCACAATAGTGAGCATGTCTGCCTTTTCCGCCACTCCTGCCGATTGGCTCCAGGGTGCTCGCCCGCATACCTGGGCCAATGCCTTTGCTCCCGTTATCGCTGGTACCGGCGCTGCCGCCGCGGCGCATGGTTTGCACTGGGGCCGGGCGTTGCTGGCACTCATCGTGGCCTGGGCACTCATCATCGGTGTGAACTACGCCAACGACTACTCCGATGGCATCCGCGGCACCGATGATGACCGCACCGGCCCCCAGCGCCTCACCGGCGGCGGGCTGGCCAAACCACAGCACGTCAAGTTCGCCGCCTTCGCTTGCTTCGGCGTGGCCGCCATCGCGGGAATTTCGCTCTCCCTGGCTGCCAACGCAGCTTGGTTCATCCTCGTCGGCGCCGTGTGTATCGCCGGCGCCTGGTTCTATACCGGTGGCAAGAACCCCTACGGCTACCGCGGGTTCGGAGAAATCGCCGTTTTCGTATTCTTCGGGCTCGTCGCCGTCCTGGGCACCGAGTACACGCAGGCCGGCCGCATCACGTGGACGGGCCTTGCCTTAGCCGTGGGTATCGGCGGTATGAGTGCGGCGGTAAACCTGGCCAATAACATCCGGGACATCCCCTCCGATAAGGCCACCGGCAAGATCACTTTGGCGGTGCGCCTAGGTGATAAAAAGTCCCGCACGCTATTCATGACACTCTTGCTGCTGCCGGTACTACTCACCATCGGCCTAGCCTTCGATTCCTGGGCCGCGCTCGCTTCGCTGCTCTACTTCCCCCTCGCGCTGGGTGCTATCCGCACCGTCAACCGCGGCGCACGCGGCCCGAAACTCATCCCAGTACTTGGCATGGCCGGCCGCGCAATGCTGGTGTGGGCGGTTATCAACGCTGTAGCGCTGGCTCTGGTTTAACCACCGATTTAGCGGCCGGCCAGCTCCTCTTGGACCCACTTCTTGTGGGCCTTGCGCTGCGCGGAGTACTCCGCCAGCGTCTGAGTGGCTTCCATGCGCCACATGGAGAAGATCAGCATGGACAGCGGCAGCGCCACAAACAACGCCAACAGGGCGGAGACCAACAGCGGAAAGGCCCCGAGTACCGCCATGGCCAGCAGCTGAATTACCGCGGTGAGCACAATGAACAGCACCACGCGGGCAGCCCCGTACTTCCACAAAGCGACGCGGGAGCGGCGCTTGAGCGCCGGGTCCGGCTGGGGCGGTTCGGGGTTCTGGGAAGTGTTGGTGGTGTTTTCTGTCTGACTCATAATTCTCACTTTTGCTTTGCGGGCATTCCGTAGAATACAACGCATGGGTCGATTGATACTACTACTCTTGTTTGTCCTCGCGGCGGTCCTCGTATGGAAGGCCTTTGGTCCGTCGAGTTGGAATAAGAAGGTGCAGCAGGCACAGCAGCCGCAGCGCCCCGCAATCAAGGGCCCAGACGATGACGAAGAGTTCCTGTGGAACCTAGAGAAGCAGCGCTTCAAAGAGCGCCGCGCCAGGGAGCGGGAGGCAGAGCGCCAAGAAGAAGAGCGCCGCCGGCGCTCACAGGGTTCACAAGGTTCCCAGAAACCCAAGGCCCCCGAGGACAAAGACAATAAAGCCGACGAAGCCTAAGCCTTCGGCTCGAAGGTCATCTCAAGGCCGAGGGCCTCAGCCACCGCAATCACCTTTTCCCAGCGCACGCCAGAGCCGCCGTGCTCGATGGTGTGCAGCGTGGAGCGCGAAATCCCGGCCTTCTCAGCCAGCGCCTGCTGCAAGATACCGAGTTCTCGGCGGCGCTGCGCAAAGCCCTCACCGAGAGCGATGAGCTGCGGGTTATCGCCCGCCGGCTTGCCCTGTTTGTGCCGCGGCTTAGGGGTCTCCGCCATTTAGTTCAGCCCCGCATAGGAGTGCAGGCCGGAGACAACCATGTTGATGAAGAACAGGTTGAAGATCATGAGCAGCATCGCCGCGATGTTGATATACGGCGCGGCCTTGCGGAAGGCCGGCGTCGCGCGGGCGTGCAGGTAGGCAGCGTAGAGGATCCAGGTGGCGAAGGAGACGGTCTCCTTCGGGTCCCAACCCCAGTAGCGGCCCCATGCGGACTCGGCCCAAATGGCGCCCAGCACAATACCCAGGCCCAGGGTCGGCAGCGCCACCACGCCCAAGCGATAAGCCAAGCGGTCCAGCTTCTTCGCCGAAGGAAGCGGGCGGGCAAGCGCACCGAAGAAACCAGACTCATTACCCTTCGGCTGGAATTCACGCAGCACGCTGAGCAGAGAGGCAATACCGGAGACCACGCCGATGGACGCGCCCAACGAGACCACGGTGACGTGAATCGGCAGCCAGTGGGACTGCAGTGCCGGAACCACCGGAGCGGATTCCGCATAAAGCTTGGTGGAGCCATAGAACATCAGCGCCAGAATCGGCGTGAGCAGCCACGGCCACAGGGTGCGCCACTCCTTGCGCTGCATGGCAATGGTCGCCACCACCATGGCGCCGGCGGTCACCATGAGCACGTACTCGTAAAGGTTGCCAAACGGGAAGCGCCCCGTTGCCAGACCGCGCAGCACAATGGCCGCCAAGTGTAAGGCGATACCCAACCACAGGAGCATCTGCGTCATGCCGCCGAGCTTGTCGGCGTTCTCCCGCTTCTTCGCCAGATCCGCATCTAGGTCAGCATCGGGACCAGCGCTGGCTGTCGGGGGGACGTCGCCAAGCACGGCACTGTCTGCCGAGGCCCCCACGCTGGCGAGTTCGCGCTGCTGCGCCACAGCACTCGTGCGGGAGCGCATAGCCTCGATGATGCTGTGCATCCGGCCGTAGTAGACCAGGGACAACACCAAGGCGAGAGCATAAACGACGAACGCGGTTTGCACCGCGATGTCGGAAAAGTTGGACAGATTTTGATCAACCTGCATGAGTGGGAAACCTTGCCTTCACAATCGTGCCTACACCGTGCTTCACGCACGAGGCTGCATGAGCGGAGAGATTTATGGTGCTCATAAGAGTACCTCCCTTTCCCAGCAGTATCCAACTTTTGACGGATACACTCCGCGCCTTTAGTCGGCGGAGTAGAGCTCGTCTTCCTCCACCTCATCGGGATCCGGCAACTCCAAGAGCTCGCGGTGAAGCTTATGGAATTCCTCAGACCAACCCGCGCGGTCGGTGCGGGCAAGACCGCCCATCTCGATGTCGGTGCCGCCGTTGGCGCCAGGTCGGATGCGCACCCACACGCGGCGGCGCTTGATCACCAGCGAGCCAACAAGCGAGACCAGCATGACCAGCGAGGACACCAAGACCCAGCTCTGGAAGGGGTCATAGGAAACCTGGTAGTTCGCAAACTCGGAGGCACCGTCGAAGGTAATCTTCGTGCCGTCGTCCAGCGTGACCGATTCACCTTGGTTCAGGTTGACGCGGTCGATCTTCTGCAGCTGGCCCGTGTGGACCAGGTTGGAATCCAGGGAGAAGAAGGACTGCGGGGTACCCGTGTCCAGGCCGGCATCGCCGCGGTAGATATCGATAGCCACGGCTGGGTCCAGCATCGCTGGGTAGGAGGATTGCAGCAGCTTGCCGTTCTCACCGGACCACTCAGCGGTCGGCGCAAAGAGGCCCTGGATGGCGATCTGGTTCTGACGGCGCTCAAACAGGTCCGGGTACATGCCCGCCGGCGGATCAAAACGCATCACTCCCGAGGACAGGAAGAACGTGGTGTCATTGGGCTGAAATTGGATGGTCTGCGTGCGCTTCTCGCCGTTGGGCCACTCCACCGTCATGGTCGGCGCAAAGCCGTGCCCTTGCAGGTAGACGCGGTTGCTATCAATGCGCAGCGGGTGGTTGACCTGCAGCTGGTAGTCCTCCCAGGTCTCCGGGTCCGTGAAGATATCGTCGCCCGCGGCATAGGACACGTTGGAGGTGAACATCTCCGCCTGACCATTGGGCAGGTAGTCCGCAGTGAAGTCGTGGGCCAGGAAGCAGAAGGGGTGCAGGCCGGTGCCGTCGAAAAGCGGGCCGGCGCGGAAGGAGTCATAGACGGAGGTCGAGGTGTTGCAGAACTCCGTGGATTGCGCCTGCTCTTGGGTCTGCCCCTGGGAGTTCTTTTCCGTGACCACGATGACCTGTCCCTCGTAGTGCACCAGGCGCCCGGCGGCCATGGTCAGCAGGATGGCCACGAGCGCAATGTGGAAGATGAGGTTGCACAGCTCGCGGGCATAGCCGCGCTCGGCGGAGAAAGACTGCGCACCCGCACGGTCCTTGTCTGGGGAGACCTCGGAGACTCGCCACTTCTTCAGCATGGTCTTGGTGGCAGCCGCGATCTCCTCCGGGGATTTCTCCGAATGCCCGGTGGCGTTCAGCGGCATCTTTTCCAGGTACTTCGGCGCGCGAGTCGGAGGGGTGCGGTAGGCCTTGTAATGATCCCAGGAGCGCGGGATGATGCAGCCCACCAAGGAAATCATGAGCAGGACGTAGATGGCTTGGAACCAGACGGAGGAGAAGACATCGAAAAGCTGCAGCTTGTCGTAGATCTCCGCGACCTTGCCGTTGGTCTCAATGAAGTCATTGACATTGGACTCATTGAGCGAGCGCTGCGGCAGAAGCGATCCGGGGATGGCGGCAATGGCCAGCAGGAAGAGCAGCGCCAGCGCGGTGCGCATGCTGGTCAGCCAGTGCCAGGCCTTGCGGATATATCTCACGAAAATTCTCCTTTACAGCAGCGTCGCGCCATAGGACACAGTCCACTGGCGGATGGCGTTGATGAAATCTCCCCAGAGCCCGGTCAGCAGCGCCAGGCCGACGAGAATCATGGCGATGCCGCCAATGATCTGGATGGCGCGGGAGTGTTTGCGCATCCAGGTCACGGTGCGCATGGCCTTAGCGGAGCCCAGCGCTACGAGTAGGAAAGGCAGGCCCAGGCCCAGGCAGTAGCCAATGATGAGGATGGTGCCGCGCAGCGCGGTGGTTCCCTCGGTGCCGACGGAGACTGACATGATGGCAGCCAGCGTGGGGCCCAAGCACGGGGTCCAGCCCAGGGCGAAAACCCCGCCGAGCAGCGGCGCGCCCAGCCACGTGGTCCAGCGCCGCGGCGCCATGCGCGTGTCCTTCTGCAGTACCGGCACCACGCCCATGAACACCACGCCCATGAGGATGGTGATGATGCCACCGGCGCGCATGAGGGTGTCCGCGTTGAGTGTGAGCGCCGAAATGGCGCCGAAAACCGACACGGTGGCCAGTACAAACACGACGGTAAAGCCCAGCACGAAGAGTGCGGCGGCACCAACGACGGCCCAACGCCGGCGCTTGCCGACGCCCACCCCCAGCTCCTCGTCATAACTCACCTCACCGCCGACCACGGAGGCGAGGTAAGAGATGTAGCCCGGAACCAGTGGAACCACACAGGGCGAGGCGAAGGAGACCAACCCGGCTACAGCGGCGGCGAGCACTCCGATAAGGAGCGGGCCGGACACGGCAGCATCGGCAAAGCTTTGTCCCATACCGTCAGCGGCAAGGATCACTGTTCTTTCTCCAGTTCGTCGACGACCTCGAGGACATCCTTCTCCGTGATCTCGGTCAGGAAGACCGCGGCGGGGCGGTGCTGCTTATCCAGCACGATGGTGGTGGGCACCACGGAGGTGGGCACGCCGCCGAGAGCCGCGGCCGTCTTGAAGGGCGGATCGTAGATGGAGGGGTACTCCAGGCCGTTATCGGCCATAAAGTCCCGGGAAATCTCCGGGTTGAAGTCCTTGACGTTGATGCCGAGAACGGTGCCGACCTTGCGCTTCTGTAACTCCGCGTGGATGGCCTGGAGGTCATCCGATTCGGAGCGGCACGGCGCGCACCACTGACCCCAGGAGTTGAGGACCACGATCTGGTCCTGAAAATCCGAAAGCTTGATCGTCGTGGACTCATCCCGCAGGTCCTCGCCGGAGAAATCCTTGAGTGGCTTGCGGTCTTCCTCCGCATAGCGGATGGTGGTCTGCCCGCCGGGCGAGATGAACTCGAAGGTGCCGCCGGAAGCCACGGCGTTCTGCGCGTTTTCCTCGCTTTGCGCACAGCCAGCCAAGGCAAACACAGCAAGGACACCGGCCGCGGCGGCGCGGATAGTTCTGCGTCCCATTAGATGTCCTGCGCCGGTTCGGAGTAGAAGATATCGATGATCTCGCGGTCACGGTAGACCAGCGAAGTCACCGAAGCCAGCGCGCACGTGCGGTCCCACGGCGCGTGGGCCAGGCGCTTGCCCAGCACGGTGCGCTGCACCATGACGATGGGTAGCTGGTGGGAAACCACGATGGCCTCGTGTCCCTCAGCCTTGGAACGAGCGCGCTCGGCGGCATCCATCATGCGCGCGGCGATTTCCTCGAAAGGCTCGCCCCACGAGGGCTCGAGTGGGTTGACCATGAGCGGCCAGCGCTGCGGGTTCCACAGCTGCGAATTCCAGCCCTTGGTGCGCAGGCCCTCGAAGCGGTTGCCGGACTCGATGACGCCCTTGTCGACGTCCACCTCCAAGCCCGTCACCTGCGCAATCGGCAGCGCGGTTTCCTGCGCGCGCTGCAGCGGCGAGGCCGCCAAGTAGGTCACGTCATGGCCTTCGAAGGCTTTCGCTGTGCGGGCGGCCATCGAGTGCCCACGGGAGGACAAGTGATAGCCCGGGATGCGCCCGTAGAGGATTTTATCCGGGTTATAAACCTCGCCGTGGCGGACGAAGTGGACGATGGTGGTGGACATATACCTGTGTCTATCCCCTCAAATGGTTGGTTTACTGCGGGCGCTGCGCGCTGGCGGCGGCCTGGGCGGCAGGCTTGAGAGCTGCCTCGATTACCTCAAAATCATTGTCCGTGAGCGCATCAGACACAAACCAGGTCTCGAAGGCTGACGGCGGGACATACACGCCGCCTTCCAGCAGTGCGTGGAAGAAGGGTGCGAAGCGCCAGGTATCGGCGGCCTGCATATCGGCGAAGTTGCGGCCCTGGCCCTCGGCGAAGCGGATGGAGAACATCGTCTCCGCACGCTGGATGTGGTGTTCCACGCCGGCGGCGCTCAGTGCCTCGGTGATGAGGCCGGTCAGGCGGTCCGCGTTATCCTGCAGGCGCGGGTATAGCTCTTCGTTGGCAAGCTCCAGGGAAGCCAGACCAGAGGCCATCGCTACCGGGTTACCGGACAGCGTGCCTGCCTGGTAGACGGGGCCCGACGGTGCCAGCGAAGCCATCACGTCGGCGCGGCCGCCGAAGGCGGCTGCCGGCAGGCCACCGGAGACCACCTTGCCGAAGGTCACCAGGTCACCCGCTACCCCATCGACGCCGAACCAGCCCTTGTAGGAGGTGCGGAAGCCGGTCATGACCTCGTCGAGGATGAGCAGGGCGCCGTCGGCATGCGCGATCTCCTTGAGCGCTGCGTTGAAGCCCTCTTGCGGGGCCACGGTGCCCATGTTGCCCGCTGCGGCCTCGGCGATGATGCAGGCGATCTCCCGCGGGTGCGCGGCGAAGGCCTCGCGGACGGCGTCGAGGTCGTTATAGGGGACGACGATGGTGTCCGCGGCCGAAGCGCCGGTCACGCCCGGGGAATCCGGCAGCGCGAAGGTGGCCACGCCGGAGCCAGCCGACGCCAACAGCGCATCCACGTGGCCGTGGTAGCAGCCTTCAAATTTCAGGACCTTGGCGCGGCCGGTGAAACCGCGGGCCAGGCGCACGGCGGACATGGTGGCCTCGGTACCGGAATTGACCAGGCGTACCTGCTCCACGGCGGTGCGCTTGACAATGTGCTCCGCCAGCAGCGTCTCGCCCTCGGTGGGTGCGCCGAAGGAGAGGCCATCGGCAGCCGCCTTCTGCACTGCCTCCACGATGGCCGGGTGGGCATTGCCGTGGATCATCGGGCCATAAGAGCTGACCAGGTCGACGTACTCATTGCCGTCGATATCCCAGAGGCGTGAACCCTGACCGCGAGCGATAACGAGGGCTTGACCGCCCACGGAACCGAAGGCACGAACCGGGGAATTCACGCCACCCGGGGTGACCTTGGTGGCGCGCTCGAACCACTCGGCGGACTGGGACGTATTCTGCTGATTTCGCTGGCTGGAGTTAGGCATAGCCCACATTGTATCGGTTTTAGCCCTATACAAAAGTTTGAGTCCCCTCGTGTCCCACGGTCTTTCCTCCACAGCCTTAAGAACGGCCCTGCACGCTCGCGCTGCACGCCTGCCACTGCAGCGCTATGCTGGCAGCACACTGTTGATTCTGCCTTTCCTTCTTTAAGCGCTGGGGTGCGCTGTGGAGAGGCACTAGCTTAAGGGGGATTCCCATGGCATCGCGCCGTTTTCTTGTCATTCTTGCCTGCCTTCCGCTTTCTGCCTGTGCTGCTACGCAGGCAGAAACCGCTCCGCGAATCGAACCCAGTCCCATCACCTCGGCCCAACCGACGTCCTGGGAGCCGGATGCGGTCCCCCAGCCGGTCAACCGCTTCGGCGACACCACCTCCATTGCTCCCGCCCCAGCCGAACCAGAACCGGTAACCGAGGCACCAGCGCCCATGCCCACGACCATCGAGGCCCCAGCACCACAGGTAGAAACCGTCACCGTCCGCGCGCCAGCGCCCGCACCTGCACCAGCTCCACGCCCGGCCCCACCGCAACGGCCCAATCCCAAACTTCAACTGCCCGAGCCTCCGCAGATCCCCACCTCTATACCGATCCCTCCGGAAGTCCAGAACGGCCTCGACCACATACCGACGCTTCCCCTGCTGCCGCGCGCGGAGGATATCCGCATCGATGTGCCCTTCTAAAAGGCAGATGCCAAGTACGTTTCGATCAAATAGTGACAGAGAACCTCCGTTTTCGGGCCCTTATTTGATCGAAACGTCACCAGCCCTCATGGCCCCACACCAACTAAGGGTAGACCCTGATCTACCTCCTATATTCCCCCACTGCGCATGACAGGAAGCATGCCCGAGAGTTAATCTGAACCCGCTTTTCAATGACGGTCTAAATCTGACAGTAAGGGATTCATGAACAAGAAAGCTCTCGGCATCACCGCTGGCGCTATCGCTGCGGTTCTCCTCGCAGGCGGTGGTGGAATGTACGCACTGACCAGCGGCTCCTCCGATATTCAGCTCACCGCAACCGATGTCACGACAACCGCCAAAGAAGACCTCATCAGTTCCGTCTCCGCCACCGGCACCGTTTCTGCCGAGCGCGAACTCTCGCTGACCACCTCGCTGACCGGCCCCATCCAGTCCTTGGACGCGAAGGTGGGTGACCGCGTCGAGGCCCAGCAGCTCCTCGGCCGCATGGACACCACCGAGACCGAGCGTGAGCTCGAGGCCCAGCGCACCTCCCAGGAGGCAGGAAAGCTGGAGGCCGTCCACCAGATCGAGGACGCCCAACTCCAGCTGCGCCAGCTTCAGGATTCCCTCGACCAAGGCCTCAACCCCGAGGTCAACAGCGCCCAATCCGCCGTGAACTCGGCGCAGACCGAATACGCCGAAGCGCAGCGCAAGCTCGATGATGCCCTCGCCACCAAGGGCGACCGCCCCGAAGTTGCCGAAGCCCGCGCGGCCGTCGAACAAGCACGCTCCGGCGTGCGCGATGCGGAGTCCAAGTCTTTCCAGTCCGCACTGGCCTCCATCGGCACCGCCACCGAGGACCCCTCCGGAATCAACACCGCCAGCGCTTTCTTGAGCTATCTGGACTCCGATGAGGCCGTGCAGGACTCTGAACGTCAGCTCAAGCAGTCCGAGGAATCCTATGGCCGCGTCCTCCGCGGCATCGACCGCGAGCTGGGCGAACAACAGCGCGCCACCGCCGCCTCCTACCAAGCGGTTGCCGATGCCGAGCGCGCACTGCAAGCCAGCAACCTGGCCATCGAACAGCAGATTTCCTCCCAGTCCCAGGCGGTGAACCACGCGGTGGAGACGGCGGCGTCGGCAAGCGCGAATAACGCCAAGGAAAACGGGCCGTTAGAGTACCGACTTTCCCAGGCCGACCTGCGCTCCCCGTTGGCGGGCGTTGTCACCGCCGTTAATGGCCAAGCCGGCATGCCCGCCGAAGGCCCCATCCTCACCGTGGCGGATGATTCCTCCCTGCTGGTGAAATCCACGGTCAAGGAGGGCGATATCGCCCGCATCAAGGTCGGCGATGAAGTCTCCTTCACCTCGCCATCCAGCCCTGGCAAGGAGTACAAAGGCAAGGTCACCTTCATCTCCCCCACCGCTGAGCAGCCCGACGCCGAGGCTGGTGCAGGCGGCGGCTCCGGCAAGCCAACTGGCTCCTCCAAGCCCGAATTCCCCGTACACATCCGCGTCGATGGCAACCGCGAAGGCCTGCGCCTCGGTTCCACCACGAAGGTGAAGATCATTACGAAGAAGGATAAGGACGCCATCACCGTGCCGCTCTCCGCCATCTATGAAGAAGGCGGCAAGAAGAAGGTCCTCGTCATCGACAATGGCACGATCCAGGCCCGCGAGGTGAAGATCGCCAGCGAATCTGATTTCTCCGCCGCCATCTCCTCCGGCCTCAAGGAGGGCGAGACCGTCATCAGCCAGGCGGATACGCACAAGGACATGGTCGGCATGTCCGCCTCCGTCGATGGCTCCGATGATGCGGAAGAGAACGCATGAGCCGCCTCATTGAGATGCGGGGAATCGTCAAACGCTTCAACGAGGGCCTCGACAGCGAGCTGACCGTCATCCCGGGCCTCGACTTCAGCGTGGAGGAGGGCGAGTTCGTGGCCGTCGTGGGCCAGTCCGGCTCCGGCAAGTCCACGCTCATGAACATCATCGGCCTCCTCGACCGCCCCACCGCTGGCGAGTACCAGCTGGCTGGCGTGGATGCGCTGGCGCTTGGCGACGACAAACTAGCCTCCTTCCGCGGCCAAAAAATCGGTTTCATCTTCCAGAATTTCAACCTGATCGGCCGCATGTCCGCGCTGAAGAACGTGGAGATGCCCATGGTCTATGCGGGCGTTTCGGCTCACGAGCGCACCCAGCGTGCGGAAGAGCTTCTGGAGATGGTCGGCATGTCCGACCGCATGAACCACCTCCCCAATGAGCTCTCCGGTGGTCAGAAGCAGCGCGTGGCGGTGGCACGCGCCTTGGCCAACCAGCCGGAGATTCTCCTAGCGGACGAGCCCACCGGCGCGCTGGATTCGCAGACCGGCCGCATGGTCATGGACCTCTTCCACGAACTGCACCGCACGCATGGAAAGACCATTTTGTTCATTACCCACAACCCGGAATTGGCTGATGAGTGCAGCCGCACCGTCACGATGAAGGACGGTGTGCTGTCATGAATTTTGCTGAATCCACCAAGATGGCGCTGACCAGCCTGCGCACCAACAAGATGCGCTCGGCGCTGACGCTCTTGGGCGTCATCATCGGCATCGCCGCGGTCATCGCCATCGTCACGCTCGGCCACTCCTTGCAGGCTTCCGTGCAGAAAGACTTGGACAAGGTCGGCGCCAATAACTTCACCGTCCAGGTCAAGGAGCGCCCTGAGGAGGGCGAAGAGGAAGAAGCCGATGATCCCTTCATGGGCGGCGGCTTTGTCGAGGACGAGTCCTCGATGCTCACCCCGGACATGCTGGACCGCGCCAAGGAGGTCTTGGGAGATCAGATCGCCGGCATCAATATCGGCGAATACAGCTCCTATTCCGGCACCCTCGTGGTCGAGGGCGAATCCGGGGAGGAGACGGCCAACCTCCTCGTCCGCCCGACCAACCCGGACTATGTCTCCGGCTCCTCCTATTCCATCGTGGCCGGGCGTTTCCTCAGCGAAGACGATATCGATTCCAGCCGGGCAGTGGCCATGCTGGATAAGGAAACAGCCACCAAGCTTTTCGGCGCCCCTGAAGACGCCATTGGCCAATACGTGAGCTTTGAAAGCCAGGAGGCTTCCCCGATCGAGCTCGCCGTCATCGGTGTTTTTGAGGAACCGCAAACCGGACCTCTGGTGGGCGGTGGCCCCAGCCAAACCGCCTTCGTTCCTTACCCGCTGGAGGCCGAGTTCTCCGATTCCCCGGGTGCTGGCACCGCGTTCAGCGAGGTCACCGTTCGCGGCAACCCGGACTTGGATAAGGCCGCGGTGGCCAGCAACCTGCAGCGCGTCTTCGATAGCTACTACGAGGACAACCCTGACTACATGGTGAAGGTATCTGACTTCAGCGATGACCTCGCGTCCCTGAACCAGATCTTCACCACGATGAGCTTGGTTCTCGCGGCTATCGGCGGCATCTCGCTGCTCGTCGGCGGCATCGGCGTGATGAACATTATGCTCATCACCGTCACGGAGCGCACCCGTGAGATTGGCATCCGCAAAGCGCTTGGCGCACGCCGCCGTGATATCCGCATCCAGTTCATCACGGAGGCCATCGTGGTCTGCCTCATCGGCGGTCTCATCGGCATCGCCATCGGCACCGCAGCCGGCATGGCGGGTGCGGCCGCCATCGGCTCACTCGTAGCGCCGCCGCTGTGGGCGGTCATCCTCTCGCTGCTCTTCTCGCTAGCTATTGGCCTTTTCTTCGGCTACTACCCCGCGGGCAAAGCCGCGAAGCTGGACCCGATTGAGGCGCTGCGTTACGAATAAGGAGTCGCGTCGTCGTGTGAAACGACGACGCCTCCTAGTGCACCACCTTTAGGCCCACGATCCCACCAATAATCATGGCGAGGAACAGCACCTTCCACACCGTGGCCGCCTCGTGCCCGGCGGCGAAGGAGTAAATGACGGTGACCACCGCGCCCACGCCGGCCCACACCGCGTAGGCCGTGCCCACGGGGATGGACTTCATGGCCCAGCCCAACCCGCCCATGGAAATGGCGCAGGCAACGAAAAAGATCACCGAGGGCCACAGGCGGCTAAAGCCCTCCGACTTATCCAGCGCCGCCGCCCACACAGCCTCGAAGGCGCCGGAGAAAATCAACACGAACCACGACATGGCCAGCCCTTTCTGGCCGTCTTGTCGCGTCACCGGGTACGGCTCCCTCGTCCGGGGCTCGCATAAATCGCGGCGAGCCTGCCCACAATAATGGCACACTGGGCGGCATGAAGATTGCATTCCTTGGTACTGGCCGCATGGGCACCGAGCTCGCCCGACACCTCCTCAAGAACCATGAGCTCACCGTTTGGAACCGCACCGCCGAGCGCGCGCAGCCGCTGGTCGATGCCGGCGCTACCCTCGCCGATTCCCCCACCGCCGCCGTGGAAGGCGCAGAGGTCATCATTACCTCGCTCTTTGGCCCCGATGACATCCGTGAGCAGATCATCGAGACCAACCTCATCCCGGTCGGCGTGACCTGGATCGATACCACGACCGTCTCCCCCGATGCCGCTCGCGAATTCGCCGCCGCGGTCGACTCTTATGTCCACGCGCCGGTCGTCGGTTCGCTGGGCCCGGCGCGCGAAGGCAAGCTCGGCGTTTACGTGGGCACGCCTGACGACGAGCGCCGCGAGCTCGCCATGACCATCGCCGAGTCCTGGGCCGATGAGAACAAGCTCATCGGCGTGGAGTCCGCCGCCACCGCGGCGATTGGCAAGCTCCTGGCCAACCTAGCACTTGCCGTTACCGCAGAAGGCGTGCTGGAAGCACTCCACCTCGGCGAGTCCGAAGGCCTCGATTCCGAGGTCATCCTCGAGATGCTCGACATCACCGGCCTGGCCTTCATGAAGAACATGAAGGGCCCGTTCATCACCGGCGAGCGCAACACCACTCCGGGTGACTTCACCGTGGATGCCCTGTGCAAGGACGCCAAGCTCATGGAGATGACCGCCAACAAGCCACTTCCTGCAGTGGCCGCCGCCATCGAGCGCTTTGAGGAGCAGCAGGCCATGGGCCACGGCGACCAGGACTTCTCTTCCATCTTCGTCTTCCGCAACAAGGGCTAGGCCCGAGCGTTTAGACGCCCCGCTTTACGACGAGCCCGCGCAGCACCTCCTCCAGCTGCGCGTTATCCCCCGTGCCCTGGCTGTGGAAGCGCGCTGCAATAAACTCCGCGCGCACGCGGCTATCACTCGCTAGCCGCTCCACATCGAGTTGGTATCCTGCTGCCGTAACCAGCGCGTCAAAGAACACCGTCTGTGTGCGGGTGTTGCCTTCTCTAAAGCTGTGCACCACATTGAGCTCGCCCCACAGCTCCGCCAGCTTGGCTACGAAATCATCAAACCCTAGACCACGCAGAAAATTGTCCTTCGCAAGCCCCGCAAACAGCTTCTCTGCTGCCTTCGTCATTTCCGGTCCCGCCGGGTAGTAGGCATGCCCAGCCTTAATCATGAACTGGTCTGTAGGGGCAGTTCGCTCTTCACCCGCCCATTCATACACATCCTGAAAAAGATGTCGATGTATGGCCTTGAAATGCGCATAATCAAAAGCACCTTCCACAGGTGCCGAGTCCAACTCGGTCATCCGAAGAAATACAAGCTTTTCTTCCAAGATCCGTAGTTCTTCTGCGTCATCTAACCCCAAGCGATTCTTCAGAACCTTGGTCCCTGGAATGAAATAGTTCTCCCAGCCCCCGCTCATGTTTCTCCCCCGCGCTCTACTTCAGCGAAGCACGCCGTACACGAGCGATTGCTTCGTCGGCAGATAGTGTCCCTGCGGCTATCTCGCGGCCTAGCTGGCGCACGTACTCATCAGTCACATCGTGGCCTGCTAAACGTAACGCAGCATCACTCAACGCTAACGGATCACGGCCGCTACTACTGCTGCTTTCAATTTGAATAGACTCCGACATTGCTGCCCTCCCGAGTGTTCAACTACATTTTCTCTCATTTTAGCAGCTCATAACACCAATCCCAAGGGCGTTTCCCATCACTAGGACAACGTTCAGGGCGTGCATTTTGCTAAACTTCATCAATAAGTTTTAACTATTGTCTAGCCGCCCAATGTAAGGAGATCGCCGCCCAGCAATGCTTTCCATCGACGCCGATTATGGGCATTCCACGCCCCTTGGACACCTTGAAAAGAACTTCGCCCCAGGCCGCATCTATGGCCTCGCTGGGCCCAACGGTTCCGGTAAATCCACGTTGCTGGCCACGCTCGGCGGAGAACTTGCCCCTCTCGATGGATCAGTGGAGTGGGACGGACATCCTATCGGCACGAAGGAACAGCCGGGTGCTGTGATTACGGTGGCCGAGCCGGTTTTCCTCCCCGACCTCACCGTGGGCGAGCACCTGGACTTGATAGGAAAGGCGACAGGGGTGGACGTCGCCAAGCTCTGCGAACTCTGGGCGCTTGAGCCTCTCCTCCCTCACCCTGCCTCGCGCCTGTCCTCAGGCCAGCGCCAGCGCGTGTTCCTGGCCGCACAGCTGTACCAGCCGGCGCGCGCAGTGCTTATCGACGAGCCCGAGCGTCACCTCGACGCTACCTGGACCGAGTTCCTCGCAAGCGAATTGCGCTACCTAGCTGACGAGGAGAATCGCTGCATTGTCGTGGCCTCGCATTCCGACACGATCACCCAAGCCTGCGACGAGGTGGTGCAGCTGTGATGCGCACGCTGTCCCGGCTAGGTGATGGCATTTGGTATCTCATCCTCGCCGGCATCGTCATCGGCTTCGGTTATACAGTCTGGCAAGAAGTCGGCGCAGTCCTGCCTATCATCCCGGCCCGCATCGCGCTAACTAGCGTCGCCCCGATTGCCGGCATCGTGGGACTGCTCGCTCTCATCGTGTTCGCCGAGACGCTTTATCCCCTACGCGCGTTATCCAGGGAGCGTTGGGTGTACGTTGATCGCCCGCGCGGTCGGCTCCGTGGTACGGACTGGATCACGTGGGCGCAGCTGATCGGCTTCGGGGTGTTGGGTCTCGGCATCTGCGTGTCCACCGGGCTATCCCCGTGGTTCGCGCTGGTAGTCCCGGCCCTACGTTTCGTCGTGGGGTGGCGGTCGTTCACGTTGGCTTCGCTACTCAGCGCTGGGCGCACGCGCCTGGTCGGCGGTTCTGGCCTAAGCCTTCTCGATTCGGAGGTCACCTCTGATGCCATTGCGAGCCAATCCGCCTGGATTCCTCGTCGCGCCCATGCGCCATCGACGTTAGTGAGTCTCTTCTTCCGTCGTTTGGGACGACGGTGGTACATCGGCGTCGGTGCGCTCGCGGCCCTCGGCCTGACGTTGGGGCTCGCCCCACAGCTCGGGGCGCTGGCTATCGTCGGCTTCATGTCCGCGTGGAGCATCGTCGGCGCGGCGGTTGGGCGCGCCGCCTCCTTTGGCCGCGTCAACGACGATGCATGGCCCGACTGGGGCCTTCCCCTTATAGCTTCTGTGGGCACGGCACTCTTTGGTGCCGGAGCCCTCCTCTTGGTGTGGAAACTCTCCGCCATCGCAATGGCGCTCATCATCGCCGGTCTTAGCTGGGCGTCGTTTAAGCGTTCCCGCCCGGCACGGGTAGACAGCATGTCCATGCTGGATAGCGGCGGCTTCGGCGTCTCCTTCTCCCCCGAGGTACTGCACTACATTGCCCGCGGCACCCTCGGTCTTGGCGTGGCGGCCCTTGCGCTGGGGTATTAGCCGGGGCTAGTCTTTCGGGCATGAAGATTTTTTCCTAATTCGACGTCACTCTTTAACGCGACTTACTCGAAGGTGGATTTCTTCATGCCTATTTCTTTTTCTCATCTCACCGTCGTTTGGCCCGACGGTACCCCCTGTTTCACGGATCTCACCGGCTCGTTTTCCTCCCACTTCACGGGCTTGGTGGGAGAGAATGGCTCTGGAAAATCAACGTTGGCCAAGGTTCTTGCTGGCCTCGTTGCCCCGACTTCGGGAACGGTATCCGAGGGCTCAGTCAGCTATGTCGACCAGGATTTAGGACTCCACACGTCTGACAGCATCGCCGATGTCTTTGGCGCAACAGAGATCCTCAGCGCCATTGCCCGCATTGAGGCTGGCGAATACTCGGAAGAGCTCGCCACCACTGTTGGTGAGCAGTGGGATTTGGCAGAGCGCATCGAAGCGGCTCTCGACGCCGCAGGTATCCCCTTCCCCTTGGAGCGCACTATCGGGACTTTGTCTGGCGGTGAAGCAGTGACCGTGGCGCTGACCGCAGCCTTCTTCCGCAAGCCCGACTTCCTGATCCTCGACGAGCCCACCAATAACCTGGACTCCGAATCACGCCAGCGCCTGCTCGAGCTCATTCGCACCGCACCGATGCCGGTTCTCGTCGTCTCACACGACCGCGAGCTCCTCGAGCACGCGGAAAGCATTGCGGAGCTCTACCACGGAACAATTCGCGAGTTCGAAGGAAACTACTCCTCTTACCGCGCAACGATTGACGCCGAGCAGGATTCCGCGCAGGCCAAGGTCAGGGAAACTAAGGCCGAGCACCGCAAACAAATCCGCGAGCGCGCCGCCATGCAGACCCGGCTTGCCCGCGATGCCCGACGCGGCAAGAACTTCGCCGCTTCAAAGCGCAAGCCCGGCATGGCTATGGGCAATGACAAAAATCGTTCCGAGCGCTCAGCCGCTGGGCGTTCTCAACAGGCCAACGATGCAGTGGCTGCCGCCCAGTCGGCGCACGACAAGGCACAGCGCGCGCTTCGCGACGACACCCATGTCCACATCGATCTCCCCGGCACTGAGCTGCCCGCGGGCACCCGCGTGCTGGTGAGCGATCTGCTCAGCATCACCGGCCCCGAGCGCGTTCGCCTCGCCGGCCCCAACGGCAGCGGCAAGACCACCTTCCTCAACCGCATCGCCCGCGGCGACGTCGAGTACGCGCTGCCCTGCGGATACATCCGCCAACGCATCGTCTTGCCTGAAGAGAAATCGGTGTTCGACATCGTGCGGGAGGCCAACCCCGGCGCCGACCCGCAGTTCTTGCGCGACCAGCTGGCCCAGATGCTCTTTATCAACGACAAGATCCACCAGCCCGTGGGACAACTCTCTGGTGGCGAGCGCTTCCGCGTCGAAATCGCCCGCGTCCTGCTCAGCGATCCGGCCCCGCGCTTTCTGCTTCTCGACGAGCCGACGAACAACCTCGACATCCCCACCACCGACTGGCTGGTTGAGGTGCTCACCAACTACCGCGGAGCATTCATCCTGGTCAGCCACGATGAGCACGTGTGCGAGCGGCTCAACCTGACGCGCACCGTTCACGTGGCCCCATAAACTGAAACTTCTCTAGCGCCCATCCTCTTTTCGTTGTACAGTTTCTTGTACAAGAAGGGAGATCGCTTATGAAGACCATGTCTTACTCGGAATCGAGAGCACGGTACGCCGAAGTATTGCAGTCTGTTGTAGATGACCGTGAGGAAGTCATCATCACTCGCAATGGTCATGAGTCTGCAGTCATCGTTTCCTTAGATGACTACAACTCTCTTCGCGAAACTGCTTACCTTCTGCGTTCCCCTCGCAATGCCCAGCGCCTACTTGACTCCATTGAGAGCCTCAATACGGGGAAAGCAACGGAACACGAGCTCATTGAGGAAGATTAAGCTCCATGATTCTTTCGTGGACAGAGGAAGCATGGGAGGACTACCTCTGGTGGCAGTCTCACGACAAGAAGATCCTCAAGAGAATCAATAACCTCATTAAGGACATTGCGCGAAACGGCAACGAAGGAATAGGAAAACCCGAACCTCTCAAATTCGAGTTGTCCGGGTTCTGGTCTCGGCGAATTACCGAAGAGCACCGACTGATCTATCGCATGAAGGATGCGACCATCGAGATTGCTGGGTGCAGATACCACTACTAGCTAGCTGACGAGTGCCTGCGCGGCAGCGCGGGCGCCGGCGATGACGGCGGGCACGCCGACGCCATCGGCCCAGGCGCCAGCGGTGGCGATACCGGGGACGTCGGCAAGCGCGGCACGCACGGCAGCAACGGTGGCCAGGTGCTTTTCATCATAGCGGGGGATGCCGCCGAACCAGCGCTGCGTGTAGATCTCTTCCACACCGGCGGCGCGGCCGTCGAAACCGGTGATCCTCTGCAGGTCATCGAGTGCAAAGTCCACCAGGTCATCCTCTTCCGCACGCACGAGGGCATCATCGCCGAAGCGGCCAAAGGAGGCGCGCACGAGGAAACCCTCGCGCTCGTTCAGGTGTGGCCACTTATTGGAGGACAGCGTAAAAGCCTTGGCGCGCAGGTCAGGCTCGTCGGAGGCGACGAGGATGCCGGTGGCCTCCGGAAGGGAGTTGCCCTCCGGATCCGTGGCGGAGGCGAAGTTGAAGCCGACGACCACAGAGGAGGCCAGCTGGACGGTGGACAGCTCCTGGGCGGCCTCCGGAGCCACGGCCTTGAGCAGGCGCGCAGTCGTAGGTGCCGGGGTGGCAAAGAGCACGCGGTCGAAGGGGCCGATATCCCCCGGCACGCCCTTGACCTCGAAGGCATCGCCCTTGCGCGTCACACCAGAAACAAAGGTGTCCAGGTGGATCTGCGCGCCGGACTTTTCAGCCAGGGCCTCGTAGAGCTCGGCGTAGCCGCCCTTGAAGGTGCCAAAGACGGAGCCTTCGGCCGGGCTGCGGCCGGACTCGATCTGCTTGATCGCGGCCGACAGCGTGACGGGTCCTTCCTTGGCCAGCGAGTCCAACGTGGCCGCCAGGTAGGGAACCGTGGCGCGCAGGCCCAGATCATCGGCCGAGCAGGAGTAAACGCCACCCAGCAGCGCGGAGACCACGTGGTCCACCACATCATCACCGTACTGCTGGCGCACGAGCTGACCCACGGAGACATCCCCGCCAATTTCCCACTCGAAGGGCTGCTCGTTGGTGATGCGCTCGTTGGTCGCAGCAGAGAAGAAATCCTGCGGCTCAGAAGGAATGCCCATGACTCCGCCCTGCGGCAGGAAGTGCAGCTCGCCGCCGGTGTACACGCGTGGGCGCAGCTCCGGATTGGGCTCCACGAAGGAATCCTGCAGTCCGAGCTCCGTGAAGAAGTCCACGGCGTCTTGGCGGCGGCGGATGAAGGCCTCCGCACCCATGTCGGTCGGCCCGCCGTTAAACGGCACTGTGTGCAGTTTGCCGCCGATGCGATCGGCTGCTTCGAAAACGAAGATGTCGTGGGTGCCCTTCGTGTTCTGCTTGAGTTCCCATGCCGCGGTGAGGCCCGCTAGGCCCGCACCGATGATCGCGATCTTCATTTAGCCCTCCTCGTGGATGATGGCGACGGCGCGCGTAATGGCCTCCGCCTCCGTGGTCGGCAGCACGCCGTGGCCAAGGTTCCAGATGTGCCCCTTCATGTCGCCGCGCTCAGTTGCGCGGTCGACTTCAGCCTTGATGGCGCGTACTTCCTTGCGCACCGCGTCCTCGCCAGCGAACAGCAGAGCCGGGTCGAGGTTGCCCTGGAGAATGTCCGCGTTGACGCGGGCCGCGGCGGCATCCATACTCACGCGGTAGTCCACGCCCATGACCTCAGAGCCAGCCTCCGACATCGCGCCGAGCAGCTCGCCGGTCCCCACGCCAAAGTGGATGCGCGGCACGCGGCCTTCAGCGACCTTGAGGATCTGCTCCGAATAAGGCAGCACGAACTCGCGGTAATCGCGCTCGTTGAGGTAGCCCGCCCAGGAATCGAAGAGCTGCATGGCGTCGATGCCGGCATCCAGCTGGAGCTCGAGGAAGGAGATGATCGTCGGGGTGAGGCGCTGCATGAGGCGGTGCCAAGTATCCGGATCGGAATGCATCAGAGCCTTGGTGCGCTCGTGATTCTTCGAGGGGCCACCCTCAATGAGGTAGCTGGCCAAAGTGAAGGGCGCGCCGACGAAGCCGATGAGGGCCTGCTTGTCGGTGAGCTCGCTCAGGATGATCTCAATGCCCTGGCGTACCTCGGGCACATCAACGTCGAGGATAGGCAGCTTGGCCACGTCCTCCTTGGTGCGCACGGGTGCATCCATGACGGGGCCACGGCCGGGGACGATCTCCACACCGACGCCCGCGGCCTTGAGCGGGACAACGATATCGCTGAACAGGATGGCGCCATCAACGTCGTGGCGGCGCACCGGCTGCAGGGTAATCTCCGCCAGGAGCTCCGGCATGAAACAGGAATCCAGCATGCTGATTCCCTCGCGCACCTTGCGGTACTCCGGCAAAGAGCGCCCCGCCTGACGCATGAACCAGACGGGCGGGCGGGAGGGCGTGTGGCCAGTAGCGGCAGCAATCAGCGGCGCATCAGACAGTCGAGACATACCGTCCATTATGAATCAAAAGTTGGAGTAGGCGCCAATCAGGAGTTTTGGGCGCGGCAGGCCTTGATGAAAGCCGTCGAATCCGGGTGAAAGAGGAAGTAGATGGCCACCATGAGCGCCATCGGGATAAGCAACAAGAGCAGCCCGCCCACGCCCGCGATCAGCGCCGCAATGCTGACGAACATGATGTAAGCAGACACCGCGGTAATGATGCGACGCGCCCATATCGAGCCACTCGCCAGCTGCGCGGAGCACGCCGCAATGACGACGGCACCCACCACGTTGGAGATGGCCGTGAAACGTGTGTTGAAGCGGATATAGTCCACCTGCTCTGGGCTGAGCTGGGTGTTCGTCACCGATGTATAGGAGCCGAAGAGGCCCACCATCCCGGCGGTGAGCATGACGATTGCGGCGATGACACAGACCCAGTAGGCAATGCGCAGCTGGGAAGGCCAAGTGGAAAAGTCCTGCTCGCCCTGCTTCTTAGGGCGGCGTGGGCGACGGTTATAGTCCGCGGGGCCGGGGCGCTCGCTCATCGCTTGCCGTCCTTGCTGTCCTCTTTCTCCCTGTCCTTGCTTTTCTTCTCGCGCTCCTCCAGGTTTTCCTGGCGGCGCTGCTCCTCCATCTCCTTGCGCATCTGGCGCAGCTGCTCCATTTCGCCGGTGTATTCAAGTACCTCTTCCTTGGTGGAGAACATCAAGCCCATCACGGCCGCCACGCCGACGAGGATCTGCACGGCACCATCAAGCAGGAAGAGCCAATCCGGCGCGCTCGCCCCGGCGGGGCTGCTGATGAAGACGATGAGCACGCGGAGGCCAAAGTAGAGGGAGAAGGCAAACCACAGGCGCCGGCCAGTACCGGCTGCCTTGGAGTTCTTGTGTATAAAGCCCAGCATGATGCCCAACAGCACCACGATGGCGAGTGAAATCAGCGAGCTGAAGGCCACCGAGCCATAGCCCACGAGCTGTACGAGGGCATCGCTGACGTCCTGCCCGGACTTCTCCGCTGCGGACTCCGCCGTAGTGCGGGCCTGGGCAAAGAGCTCTTCCCTATTCAGCAGGGTCAGCACGATACTCAAGACCAGGTGCACCACCTCGAGCACCAAGGCAACGGTCCACACCTTGAGCATGAGGGAGACGGCTTCGGTGCGCTTGGTCTGCTCCTTATCCGGCTCCGTATCCTGCTTCGCCGGCTTGTGTGCCGACGGCGTAGTGTTCGGGCTGAACGTCACGATTCTCCTTTTACTTGAGCAAGCGGGCGGCGTCCGTGGCGAAGTAGGTCAGGATCTGATCCGCGCCCGCACGCTTGAACGCGGTCAAGGACTCCAGCATAACGGCCTCACCATCGATCCACCCGTTCTGGGAAGCGGCCTGAATCATCGCGTACTCGCCGGAGACCTGGTAGACAGCTACCGGCACGGAGGAGCGCTCGACAGCACCGGCCAGCACATCGAGGTACGGCAGGCCAGGCTTAACCATGACGATGTCCGCGCCTTCCTCGATGTCCAGGTCTACCTCCAGCATGGACTCGCGGAAATTGCGCGGGTCCTGCTGGTAGGTACGGCGGTCGCCCTCCAGGGAGGAACCCACGGCATCGCGGAAGGGGCCGAAGAAGGCCGAGGCGTACTTGGCCGAGTAGGCCATGATCGCAACATCCTCGTGGCCGGCCTCATCGAGAGCCTCACGGATGGCGGCAATCTGTCCATCCATCATGCCGGAGGGGCTGACCATGTGCGCACCAGCGCGGGCCTGGGAGCGGGCCATATCCTGGTAAAGCGCCACGGTTTCATCGTTGAGCACGCGGCCCTGGTCATCGACCACGCCGCAGTGGCCGTGGGAGGTGAACTCATCGAGGCAGGTATCCGCCATGACAATGAGGTCATCGCCGAATTCCTGGCGCAGCTCCGCAATCGCCACGTTGAGGATGCCCTGTGGGTCCCAGGCCACGGAGCCGGTCGCGTCCTTGTCTTCCTCACGCGGCACGCCGAAGAGGTCAACGCAGGTCACGCCCGTATCGAGAGCCTCGTGCGCGGCACGCTTGAGGGAATCCAGGCTGTGCTGCTGCACGCCCGGCATGGAGGGGATATCACGGGGTTCATTCAGACCATCCACCACGAACATCGGGAGGATGAGGTCGGAGGGGCGCAGCGACGTTTCCGCAACCAAATCCCGAAAAGCCGGGTTCTGACGTAGGCGGCGGGGGCGGCGAGCAATGCTCATGAGTAAAAACTCTCCTTTGAGCTACGAGAAAATTGAACTACCTTCCCGACTCTAGTCGCCCCTTACCTACCCGCCCAGAAGCGGTCTACGCCGTCTTCTTGCGCGAGCGGCGCTTCTTGCGCGGAGCTGGCAGGTTGCCGGCAGCACGCAGGGCGGCGACGTGGTCAGCGAGGGCGTCGACAAGCATCGGCACATCCGCGACCTCCGGGACCACGTCCACGCGCAGGCCCACCTCCTCAGCCGCCGCCTTGGTGGAGGGGCCAATGCAGGCGATGATGGTGCGGGCATGCGGCTTGCCCGCAATGCCGACGAGGTTGCGCACCGTCGACGGCGAGGTAAAGGCAACGGCGTCGAAGCCGCCAGTCTTGATCATGTCGCGGATCTCCGCGGCCGGCGGGGCCGCACGGACGGTGCGGTAGGCCACGACATCATCGACTTCCCAGCCCAAGTCCAGCAGGCCAGTCACCAGCGCCTCGCCGGCGATATCGGCGCGCGGCAGCAGTACACGCCCCACGGCGTCGATATCCTCAACGTAGTTGGGGAAGACCTCCACGAGGCCCTCGGCGTTCTGCTTCGTCGCCGGCGGCAAAAGCTCCGGGACCATGCCTTTGGCGCGAATAGCATCGGCGGTCTTCTGCCCCACCGCAGCCAGGTGCACGCCGGCGAAGTCGCGAGCATCGAGGCCGAGCTCCGCGATCTTCTTCCACACCGCGCTCACCGCATTGACGGAGGTGAACACGACCCACTTGTAGCGGCCCTCGACAATACCCTTGATGGCGCGATCCATCTGCGCCGGGTTGCGCGGCGGCTCCACGGAAATAGTGGGCACCGACTGCGGGATGGCGCCGTGGCCAGCCAGTCGGGCGCTCATCGCTGCGGCCTGCTCCTTCGTGCGCGGCACCAGCACGCGCCAACCATAGAGCGAACGGTTCTCCCACCAGGAATACTTCGAGCGATCATCAAAGCTGCGCCCCAGCGTGACCACGAGCTCGCCCGGCAGCTCAGCGTCAAGCTTGCCGAGTGTTCCCAGCGTGGTCTCGTGCGTGCGCTGCAGGCGCGTGGTGCCGTGGACGGTGACGTATGCTTCCGTCTCCGCGGGCATCCCGCGCTCCACCAGCTCGGCGGAAATAACCGGCAGGTCATCTGCCGTAGCCTGCAAAACCAGCGGCTGCGTCGCGGTGGCCAGCGCATCCCAGTCCGCGCCTTCCGTGATGTCGGCCTCAGTATAGGTCGCACCGAGAGCAATGCCTGCGAAGGAGGGAACCGTCGAAGGCAGAGACATACCCGGGACCACCTGGAATTCCATGCCCGCATTGGCCACGGCGGTGATCTCCGCCTTGATGGACTCACGGTTGAGCGGGTTACCGGTAACCAGACGGATCACGTCGTGCCCCTCGGCGCGCTCGAGCGCGTTACGCAGTTGCTTGACGACGTCCCCCTCGACCTCCTCAAAGACCGCTGCCGTCGGCGGTGCCGGGCGCGGCGGTTTGCGGCGTGCGCCCGCTTCCTTGGCGGCGGCGCAGATGCGCTCGTACTCTTCCTCGGCGGCGTCGAGAAGCTCCTGCGGAACCGGCACCTGCTGCGCCACCATGTCACGCACGCCCTGCGAGACCCCCGGGTCGGTAACGACGTTGGCGGTCGTCTCCAGAACCTCGCGGGCGCGAACGGTCAGCAGGTCGGGATTACCTGGTCCGGCACCGACGAAGACGACTTTGCCCAGATCAGACTTACCCAGCTCAGGCTGGGTATCCGGAACGGCATTGCTCATAAGGTTCTTTTCTAGTTTGTGGATTCCGAGTGCCCCGGCGCCACCGCTGTGGCAGGCGCGGGAGTGGAGACAAGAAAGCCCCTCACTCGCGAGTTAAGGGGGCCTAAATCATTGCTCTCAATGATCGTGTGCTAGATACACACTAAAGGAAAAGGCCCCAAAGCAAAAATTACGTGCGGTTATTCCGCTGCCAGCACGTCCGCAGCACCCTGAGCGAAGAGCTCCTTGGAGATTGCACGTCCCAATTCTTCTGCCTCGCTTGCCGAGCCCTGGGCCTGAGCGATGAGCTGACGGGAGCCGTCGAGGGCGAAGACGCCGCCGCGAACGACCAGCTGCTCGCCTTCCCAGTGGGAAGTGGCAGCGACCGGCGCGGTGCAACCAGCCTCCAGTTGGGAGAGCACGGTGCGCTCGGCGCGGGTGGCGGCGGTGGCGGGGGCGTCGGCAAGCAGAGCAATGGCCTTCGCTGCCTCAGTCCCCTTGACGGCCTCAATAGCCAACGCGCCCTGCGCGGGTGCGGGCATGAAGACCTCCGGATCGAAAACCTCGGTGGCGCGATCGGCATAGCCCGCGCGCACGAGGCCAGCGTAGGCCAGGAGGACGGCGTCGAGCTCGCCGCTGGTGACCTTGCCCATGCGGGTATCGATGTTGCCGCGCAGCGGACGAATATCCAGGTCCGGGCGCATAGCGCGCAGCTGACTGATGCGCCGCGGCGCGGAGGTACCCACACGTGCGCCCTCCGGCAGCTCCTTAAGGGTCAGACCATCGCGGGCGATGAGCGCCTCACGGACGTCCTGGCGCTGCGGCACCACGAGGTCGAAACGCTCGTCGGCAGCCGTGGGAAGGTCCTTGAAGGAGTGCACTGCGATCTCACACTCGCCGCGGTCGACGGCCTCACGCAGGGCCTGCGTAAACACACCCACGCCGATGCGCTCCACAGGAGCCATGTTGACGTCACCCTGCGTGGTAACGATGTGCAGCTCGGCCTCATAGCCTTCCTGCTGCAACCACTCCTGCACGTGGCCCGACTGAGTAGTGGCTAAGAGGGATCCTCGGGTACCGATCTTCAACATCTATGCGTCCTTTTCTTCCTTAGTACTTTCCGCGGCTTCCATCTGCGCGGCATCCGGCAGATCTGCCATGTCTACTGCTACGCCGCTGCCCTCCAAGTGGAGTCCAAAGAGTTCCTGCAACGCGGTCTCATGGCTTACGGTGCCAGAGTTAGCTGCGAGCTGCTTCGCACGAACCGTGGGCTCGTGGAGCAGCTTATCCGCAACGCGCTTGAGCGCGCGATTGATATCTCCCATCTGGCGCTCGTCCAACTCGGGGTGCTTCTGCTCCATCCGCGCTACCTCGCACTGGACCAGGTTTGCTGCGCGCTTGCGCAGGGCTGATACGGCCGGGACGACGTCGCGGACGCGCTGCTCGGAAGCATAGGCTTCCAGTTCTTCACTGACGATGCGCCGCGCCTGCGCGTGCGGGCTGGTACCCGCTGCCAGATCGGTATCGGCCGCCTGCAGCGAGTTATTGAGACGTTCGATATTGACCAGGTCGACTCCCTCAGCTTCTGCCACGGCGTCATCAATATCGCGTGGCAGAGACAGGTCCACGAGCATGAGTTCGCGGTCGGCCACGTGATAGCGCTCGACGTCGGCCGCCGTAATAGTGAAGTCCTGGGCTCCGGTGGCAGAGATCGCCACGTCCACATCGCGCAGGGCTTGGGCGCGTTCCGAGTATTCAATAACGTCTGCGTACACGCCCGCCTCATGGGCGTGCTGCGCCACGCGCTCAGCGCGGGCAATGGTGCGGTTCGCAATAATCAGGTGCGCACCCAGGCGCCCCGCGTGCGTTGCCGCCAGCGAGGCCATTGCACCTGCACCCAAGATGAGAACGCGCTTGCCCGCGAGATCTTCCCTGCCCATGCGGCTCAGCGCCTGATCAAAAGCAAAGGAGACCATGGAGGAGCCCGCCTCATCGATCTCAGTTTCGGAATGCACCCGCTTGCCGGTACGCAGCGCGGACTGTGCCAGCGCGTGGATGCGCGGGCCGACGGTTCCTTGCTCCGAAGCAAACTGGTAGGCGGTGCGCACCTGGCCGATGATCTGCTGCTCACCCACCACCATCGAGTCCAAGCCGGAGGCCACCATCATGAGGTGCTCGGCGGCGGCGTCGGCATAGCGCACATAAAGATAGGAGCGCAGCTTCTCCTCCTCCACCCCGGAGACTTCAGCGAGGTTGCGCACGACATCCTGGACGCCCGTGTGGAAAGAGCTCGTGACGGTATAAACCTCGAGGCGGTTACAGGTGGAGATAATCATCGCCTCGGTCAACGAGCCTGCCGATACCATGGCCCGGCAGGTGTCATTCTGCACGGTCTCGTCCATGCTCAGCTTTTCCAGCAGCGCCACCGGCGCCGACTGATGCGACATGCCCACGACGAGCACACTCATGCACTACCCTCCAGTTTTGCATCATCCCTTTGGATGACATAGATCATCCAAAAGACTACTAGTTTTCAGCTCGTTTCCGAAACTCGCGGGAGTCCCCGAGGAAAGCTACTCCACCAACGCCTGCGCTAGCTCCTCATTGTCCACTTCCCAGCAAGAGAACTCCTCGCCATCAATCACCACAACGGGGACGCGATCACCATATTCCATGGCCAGCTCCGCATCCTCATCGACGTTGCGCACTTTAAGCTCTGCCCCAGCCTGCCGGACCACCGGGGTAATCTGCTCCAGAACGCGCGCGCAGGAGCCGCACGTGGTACGCACCATCAGCTCGACGACGTGAGACATTAAGAACTCCTCGATAGGACGTAGAACGGTTCGCGGTTTACTATGGACACGTTAGTCTTCCCGCCTTATGAAAGCTGAACGCGTGCCTCTCCCGCTCCCTCCTGGTATGCCCGATTCTCCCCGTGAGTTCCTTGCCAATTGGACCGCAAGCAGGGGAAACTTGCGTAATTTCCTGGAGCAGCAGGCCTTCGCACCGCTGGGCGAAGAGCACCAGAGGGCGGCCGGTGAGGCGTCGGCAGCCGCGGCGGTAGAGCACCTCTTCGGCATCGACCTGGATGCTTTTTCTTCTGGTGTGGATTCCGTCCAGGGGTCCTTCGAATCCGCCGGCGCGCGCTCCATCACTGAGCCCGACCCAGACATCCCCCAGGACGCCGGCGCTGCCGCCTTCTTCGACGTGGACAACACCTTGGTCCAAGGGTCCTCGCTCGTGTCTTTTGCCTTGGGCCTCGCGCGGCGTCGCTACTTCAAGCTCTCAGAGATCCTGCCCATCGCCTGGAAGCAGCTAAAATTCCGGATTTCCGGTTCGGAGAACGCAGCCGACGTGGCCGCGGGGCGCGTGCAAGCGCTCGAGTTTGTCAAAGGCCGCTCGGTGGAGGAGATGGTGGCTTTGTGCGAGAGCATCGTGGACCAATCCATGGCCCGCAAGGCCTACCCGGGCACGAAGCAGCTGGCGCAAATGCACCTCGACGCTGGCCAGCAGGTATGGCTGGTCACGGCCACCCCCGTGCAGCTGGCGCAGATTCTGGCGCAGCGTTTCGGTTTCACGGGCGCGCTCGGCACCGTGGCGGAGGTCAAAGATGGCCGCTTCACCGGCCGCCTCGTGGGCGATATCCTCCACGGGCCGGGTAAGAAGCACGCCGTGGCGGCGCTCGCCACACTGGAGAACCTCGATCTTGAGCGCTGTACCGCCTACTCCGACAGCGCCAACGATGTCCCGATGCTTTCCATGGTGGGAACCCCCGTGGCCATTAATCCGGATTCCAAGCTGCGCGATATTGCAGAGGAAAAAGGCTGGCTCATCCGCGACTACCGCTCCGTGCGCAAGGCCGTGCGCGCTTATGGCCTCCCCGCGCTAGCCACCGCGCTCTTCTCCTATGGCAGCTGGCGCTTCGTGCGCCGCTAACTGCTGCTCTGTGCCTTGGTGCGCAGCATGTCCATGCACATGACCGCACCAATCAGCCCGGCATGCTGTTGCGGGTCAAGCCCCGGCGCAATGCTGAGGCGGTACGTATTCTTCCCAGCGAGGAACCGGCCCACGCCCGCCCACTCATTGCGAACTTCCGCTAGAGGCTGGCCTTGGCTAGTAATCGTGATATTCCAATCCCAGACATCGCCTTCAATCTCGATCTCCGGGAAGCCCTCCATTTCCAAGCTCAGGCGCGTCTTCAGGAGGGAGAATTTTTTAGTTACGACCGCCATGGGCTTCTCGACGCCCGGCAGGTACACCTCATAGGTATCCCGCACGAAGTTCGGCGGATCCTTAATCACCATGAGCGGCTGCTGCGGATTGCCCTGTTCATTAGTGAAGGCGACTTCGAGGCTGCGGGAGGAGTTGAAGAACATGTCCTTCAGGCTCGTCGACTGCAGAATCGTCCCGACGGGCACGCCTTGTTCATCGGCGATCAGGAATTCATCCTGCATGAAGGACTTGGTCTGTGAGATAACCAGGCTGTCAAGGGTGAGGAGTCTAGGCAACATAGTTCGCCATTTTACGTACGTGATGGGCTCCTGTGGGGCCAGAAGGATGACACTCCCCACGTGGTATTGACAGCAAATACACGCTCTATAACCTTCATCCAGATACCACCATATTTGCTGGTCAGGATAGATGTCCGGGGCATGTTTTATAGTACTTTTAGAACATATAACCGAGATTCTAACCCCGGGGGACACCGTGAATACCGCTACCCAAACCGCCTACTTTTCCCATATGAATCCTGATTGCGCCCTCGCTGTGGAGCGCAGCGCCGCCCGCCGCGCAGACTACCGCTCGTGGGTAGCTGCCATGCCAGACCTCGATGAGGATTTTGATGTCGCGTGCCAGAGGCTCGTCGCCAAGCTTGGTGTCGGCGACTATACCGTGAGCGAATGCTGCCTGGCCGTGCACCGGCTCACGGAGCTCCCGCAGGTCAAGGCGTTACAGGACAGCCAGTTCCTGCTGGATATGAAGGCCCTCATCACCATTGACCGCACCCTGACAAAGCTGGGCGCGTTGCCGCCAGAAACGCTCGCGCTTATCGACGATGCCCTGATCACCTTCTTCACCCCCACCTCCCCGAATCAGGTCTTTCCCACCCCGGCGCAGATTGGGCGCAAACTGCGCGATATTTGCAAGAGTATTGACAAGACTTTTAGCTTTCGCAATTCCCCGCAGAAAGATACGTATACCTTCACCGATACTGGCCAGCGCGGCATCCTTGAGCTCAATACCGATAGCGCCACGGGCATGATTCTGGATAGCTACATCAAACAAGCGGCAAAGGAGAACGGACTCTCACAGGCTGATGCCCTGAAAAAGCTCATCGCCGGTAGTATCTCGCCGCCGGCGACTGTCATTCTGCACACCTACCAAGCCAGCGATATCGATGACGCCCCCACCTTCGTCCAAGGCCATGGGTGGACGTCACAGGACATGCCTGTCACGCGCACGCGCGACCTCTCCTCGCAGCCACCGGAATCGCGCAGCTACATCGCCTCGGAGCTCATCCGCACATACGTGGAAGGCCGGGATGGCACCTGCCGCGCTCCGGGGTGCAACCGGCCGGCCTACCTGTGCCAGATGGACCACCGCGTCAACTACGCCGACGGCGGCGCCACGCACCCACGCAACCTGGCCAGTTTGTGCCAGCACCACCACAATATGAAGACTGATGGGCGCGCGCACTACATCATGGACCCGCACACCGGGGACATCGTGTGGCTCTACGAAGACGGGACCTGGGCTATGACGGAGCCGACTGGCCCGCTGGCACAGAAGACGAAGCGTTGGGCACAAACGGTGGCTCAAAAGATTTCGGCCACCCGCGAGCGCGCCCAGCAAGAAGCTAAGGAAGCACAGGCCGCTGCCGAGGAACCCCGTACCCCGACCTCCCCGCAGGAGGACATTCCGTTCTAAGCGGCTCCCGTCGTCTGAAACGACGGCGCAGTCATCCGAAACGGCTTAAGGGACATTTCGTGTGGATAAACCGAT
>NZ_KV788193.1:0-52481 GCF_001807205.1 Corynebacterium sp. HMSC05D03 | reverse complement strand
CCCGCCACCCAGATGCAACGGCAGTGACAGTAAGACCGGGTTTAAGCCCTTAAAGGATGAGACGCGCCAACCAAAGCCAGACTGACGGGGCCTCGGCGATCCCAGGGACAGCGCACCCGAAGACTGGAAGATGGTTGACGGGGATCTCGATGAACACCAGTTGCCTCCCGCCCACTGGCCCCATGCTGTAGGTGCACCCACAGCCCGTTAAAGGACAAGACACACTGTCCCGCTTGTTATCGTGTTTGTACCTGCAGGAAAGACACTTACCCAGGAAAGGGCTATTCGTGACCAACCCAGTAAATTCGTGGAAGATTGTCACCGCTACTGCAGTCGTGGTCGGTTTCCTCCTGCTCATCCTGTACGTGGGTTTGAGCCGCTATTACAACGCCCAAGAGCTCGACATGCTTGTGGAAGGTGCCAACGCCAACGGCCAGAACTACTCGGTGACAATCCACAACCAGCTCACCGGCAGCTACTCATTCAACGCCGAGTAACCCAGCCGGAGCACCAAACTAGGCAATACGCAGAGCTGAGTGCCTGTTGGGCTCTGCCTTCCACAGAGCTAGATCATGCAAGCTCATGCGGACCAATCCCGCCCTCGACGTGGGTGAGCCGGAGCGGGGGGTGAACTTCCGCCAGCGCGTGGGCGTGGGGCCTGCGCCGTCAGTGCAACCAGTGCCGGCCGTGACCACGCTGATGGCTTTTGCAGGCCCGATGCCATGCTGCGGGCGACGGCTTCCTTATTCAGCGTCCGTGGACAGCGCCGCGACGAAGGCCTCCTGCGGCACGGACACGGAGCCGATGGACTTCATGCGCTTCTTACCGGCCTTCTGCTTCTCCAGAAGCTTCCGCTTACGCGAAATATCGCCGCCGTAGCACTTGGCCAACACGTCCTTGCGCATCGCTCGGATATTTTCACGCGCGATGATCTTCGAACCAATCGCCGCCTGGACGGGCACCTCGAATTGCTGGCGTGGGATGAGCTCCTTGAGCTTCTTCGTCATCTTATTGCCGTACCACTGCGCGGAATCGCGGTGCACAATCGCAGAGAAGGCATCCACCGGATCACCGTTAAGCAGGATATCCACCTTCACCAGGTCCGCCAGCTGCTCGCCAGCCTCCTCGTAGTTGAGGGAAGCGTAGCCCTTGGTACGGGACTTCAACATGTCGAAGAAGTCGAAGATGATTTCACCCAGCGGCATGGTGTAGCGCAGCTCCACGCGGTCCTCAGACAGGTAGTCCATGCCGCCCATCTGGCCGCGCTTGGACTGACACAGCTCCATCGTCGGGCCCACAAACTCCTCCGGCACGATGATGGTCATCTTCACAATCGGCTCGTAGACCTCACGCAGCTTGCCGCTGGGCCAGTCAGACGGGTTGTGCACCATAGATTCCTCGCCATCCTCCGCCACCACGCGGTAGGTCACCGACGGTGCCGTGGAAATCAAGTCCAAGCCAAACTCGCGCTCCAGACGGTCGCGCGTGATTTCCATGTGCAGCAGGCCCAAGAACCCGCAGCGGAAGCCGAAGCCTAGGGCGACGGAGGTCTCGGGCTCGAAGGTGAGGGAGGCGTCGTTAAGCTGCAGTTTCTCCAGCGCATCACGCAGGTCCGGGAAGTCTGCCTGGGAGATGGGGAACAGGCCGGAGTAGACCATAGGGTTCGGGTCGGCATAGCCCTTGAGCGGCTCGCTCGCGCCATTCGACGCCCACGTAATCGTGTCACCCACCTTGGTCTCACGCACGTTCTTCACGCCAGTAATCAGGTAGCCCACCTCACCCGGGCCCAGCCCCTTACACTTCTGCATGGTCGGGCTGACAATGCCCACCTCCAGCAGCTCATGGTTGGTACCCGTGGCCATCATGGTGACCTTCTGGCGCGGGGTCAGCTTGCCGTCCATCATGCGGATATAGGTCACCACGCCACGGTAGGTGTCGTAAACGGAGTCGAAGACCATCGCGCGGGCCGGGGCATCCTCGCCGAACTCGGACGTCGGTGCCGGGATAAGCTCCGCCACCTTATCCAGCAGCTCCGGCACGCCCTCGCCGGTCTTGCCGGAAACGCGCAACACCTCTTCCGGCTCACAGCCGATGATGTGGGCAATCTCCAGGGCGTACTTCTCCGGATCGGCTGCCGGCAGGTCAATCTTGTTGAGGACCGGGATGATCTCCAGGTCATTTTCCATGGCCAGGTAGAGGTTGGCCAGGGTTTGGGCTTCGATGCCTTGGGCGGCGTCGACAAGCAGGATGGCGCCCTCACAGGCTTCGAGCGCGCGCGAGACCTCGTAGGTAAAGTCCACGTGGCCGGGAGTGTCGATCATCTGCATGACGATCTCCTCCCCCTTCATGGCACCAGATTGAGGAATCCAGGGCAGGCGCACGTTCTGCGCCTTAATGGTGATGCCGCGCTCACGCTCGATATCCATGTTGTCGAGGTATTGGTCGCGCATGTCGCGCTCCTCCACCACCTGCGACAACTGCAGGATGCGATCAGCCAGCGTCGACTTGCCGTGGTCGATGTGGGCGATAATGCAAAAGTTTCGGATCTTGGACGGATCCGTAAACGTAGTGGCCGCGAAGTTTGTAGACATGTGTTTAGAATAGACGACATGTCTAGGTTGGCACGCATTCTCGGTATCGGAGGCCCTGAGCCTGTCGACGTCGGTCTCGAGCGCATCACCGAAGGCCTAGGGCTAAACCAGAATGATTCCGTGACGGAACCCCGCAAAGCCGCCGACATTCGCGTCGAGTGTGCCGACGCCCACCCGCGCAGCGTCTTCTTCACCCCCGACATGGACGGGCAGGCAGACTCCGGGGAAGTCGTGTGGGTATGGGCGCCCTCGGATGGCAAGCAATCCCCGCCGCGCGAGCGCGCCGTGCTGATTGTCTCGCGCACGCGCACCACCGTGCTGGGCCTGCTCATCTCCTCCAACCCGGGCCACGCCAACAAGGAGGAATGGCTCGATATCGGCACCGGCGAATGGGACGAATCCGGCCGGCAGTGCTGGGTGCGGATGGACCGCGTGCTGGAAATCTCCGAGGAACAATGCCGTCGGCAAGGCACACTCTTCCCAGAACGCCGCTTCGAACGCATTGCCAACCGGCTACGCTCGCGTTATCACTGGGCCTGATTTGGGGATTCGGCCCGCGCCCTGCTAAATTTTTTGGGATGCCGGGGCACGCTGGCGGTCAGGACCTTGGGTCCGCCTTCCTCGGTTGCACATTCCTACGACTCTAAGAGGTATAACGATGGCAAACATCAAGTCCAAGCAGAAGCGCATCCTAACCAACGAGAAGGCTCGTCAGCGCAACAAGTCCGTACGCTCCGCCGTGCGTACCGAGATCCGCAAGTTCCGTGAGGCCGTCGCCGCTGGCGACAAGGCTGCAGCCGAGAAGCAGCTGCGCGTTGCCTCCCGCGCACTGGACAAGTCCGTGTCTAAAGGCGTCTTCCACCGCAACACCGCGGCTAACAAGAAGTCCGGCATGGCCACCGCCTTCAACAAGATGGCCTAAATGAAACCGCTCCTGAAGTGGGTGGGGGGAAAGCGTCAACTGCTGCCCGTTATCCACTCCGTGCTGCCCGAGAGCTTCGACACTTATGTCGAACCTTTCTTGGGCGGTGGAGCGGTCCTTTTTTCTTTGGCGCCCGAGCGCGCCCGGGTTAATGACCTGAACACCGAGCTCATCACCGTCTACGAGGTGGTCCGCGATAACGTGGACGAGCTCATCGCCCTGTTAAAGGGCTATTCGAATGATTCGGATTTCTTCTACGAGATGCGCGCCCGCGACCGTGAGCCGGGTTTTGCGCACTTAAGCCCTGTCGAACGGGCTGCCCGCACGATTTATTTGAATAAGACCTGCTACAACGGGCTTTACCGGGTGAATAACGCCGGCCAGTTCAATGCCCCGTTTGGCCGCTATGCCAACCCGAAGATTTGCGATGAACCCAATCTGCGCGCAGTCTCGGAGTACTTGTCCACCCACGACGTGACGTTTTATAACGGCGACTACGCTGCGGTGGAGGCCAACGAGGGGGATTTCGTTTATTTCGATCCGCCCTATGATCCGGTCAACCCCACGAGCAATTTCACCGGCTACCAGTCGGGTGGTTTTGGCCGCGCGGACCAGATTCGGCTGAAGGAAACCTGCGACGACCTCAACGCCCGCGGGGTGAAGTTCCTGCTGTCGAATTCGGCGACGGACTTCATCAAGGAGTTGTACGCGGACTACCGCATCGACATTGTGGGTGCCACGCGCGCGGTCAATTCCGTGGCCTCGAAGCGCGGCAAGGTCGATGAGGTGCTCGTGCGCAATTATGCTTAACGACGCCGCTTGGGACCTCGTCTACCCTCACATCGCCGCCGACATCGCGGACCAGGGTTTCGCGATATTGCCCGCCGCGAAGATTAAGGAGCTATCGGGCCGCGAGCCACGGTTGATGGCCAAGCATGACTTTTCGGCAGCGCGCCCCGAGGTCTTTCGAGAGCACGGGTTATCCATGCTGCCAATTCGCCGCGATGCCTATCTCATTGGCCGCTTTGACCTGTACCAGCCTTTCCCGGAGCAAGCCGGGCCGCTGAAGTCAATGCCGGTTCCCCGCCACATTAAGTCCATTGACTTCGAGAACCTGACCTCGGAGGCCGCCGCACTCACCGCGGCGAGCTTAAGCGGCATGCTCGATGATTTCCTGGGCGGTGAGCTGGTGCCGACGGTCAGCGGGCGCATGTCGACGCTCACTCTGCCCATGCGTATCGGCGGGCGCGACGTGGTGGTGGACCGCGCCCAGATGGAGATTGATGCCGGCTTCGAGTCCGCCGAGCACCTCGTGCTCGTGGAGGCGAAGAACCACCTCTCCCCCGACTTCAACATCCGCCAGCTCTACTTCCCTTTCCGGCGCTTCTCGCTGGCCTTGGAGAAGGAAGTAGTGCCGGTCTACGTGGTCTATTCCAACGGTATCTTCCACTTCTACCGCTACGCGTTTAGGCAGCCGGAGGACTTCCGCAGCATCGAGCTGGTCAGCGCGGCGCGCTATGTTTTGGGCGAGTCTGGCGTAACTGAGGCGACGGTGCGCGCGGTGCTGGCGCGCACGCAGGTCGAGGGCACGCGCGTTCCTTTCCCGCAGGCGGACTCCTTTGCAAGGGTCATCAGCCTGCTGGAGAACCCAGTGGACAAAGCGGAGATGCCCGAGGAATTTGGTTTTACCCCGCGCCAGGCGGATTATTACACCAACGCCGCCCGCTACTTAGGCCTGAGCAAACTCAGCGGCACGCGCGATGAACGCAACCTCACCCTCATCGAGGCGCTGGCCTCCCGGCCGGTGCTCCGGGACATGGTGCAGCACGTCGTGACTACCCGCCGAGCGGTGAATAAAGAAGAGGCAATGGTCTTCATGCGCGCGGCCAATCTGGGACTCAACGATACGACCCTGCGCCGCCGCTCCGGTACGGTCGCGGCGTGGTCGCAGTGGCTGGCGGAGCTCCTCAACCAGGCCTAGACGGCCTGGATGCCGGCCCACACCAGGGCGCAGCCAGCCACCACGAAGAAAACGCCAGAGGCGATGTCGATCCACGGGCCTGCGACGAGGAGGCGGCGGCGAATCGCGCGGGTAGAAATGACCGTCGAGAGGAAGACGAAGAGCAGGTAGCTCGACAACGACAAACTCAGCACCAGCGCCACCGATACCCACACCGGCGGGTGCGGCGGCAACAACGGGGCGACCATAGCGGCGAGGAAGAGCACGATCTTCGGGTTGGACAGGTTGGTGGCCAAACCCGTGCGGAAGACCTTGCCCACCGAGCCCAAGCGAGCGGCCGCCTCCTCCTCATCGACGGGCGGCTGCTTGCGCAGCTCCAACCCAGAGCGAATGGAGAGCACGCCCATGAAGACCAGGAAACAGCCACCGATCACCTGAATCAGCGAGAGGACGCCGGGGAAGGCGGTGAGCAGGGCGGCCGCGCCGAACACGGTCAGCGTGCACCAGAACAACACGCCCACCTGGATGCCGGTTGCTGCCGCGATGGCGTGGCGGCGCGAGCGCGTAGCATAGCGCGTCACCAGGACGATGTCGGGGCCGGGTGCTGCCGCACCGACGAGGTTCATCAGGAGAATGGCCGCAAACGCGGACCAGCTCATGACAGGCGCTCGAGTAGGTCCTCACGGCCGAACATGCGGGCGGAGTCGAGGGCGTTGGGCTGGCCGGCGGAGGGGTCGGCGCCGGCGTCGAGAAGCGCGTCGATCACCGCGTCCTCCTTCTTAAAAATCGCCCCGGCCAGTGGCGACTGGCCGCGATCGTTGAGGAGGTTGACGTCGGCCCCCGCCGCAGCGAGCTGGCGTACCAGCTCCGCATGGCCATGATAGGCGGCAAGCATGATGAAGGACTGCCCATCCTGGTTCACCATGTCCACGTTGACGCCCTGCTTGATGTACTCGAGCAGCGTGGCATCGCCGTTACGGGCAAAGTCGAAAAGCTTGGTGGCAAAGTTCTGGATATCATCCATGGAGGGTTAGTCTAGCGCGCCAGCTCCGCCACCCGTTTAACGGCCGCCTCGATGGCGAAATCTTCATCACCGCCTTGTCCCTTGACCGCAGCATCCAGCTCCGCCATGAGGATGACGGCCTTGGTGATATTCTCCCCCGACCAGCGCCGCGCCACGGGCTGCGTGAGCTTCACCGCATAGGGCGCCATCCCGGTCTGGGAGGCCAGCGAGTACTGATCCCCGCGCGCGGAGTAGAGGCGTGCGATGTTGCCCACCTTGTTGGCCAGAGCAGAGGCGATGGCCACAGGGCTCGCCCCCAACTGCAGCGCCCGGCGGCACGTGGAGACCGCCGCCTCCACGCGGCCAGCCACAGCAGCATCCGCAATATCCCAGTTGGCTACCTCAGCCACGCCCACGTAATACGCGTGCACCGCCTCGCGGGTTACCTTGCCCCCCGTATCGAAGACCAACTGGGAGATGGCGGAGGCGAGTTCGCGTAGGTCGGAGCCGACGCCGTCGAGAAGCGCCTGCACCACATCCGGGGTGGGGCGCACCCCATGCGAGGCGAACTCCCGGGTAGCCCACTGTGCGAGCTCGTTCGGGTAGAGGGAGAAGACCTCATGCACCTCGGCCGTCTTGCGCAGCGCCGCGATGAGCTCCGGCGGCTTCTTCTTTTTCTTCAGCGTCTTCGCCGTCACCGAGTACATCAGGATGAGCGTGATACCAGGCATGGGGTTGGCGCAGGCATCGAGAAGGATCTTCGTGACCTCCTTGCCGGCCCTCTCCACGTCACTGATGACGATGACGCGGTCTTCCCCGAACAACGACGGACTGGTCGCTTCCAGGATTTCGCCTTCGCTCACCTCGGCGGCCTTGAGCTTGGTTACCTCGCCGTGTTGGATACTCAGGCGGGCGCGCTCGGCCAGGAATTCATCATCGCCGAGAATGAGGTGCACGGGGGCTGAAGACATGCCTGTCATCTTAGCAACGCCGCAATGACCCACCCACAGAGAAGGAGCATCGCAACGGGCCCCGCCGCCACGGTGGTCACCGGCATGGAGGAGGCGACGAGGTGGATCCAATCCGCCAGCGGTTCGATAAGGATAACAAGCGGCCTGCCCAGCCCCACCTGCGCGAGCGCGGCGGCGATGAGCCCCACGACGGTGATGACCGGCACGACAGGCGCCACCAGCACGTTAGCAATCACAGAAACCACCGAGACCCGCCCGGTCATCAACGCGATGAGCGGCATGGTCACGATATCCGCGGCAATGGCCACAGCGAAGGCTCGCGCAACGATGCCAGTCCCCAGCACCCGTAGCAACAGGGGGCTGAGCACCACGATGCCGGCGGTGGCCGCCACGGAAAGCGCGAAGCCGAAGCTGACGGCTAGGTCGCTATCCGCCGCCAGTAGGAAGAGCACCCCGAGGGACAGCGCGTGCAGCGGTTCCATCCTCGAAGAGTTCAGCACCGCTACTAGACCCGCCAGCCCGGCAACGGTGGCGCGTTGGACGGAGGGCTCCCACCCCACCAGCGCTACGAATAACGCCAACGCGCTTGCCGACGCCCCCACCCGCACCCGCTGCCCCGACACCACCAACGCGGCCGCGGTACACACGATGGCAACGTTGGATCCGGACACGGCGCTCAAATGCGATAGTCCGGTATCGATGTAGAGCTGCTTGTCCTCGGGGCTTTGCAGGCTGGTATCGCCCAGCACCATGCCGGGGATGAGGCCGTTATCGCACACGGCGCGGAAGTTTTCTGCCACCGCTGCCGTCCAGCTATGGGCGTGCGCGGTGAGCTCGCCGCTAAAGACGGTTGTACCCACGCCAACCTGATCCGAGGGGCCGGGGTGGCCGTGCACCGTCACCAGCGAGCCGCCGAAGGCCTCCGGTTTTTCTTTGAGGAAGACCGGCAGCTGCGCCGGGTAGCCCGGCACGCGCAGGCGCACCATCCACCCGGATGCCGTCTGAACCGGATCGGCGGCAAGCTTTCCCGTCACCTCCGAGCCGAAGTGAAAGCCCGCGGCGCGCACCGAGCGCACATAAGCCAGGGCGGCGAAGATGACTCCGCTCGCCGCACATAAAATGCCCTGCCCGCGCCACTGACCGCGCGCGAAAGCGAAAAGCACGAGCCCGGACAACAGCCACGGGTGGCCGAAAAGCACTGAGAGCGTGGCCAACCACGCCACCCCCGCGGCGGGCACGAGCCGCAGTTCCCTCACGGACGGACCTTATCCTTCAGCTGCGCAAACTTCGCCGGACCAATGCCGGAGACATCCATGAGCTGCTCCACGGTGGTGAAACTGCCGACCTCCTCGCGATGCGCGATGATCGCGGCGGCCGTGGCCGGCCCTATGCCGGGCAGCTCCGTCAGCTCCTCCTCGCTGGCGGAGTTAAGCGACACCAGGCCCTCCTCCGCGGTTTCTGGGGCGTTGGGTGGGCCACCGACGGTGATCTGTTCGCCGTCGTTAAGCTTCTGCGCCAGGTTGAGGTTATCGGTGGGCACGCGCGGGCGCGCCACCTCGAGGGCGTCGTTGATGCGCGCACCCGGCGCCAAGGTCACCAGGCCCGGCTGCTCTACCTCCCCCACGACAGAGACCACGATATCGGCCGCTACCTCGCTGCTCGGGGTGGCCACCTCATAGGGGTTTTCCGCACTACGGCTCATCCCCAGCCAGGCCAGGAGCGCAACGCCGGCCACGCCCGCCGCGACAAGCGCCAGCCAGGGTGGCACGCGCACGCGCGGGAAATCGACGTTGAGCAGTTCTTCTTCGCCGGTTGGGCGGGTGAGGTCACGGAGGCGATCAGCAATGGCATTCATGCCCGCGACGCTACGCAGCGCCCTCACCCCCGTCGAGGGCTTAAGCCGCAGCCTGTGGATAACTTGTTGAAGGCATCAACAACGTCTTTAGCTCGGCTCCGCCGTCAGCTAAAGACCGCGGAGACGCCGATGGCCCCGGGGCCGACGTGGACGGAGAGGACGTCGGTAAGCGGCACCAGCATGAAGGAAGAATCCGGCAGCGCCAAGCGCAGCAAGTCCTCCAGCCGGCGGGCCGAAACCTTATCCTCGTTGTACTGCACCGCGATGAACGCCGGATTGCCCTCCGCGCGGGAGGCCACCAGGTCCACGAGCTTGGTAAAGGCCTTAGTTTGGGTGCGGGTCTTGCCCACCATCTCCAGCTTGCCGCCTTGGATGGCCATGATGGGTTTGGTAGCGAGCAGCGCGGTGGACAGCATCGCCGTGGCCGCAGACATGCGCCCGGAACGGCGAAGCTCCTCCGTTGAGTTGAGATAGACCCAGGTGTGCCCGCGCTCAAGGGTATTGATGGCTGCGGCATAGCACTCGTCGAGTGAAGCGCCTTCCTGGGCAAGCTTGGCCGCCGCCATCGCAGCCGCGCCCATCGCCATGCCGGCGGTACCGGAATCGATAACACGCACGGTATCGGGGAAAACGCCGGAGGCAGTCACCGCCGCCGACCACGTCGAGGACAGCTCCTTCGAGAGGTGAATGGCCAGCACCCCGTCATCGCCGGAGCGCTCCATCTGACGGCCGTATAAAGCGGCCAATTCGAGGGCAGTCAGACCCGAGGTGGACAGCTCCGCGCCGTCCTTGCCGTGGCTTTCCATGACGTGCAAGTCGACGACGCAGATTCCAAGCTCCTCGACGATATCCGCCGGCAAGCCCGCAGCGGAATCGGTGACGACGCGAATCACTAGACGTCCGCCCCTGCACCACCAACGACAGCACCACCCATGTTCCAGCCGTCGAAGTACCACTGGGCGCGGGCGACGTTCTCCGGGGTGAATTGCAGCGGGGACAGCGGACGAGCGGCATCGAATTCGGGCCGCGCGGTCAGCTGCGACCAGTGGGTATTCTTCAACCCGGAGAGGATTCCATACTGGTGGTGCTCAAGGCCTAAAAGGTGGCAGGTCAGCGCGGAAATAGCACCGCCGTGCGCGACGACAAGCACCGCACCCTCATCCCACTGCGGATGTTTCTGCATGAGCTCATCAATAACGGGGCGCGCGCGGTTAGCCACGTCGACGCGGCTCTCACCCTGGGGCGGGGCCCAGGTGGGGTCGTGGCGCCACAGCGCACGTGCCCCGGGAAACTGCTCGTCCACTTCAGCCGATGTCATCCCCTGCCACTCACCCAGGTGGGTTTCGCGCAGGCGCTTATCGACGGACACCTCAAGCCCCAACTGACGAGCGATGATCTCCGCGGTGTCGCGGGCACGGATGAGATCCGAGGAGAGGATCGCGGTGATGTCTTTGCCCTCGAGCAGGTCAGCAGCCGCGCGCGCCTGCGAGTAGCCTACCTCTGATAGCTCGGTGTCCAAGTGCCCCTGCATCCGGCCGGTGGCGTTGTAGGTGGTCTGGCCGTGGCGGATGAGGAGGAGGCGGCGGGTCATAATTCGTCGTCTTCCGGCTCTGGCTGGGCCAGGGGAATCTCATCGATCGATTCAACATCGCGCGGGTTGACTTCATCAGACCACTCGCCGGGGCGTTCCGGGGTGTCCAGACCGGGGATGTCGAGAAGCGGGCAGTCGTGGTACAGGCGGTCTAGGCCGTAGAACTCGCGCTGATCGTTGCGCTGGACGTGGACCACGATGGGGCCGTAATCGAGCAGGACCCAACGGTTCTCACGATTGCCTTCGCGGCGCTTGGGTTCAAAGCCCTTCTTGGTCAGCTCGTCTTCAACTTCCTCCACGATGGACCCCACCTGGCGCTCGGTATCGGCGGAGGCCAAGACGAAGACCTCGGTAATCGCCAGCACGTCGGAAACGTCAATAGCGGCGATGTTGGTGGCCAGCTTTTCATCCGCAGCCAAGGCGGCGGTTTCCGCCATCTGGCGTGCTTCATCAGTAATCGACATGACAATCCCTACACAGTTACGTTTTCTTAAGAACTCTAGTCTTACACGACAAGGCTCATTTTCCTAGTCGAATTCCCCCTCAAGGACGCGCGGAGGCTACAGGGGCTTTTCCGGGTGTGGGCTATAAAGGTGGTTCTTGGCAATGTATTGCACTACCCCATCGGGTACGAGGTACCACACCGGCTGGCCCTGCTGGGCGCGGGCGCGGCAATCGGTGGAGGAAATGGCCATGGCGGGGATCTCAATCAGCTCGATGTCATCCTGCGAATCCTCCGGCAGCATGTCTTTGCGCAGCTCATAGCCGGGACGAGTAACGCCAACGAAATGGGCCATCTCCAGCATCTCTTCCCAGTTGCGCCAACTCATGATGGACGCCACCGAGTCGGCACCAGTAATGAAGAAGAGTTCGGCATCTGGGAAAATTCCGCGCAAATCACGCAACGTATCGATGGTGTACGTGGGCCCCTCGCGGTCAATGTCCACACGCGAGACGGTAAAACGCGGGTTCGACGCCGTGGCCACCATGGTCATCAGGTACCGGTGCTCGGCGGCGGTGACCTGCTTATCGGCCTTTTGCCAGGGCTGGCCGGTGGGCACGAAGACCACCGTGTCGAGGCGGAAGCGGTGGGCTACCTCGCTGGCGGCGACGAGGTGACCATTATGGATGGGGTCGAAGGTGCCACCCATGATGCCGATGCGTTGTGGACTAGTCATGGCTGGTGAGTATACCGGCCACCGCATCAATGACCTGCACGTCCTGCCCGGAAGGCTCCCCCAAGAAATAGGAGGCGTGACGCTCCGCTTTGGTGGCTAAAGCGCGGTTGGCGGCGTCGAGGGAAAAGTCGCACACGAAATCACCGTCTAGGCAGTAATCGACAAAGCGATTCCCTGGGAGCCCGGCGCGGTTTTTAGCCCACGGGACCTGGTGAAGCGGGTTGCCGAAGGTGAGCATGGCGTGCAGGCGCCCGGTTTCGGCCAAATAGCCCTCCACGCTCGTTGCAACAAGCGCTCCTTGCGAGTAGCCGGCAGCTACCCACTGTGGGCGGCAACCGGTGGTCGCCTCATAGTTGTCTACCACCTTCGGGGCATTGCGGGCACCAGTACGCAGACTATCGATGGCCCCCAGCGTCACCGAATACGCCATCTCCCCAAGAGAGTGCTGCTGAAGGATCCCGAGCGCCCGCTGCACCAGCTGAAGTGGGCTTAAATCCTCGCCCTCCTGTGCCAATGGCGGCAGGTTCATGGCCGCAGGGTATGCCTCCGGATCCAGCGCCAGCACGTACACGCCATCCATAGCGCCTGGATGACGCTGCTCGACCTGGTGAAACAGCGCAGCAAAGTTGCGCCCCTCAAAACCCGTGGATTCTGGCGCCTGCTCTGAGTAGCGCTGCGGGCCCACGTATTCGCCTTGTTCCTCGTTCTGGTCCGAACCGCGCGCGACGAGCACCACGGTCTCAGGGCAGGTTTCAACGCCACCCGCCGAGGCCGCGGGCGCACTCATCACCGAGGCTGCCGCGCCGAGCACGGTGGTGGCAATGGCAAGAGATAAGGAAAGAGACTTCACCCTTTCCTGTTTAGCGGAAACGAACGTCATCCACCATTCGGCCAATGGAATCGTAGACCTGGGTATCCCACTGGTGGTTGGTGAAGAAGTACTGGCCGTGGGAACCCCCGGTGGGCTGCGCGGCGTAAAGGGTGTTGGCGGAAAGATCGCACACGGCGTCGAGCGGCAAACAGTAGTCCACGCGGCTGACGTTGGCGCGCATCTGCGGGAAGTAGCCCATCGGGCCGCCCGCGCCCTGGGTCGCGCCGACAACGGCCGGATCCCCGGCGCGGGTCAGCGGGTTACCGAAGGTCACGACACCAGCAAGCTGGCCGCGGTGTGCCAACTCCAGCTCGTGGTTGGACAGGACCATGGCCCCTTGGGAGTAGCCGGAGAGGATGTATTGCGGATGGCAGCCTGTGGAAGCTTCGTAGTTATTGACCGCGCTGGTAACGCCGCGCCTGCCGGTCTGGACCGAGTACATGAACTGGTTGATGGCGGAGACCGCGGTGTTGATGACCGGGTTGGCGTACTGCGTGGCCAAGCGCACGAGGTCAGCCGCGGTGTTCGGAACCGACGCGTTCGGAACAGAGTATTCCGGGTACGTCGCCGGGTAGTATTGCGGCTCCAGCCCCAGCACGTAGACGTCCTTCATCAGCGAGTTGCCGCCGTGAGTGGCTTGGTAGCGCACCTCGGCGCCCTGCAGCATGGCGCGGATGGATTCGCCCTCCCACCCATTGGAGGCTCGGCCACCCTGGTTGGAATACTGCGTGGGGTAGATTTGGCCGTTCTGGCCGGAGCCGCGCGCGGCGACGACCACCACGGCGGGGCACTGTTCGTCGGCATGCGCGGCGGGTGCAGAAATGGTGTGGGGGACGATGAGAGTGGCCGCGGCCACGACGGCGGCGGCGACGGAGGAAGCAATGCGGGACAGCATGAGAGGAAGGCACCAATCAGTTCTTTGCTATTACCGCGCTTTAGAGTACCCAATCCTCCTTCGCCGCGCAGCACGAACCCTGCACAAGGCGAAACACTCTACTCGAAAAGTTTTCGAGTAAAGTGTTTTGTGCAGGTCAGACTTGAAAAATTCTTTTCGAGTAGCTTTCGAGTAGCTTTCGAGTAGCTTTTCGAGCTGGTTCTAGGGGCGGGTCTGGCCGGTACCCTGCAGCACCCACTTGGTAGACGTCAGCTCCGGCAAAGCCATTGGGCCGCGCGCATGCAGCTTCTGGGTAGAGATGCCGATCTCGGCGCCCATGCCGTAGACCTCACCGTCAGTAAAAGCAGTGGAGGCGTTGAGCATGACCGCTGCAGCATCTACCTCATTGGCAAAAGTCAGCAGCACGTCGGCGTCCTGAGCCGCAATGGCTTCGGTGTGGCCGGTGGTGTACTCAGCAATGTGTGCGATGGCGCCATCGACACCGTCGACCACCTTGGCGCAGATATCCATGGACAGGAATTCCTCGCGCCATTCTTCGTCGGTGGCCTCCACGGCGTCCTTGACTCCGAAGGCTTCGAGCTCCTTGACATCACCGTGGATGGTGACCCCGGCTTCCTGGAGGGAGGTGATGATGCGGAGCTTCGAGGCGTCGTCCAGCGCGGCGTCGATCAGCACGCCCTCCGTGGCATTGCAGACGGACGTGCGGCGGGTCTTGCCGTTGACCACCATGTCGATGGCCTTGTCCAGGTCAGCCGAAGCGTCGACGTAAAAGTGGCAATTGCCGGTGCCCGTCTCAATGGCAGGGACGGTGGCGTTTTCCACCACGGCGTTAATAAGGCGTGCGCCGCCGCGCGGGATGACCAGGTCCACCAAACCACGGGCGGTGATGAGATCCTGCACGGAATCATGGGTCTCACAGGGCAGAAGCTGCACGCCTTCGCGCGGCAGATCGAACTCCACGAGGGTGTCCTGGAGGAGCTCCACGAGCTTGGCGTTGGAGTTCTTCGCGGACTTGGAACCGCGCAGCAGCGGCACGTTTCCGGACTTCAGGGCCAAGCCGAAGGCATCGACGGTGACGTTCGGGCGGGCCTCATAGACCATACCCATCACGCCGAGCGGCACACGGACCTGCTTCATCTGGATTCCGTTATCCATGGTGCGGCCCTGCAGGATCTCCCCTACCGGGTCCTGGAGGGAGGCTACCTGGCGCAAGCCGCCGGCAATGCCCTCGATGCGGGCAGCATCAAGCGAAAGACGGTCGATGAGGGACTCGGACATGCCATTGGCGCGCCCGGCCTCGATATCAAGCTTGTTAGCAGCGAGGATGTCCTCAGTATGCGCGATGAGGTTTTCCGCGGCACGGTTGAGGATCTCATTCTTGCGCGGGGTGGGCAGCTGCGCGAACTGTGGCGCCACCGCCTTGGCGGCGCGGGCTTTGGACAGAACTTCTTCACGTTCGGTGTTGCTCATGCCATACCAGCGTACGGAAGGTCTGCCCGCTTGTCAGGGATTTTGTGCAGTTATAGGCGCGGATCGGCCTTCAGTTAGGCCTCGAGCTCGCGGCGGCGCTCGGCCGCAGCACGCAGGCGCTCGGCACGCTTTTTCTCTTCCCCTTCGGTGAGCTCATCGAAGAGTTCTTCATCCGACTCGCTGAACTTCAACACCCCGCGCGCAGCCCAGGAAGCGAAGAATGCAATGACGGGAGAGATCCAGAAATAGCTCCAGTCAAAGACGAAGAGGCCCAGGAAGAGCGCGATCATCGCCACCGACCAGATGACGGAATCCACTATCTGCACCTTGCGTCCGCGGGCGAGCATGTCCTCCAGCTCCGCCTCGTGGCGGGTGGCGGGTGCTGTGGCGCTGGGGGTGGAAAGCTCTGGCAGGTCCGCAAAGAGCTTTTCGACGTCCCCGCGCGTGCGCGCCGCGGCAGCCTCGCCGGTGCGCTGCTCAAATTCATCGGGGTCTAACGTGCCGTTGACAAAGTGCTGGCTCAACTGCTCCAAGGCCGCGGAACGCTCGGCATCGCCGACTCGGATTTCGGGATTCTCCATTAATAGCCAGCTTTCGGATCAACCAGGGTGGGCAGCCGCTCCCCCGCTGCGAAGGCCTCGGCCACCTTGATAGTATGCGCGCCGATCTTCTCGCGCACGGAGCGCTGTGTATTGGCAATGTGCGGGGTGATGACCACGCGCTTATCCTGCCACAGCGGGTGGTCCTCCGGCAGCGGCTCTGGGTCGGTGACGTCGAGTGCCGCACCCGCGATCTCGCCTGCCTCCAGCGCCGCAACGAGGTCCTCGGTCTTGATGAGCGGGCCGCGGCCCACGTTGACCACCACGGCATGCTCCGGCATCTGTTGGAAAGCTTCTGCATCCACCATATGGCGGGTCTCCGGGGTCAGCGGCGCGATGAGAACGAAGTAATCCGCCTTCGGCCAGACTTTGTCCACCTGGGAAATCGGGTAGGTCTCCTCTGCTCCCTCCACCGGGTTGCCGGAGCGGTTCACCGCGATGATGCGCGGCCCAAAACCGGAGAGCATGCTGATCAGGCGCTTGCCAATACCACCGGCACCAATAATGGCCACGGTCTTATCGTCGTACAGGTAAGAGGTGTGGGCCTCCATCTCAGCATAGGAACCAAACGTGCCATTAACGCGGCGATGCGCATGCAGCTGCGCCAACAGCAGCGCGATGGTGGATTCTGCCACCGTGTTGTCATAGACGCCGGCGGCATTCGACCACGGAACCGAAGTGCCCTTCATCGCATCCAAGACGTGATCCACGCCTGCAGAGGGAATCTGTACAAACCCAATGTTCTCCGGCAGCGGATCCGGGAAATCAGTGCCGTTACCAGTGTAAATGAGGAAAGAGGCCTCATCAAGCGGAGCGCGCTCAAACCCTGCGGCATCGAGCACCTCGATGGTTTCCTCCCAGGGGTGAGGTTCGATGGCGTACTTCATGAACGTCCTCCTTTGTTAGTATCCGGCGTCCGGGTCGACGCGCGTGGGCATTTCCTCGCCGCGCTCCCACGCGGCAGCGTTGGCATTGAAGATAGCACCCAAGTGGTACTGGGCCACGTGATCCGAGGCCGCCATGTGCGGCGTCAGCGTGGCATTGGGCAAATCATAAAGCGGGTGGCCATCCGGAAGCGGCTCCGGGTCCATGACCTCCAGGCCTGCGCCGGCAATCTCGCCCGTGCGCAGTGCGTCCACGAGATCATCAGTCACCACCGTGCTGCCGCGGCCGACGTTGATAAACACCGCCGAGGGCTTCATGGCGCGGAACACAGCGGCATCAAAGAGAGCCTCCGTAGCGGCCGTCGCCGGCAGGATACTCACCACGAAATCCGCCTCGCCCCATGCTTCGTCGACGCGCTCGATAGGCAGTGTTACGTCAGCGCCCTCCACCGGGCGACCCGAGCGATTCACCGCAGTGATATGCGCGCCAAAGGGCGCGAGATAGGCCATGAGCTGCGTGCCGATGCCTCCCGCACCCACGATGAGCACGCGCGTTGGCCCCTGTTGGTCATAGAGCCAGGCTTGGGATTCATCGAGCTCGCGCGCCACCGACCACGACTTTGCCAGGGCGAAAGCCTTGTGGTGGTGCGCTTGGGAGAGCATCAACCCCAGCGCGGATTCCGCCACGGGCTTGGCAAAAGCGCCGGCGGAATTGCACCACGGCAGGCCATCGCGCCGGATGAGCCCGGCATCGATATGGCGGTTGACCCCGGTGAAGCAGTATTGCACCCACTGGATATTCTCCGGAATCTCCGGGGTCTGCGCTGGATCCGAGGCGGTGTTCACAAAGACCTCCGCCTGCTCCAAACTCTCAACGCGCTCGTGCCCGGCAGCATCGATATCTGCCACGGTTGCTGCCCACACATCGGGGCCCATGAAATAACGCATTAAATTCGGGACGCGAAGTTGGAGAGGTAATCGGCGTGGACAACGGGGCGGCGCATATCCTCCGGCAGCTCCTCGGTGTGCTTGCCCAGCAGGTTGCGCAGCGTGACGGAGTCATAGCCCACCTCACCGCGGCCAATAATCTGGCCCTTGGGGCCCATAATGTCCACGATCTCGCCGGCACTGAACTCACCCTTGATATCCGTGATGCCCACGGCCAACAGGGAGTTTCCGCCGCGAACCACGGCCTCCATGGCGCCCTCGTCGAGGCGCAGGGAGCCGCCGGTATCCGCGCAGTAGAGTGCCCAGAACTTCCACGCGGACAGGCGGCGCTCCTCGCGGGTGTGGAAGACGGTGCCTACGGAGGCGTCGTCAAGCGCCTGCCCAATATTGTCCGCCGAGGTCAACAGCACAGGGATGCCGCCGCGCGTGGCCAGGCGAGCAGCAGAGACCTTCGTGGCCATGCCGCCGGTGCCCACCTTGCCGCCGTCGCCAGCAACGACCGCCTTGAGGTCTTTACCGGTGCGCACCTCCTCCACGAACTTGGCATCGGGCTCCACGGGGTTCTTGTCGTAGAGACCGTCCACGTCGGAGAAGAGGAAGAGGGCATCCGCGCCAACCAAATTGGCCACAAGCGCGGACAGACGGTCGTTATCGCCGAAATGCATCTCGGACGTCGCGACGGTGTCATTCTCATTAACGATCGGCACCGTGCGCAACTGACGCAAGCGATCAATGGTGCGCTGAGCGTTGCGGGCGCGATCGCGCTTGCCGACGTCCGACGCGGTCAACAGCACCTGCCCAATGGTGCGGTTGTAGCGGGCAAAGGACACACCCCACTCGTAGGCGAGGTGGACCTGGCCCACCGCGGCAGCAGCCTGCTTGGTGGCGAGATCGGTGGGGCGCGTGGTCAGTCCCAGCGGGCCCATGCCCGCGGCTACCGCACCGGAGGAGACGATGATGATGTCCGAGACATTCATGCGGGCGCAGACGGCATCGACGATCTTGTCGATCTTCTCGGTCGAGGTCACAAAGTCATCGCGGGTGAGCGACGAGGAGCCGATCTTAATGACGATGCGCTTAGCTTTGGAGATCTCCTCACGAAGGGGTGAGGAGAAACCGCTGGATTTTTCCGACAGCGTGGTCGTCTCCGGATAATCCATATCCGGGGTTGGCCCCTCGAAGGGTTCGAGGGGAAGCGGATAGTCGAGCTGGTTGTCGTTTTCGGATGACATACCGGCTCAGTATACCGGGCTAGCCCTGCCAGCGATCGCGGTTTGCGGACTCGCGCGTGACCGCCCCATCGGTGCCATAGTCAAACTCGTCGACGAGACCACGGCGCGCCTGGGAGGCGCGCTTGCGCTCGGCAGCGGAGACACGCTCGGTGCTCATGAGGCGGCCATCCTGTCCGCGGCCCGCATCGGTCGCACGGCCACCGGCCATGGGCTCGTACTCAAAGGTGATATCCCCGATGGTCACCGGGCAGCCTTCCTGCGCGCCTTGGCGGTGCAGCTCGTCTTCAACACCAGCCTTGGCCAGGCGGTCCGCGAGGTAGCCCACGGCCTCGTCGTTTTCGAAGTCGGTCTGGCGAATCCAGCGGTCGATCTTCTCGCCCTCAACGATGAAGCCGCCCTCCACCTCGGGGTCCGGGGTGACGGTGAAGTCGGCGAACCGGCCCTTCTTTTTCTTGCCCACGGACTTGGGCTGAATGATGGTGTGGTTCTTGTCCGCAGCGACCTTGGGCTGGGCCTTGCGGTGCTCGTTGACCATCTCCATGAGCTTGTACTTGAGTGGGTCAAGCCCCTTCCGGGCGACTGCGGAAATGATGAAGACCGGCCAGCCGTACTTTTCCTCGAGGTCACCCTTGACAAATTCAGCTAGCTCTTCGGCCTCAGGAACGTCAGCCTTGTTGAGGATGATGACGCGCGGGCGCTCGCGCAGATCACCCAGGCCAGTGTCCTGCTCCAGCAGCTCTTGGTACTTGGCCAGCTCGGTTTCGAGGGCCTCGATATCCGAGAGCGGATCGCGGCCCGGCTCAATGGAGGCGGTGTCCACGACGTGTGCGAGCACCGCGGTGCGCTCGATATGACGCAAGAAGTCGAGGCCCAAACCTTTACCCTCGGCGGCCCCGGGGATTAGGCCCGGAACATCCGCCATGGTGAAGGACTCATGGCCCATATCCACCACGCCGAGGTTGGGCTGGAGGGTGGTAAAAGGATAATCACCGATCTTCGGCTTGGCGGCCGAAAGGACCGAAATGAGCGAGGACTTGCCTGCGGAAGGGAATCCGACGAGGCCGACGTCTGCCATGGACTTCAGCTCCAGAATGAGATCGCGCGCCTCGCCCGGTTCTCCCTGCAGCGCAAAGCCCGGAGCCTTGCGGGCTGCGGAGGCCAGTGCGGCGTTGCCGAGTCCGCCGAATCCCCCCTCCGCGGCCACGAAGCGGGTTCCCGGGACCGTGAGGTCCGCGAGCATCTCCCCGTCCTCGGCGTAAACTACGGTGCCCGCCGGTACCTCGAGAATGAGATCCTTGCCGCGCGCACCGTTGCGCATATCGCCAGCACCATTGCCGCCGCGCTCGGACTTGATGTGCGGGCGGTAGTGGAAGTCCATCAGTGTGTGGATTTGGGTTGAGACCTCCAGCAGGATGTCTCCGCCGTGGCCGCCGTTGCCGCCATCGGGCCCGCCGAGCGGCTTGAACTTTTCGCGGTGGACGGAGGCGCAGCCGTGTCCGCCGTCGCCTGCCTGTAGGTGCAAGACCACTCGGTCAATGAATCGTGCCATGCCCGCTAGTCTAACGGTTCCTTGCATGCCGTCCTAGTTGGCCACCGGCGTGAACCCGACGCTAGTGTCCTCTCAGTTTCCTCCGCGCAGCTAGGCCGCACCAGCTGGCGTGAAAACGACAAAATCCCGAGCGGATGCTCGGGATTAAGCCATTAAGCTCTTAGGCAGTTGCTTCTGCAGCAGCCTCTTCAGCCGGAACAATGTTGACCAGACGACGGCCACGCTTGACACCGAACTCAACAGAGCCTGCAGCGAGAGCGAACAGGGTATCGTCGCCGCCGCGACCAACGTTCTCACCCGGGTGGAACTTGGTGCCGCGCTGACGCACGATGATCTCGCCGGCCTTAACCTGCTGACCACCGAAGCGCTTGACGCCGAGACGCTTGGACTCGGAATCGCGACCGTTGCTGGAGCTGGAAGCACCCTTCTTAGTTGCCATGTGGTTTCCCTCCTTCAGGGATGAATTACAGCCGGTTAAGGCTTACTTGATACCGGTAATCTTCAGCGTGGTCACCGGCTGACGGTGACCAATGCGACGCTTGTAACCAGTCTTGTTCTTGTACTTGAGGATGTCGATCTTCGGGCCCTTGCCCTGCTCGACAATTTCAGCGGAGACGGAGACCTTCTCCAGGTCTGCAGCCTTCGACTTGACGGTTGCGCCATCGACGAGCAGAACCGGGGTGAGAGCAACGGAGGAACCCGGCTCACCCTCGATCTTCTCGACCTTGACGAGGTCACCTTCAGCAACCTTGTACTGCTTTCCGCCGGTCTTGACGATCGCGTACATAGAGGGCTACCCCTTATCTAAACTCGGCTCGCTAGCAGCTGGGTGGCGCCGCTAGCGAATGGACATTGGACAATTGCGTTCAGATCATAAGCCGCGAGAGACGCGCGAAAACCGCGTTCGTCCCATCCAGCGCATTCATGGTCTAAACAGCGACTGTCAAAGACTACCCCGTGAGGGGGCGAAAAGGCAAAACGCCTTTTCTAGCGCGACCTGCGCCGTGTTACACGACGCCTCCCGCGCCCGCCCCTGCTTCTTGTCGACGCCGTAGTCCGTACGGAGGCCTCGCGCTCCTTAGCGTCGCTTCCCTGTCCGCGTTCATTCGATGCCGGGGTGGGCTGACTCTGCGACATCTTGCGCACCACCCGACGACGACCGCGACCACGGGTGGAGCGCACGCTCGTTGTCTCGCCCGACTCCGCGTTCTTTCGCTCAGCCTTATCCTGCTTCTTGGAGGTAGCCAGCTGGGCTTCCTTGGCCGGTGTCTCCTCCTGCACGAAGTCTTCGCGCTTCGGGCGAATATCCGAGCGGGAATTTCCGCGCGTGCGGCGCTTGCGGCGCGGCGAGTTCTCGAAGGCGGCGACGGCCTCCTCGTAGGTCTGCTCTGAGCGCTGGGCGGAGGATTTTTCCGCTTCGGCGTGCTTGTTCTGCGCTTCCTGCTTAGAAGCCGAGTCTTCGCTCGTATCCGCGCGCTGCGGTTCCCGGAACGTACGCGTTGCCCGGCGCGGCTTGCGCGAGCGCTTCTGCTTTGACTTCGGCTTCGAACGCTTCGCTTCCAGGTTTTCCGCTACGGCATAACCAATGGAGGCACTATCTGGCGTATCCGTGTCGTCCTCATCGACAACGACCACGCTAGCCACGAGCTCTTCGAGTGAGGATTCCTCGTCGCGCGCCGCTTCTTCGCTATCAGTTTGGGAAACCTCGTGCTCAGATGGTGCGTCTTCGTCATGGCGGTGCATGCGGACGGCTGCCGGGTGCTTCTTCGGATCGCGCTGCGGTGCGCGACGCTCCTTACGAGTCCGGCGCTGCGGCTTCGAGTTTTCTTCCTCAGTGTCCTCATCAACCGGGTAGTCGTGGATGATAATTCCGCGGCCATGGCAGGCCTCGCACTCGGTGGAGAAGGTCTCGATGAGGCCGGTTCCCACGCGCTTGCGCGTCATCTGTACTAGGCCCAGTGAGGTGACCTCGGAAACCTGGTGGCGGGTGCGGTCGCGTCCCAATGCTTCCTTGAGTCGGCGCAGCACCAGGTCCTGGTTTTCCGGCAAGACCATGTCAATGAAGTCCACGACAATCATGCCGCCGATATCGCGCAGGCGCATCTGGCGCACGATCTCCTCGGCTGCTTCAAGGTTATTGCGCGTCACCGTCTCCTCGAGGTTGCCGCCGGAGCCGGTGAACTTGCCCGTGTTGACGTCAATGACCGTCATGGCCTCCGTGCGATCGATGACGAGCGTGCCGCCCGAGGGCAGCCACACCTTGCGGCCCAGAGCCTTCTGCAGCTGCTCATCGATGCGGTAGGCGTTAAAAGCATCCTCGCCATCGTGCTCGCGCGCGTCATAGCGCACGACGCGATCGGCCAGGTCGTGTGCCATCGAGTCCACGTAGGCGCTGACCGTGTTGTAGGAACGCTTACCGTCCACCACCAAGGTGCTGAAGTCCTCGTTGAAGAGGTCACGCACCACCTTGATGAGCAGATCCGGCTCTTCATACAGGGTGACGGGCTTGGCGCCCTTCGTTGCCTTTTCGTGTGCGGCGCGGGCGCTGATGTCCTCCCACAGCGAGTGCAGGCGGTTGACGTCGGAAGCGATGTCCCCCTCCGACACGTTTTCCGCGGCCGTGCGGATGATGGCGCCGCCATCTCCCGGAATGACGCGCTCCAGGATTCCCTTGAGGCGCTTGCGCTCCGGTGCCGGCAGCTTGCGGGAGATTCCCGCGCTGCGCCCGCCCGGCACGTACACCAGGAAGCGACCGGCCAGGGAAATCTGGGTGGTCAAACGTGCGCCCTTATGACCGATGGGGTCCTTGGCCACCTGGACCAGCACCTGATCACCGGACTTCAACGCGTTTTCTACCTTGCGGCTGCGCCCACCAATCCCCAAGGCACGCCAGTCGATGTCGCCCGCATACAGCACGCCGTTTCGGCCTTGTCCGATATCCACGAAGGCCGCCTCCATCGAAGGCAAGACATTCTGCACACGGCCCAAGTAGATATTGCCTATCTGGGATGGGTGCGTTTCGGTCGTGACGAAGTGCTCTACCAAAAGGTCGTCTTCGAGCACGCCCACCTGCGTGATGACGCCCGCGCCGTCGGTGCGCTGCTTATCGCGCACCACCATAGTGCGCTCGACCGATTCGCGGCGCGCCAGGAACTCCGCTTGGGAGACAATGTGCTGGCGCTCCCGACCTTTCTCCCGCAGCTCCGCGCGGCGACGGCGCTGTGCCTCGATGCGGGTCGAGCCTTTAATCGCCTTCGGTTCTTCGATGTGCTCGACTTCCTCACGGGCGGACCCACGGCCTTCTGCCCCGCGGCCACGGGAGGTGCCGCGGCTGCCGCGCCGACGACCCCGCGGCTGGCTTACCGGCGCTGCATCCTCCTCGGATTCCTCCTCGTGCTCTTCTGGCTTCTGACGCTTGGACAGCGGCGTGATCTTCGGCGCCATGAAGACTGGCGCAAAGTCGTACACGTCCGGGTCTTCTTCAGCCATCGGGGTAATCAGTGGGGTGAGGTCGTCCCCCTCGTCGCTTTCACCGGCCTCGGCGAGCGCCTCGTGCAGCATTTCAGCATCGACCTTGTCGACGATCTGCGAAATCTCGTTATCAACGTTCTTACGCACGCGCTCGCGCAGCTTCTCCTCTTCCTCGCTCAGCTGCTCCGGTTGCGCGGCCTGCTCAGCATCCTGTGCCAGCGCGGCTTCCTGGGACTCCCCCGCGCTGTCCGGTTGCGCAGCAGACTCTTCCGGTGTGGGTTCCTTTGTCTGTGTCTGCTCCTTCGACTCAGCCTTCTTGCCTGCCTTGCTCACGCGTTTGACCGCGCGCTTGGCGCGCTTCTTCTTAACGGTCTTCGTGCGCTTCTCCTCTGCCGGAGCTACCGGCTGGTCGGATTCCTCGGCCGCGACCTGGTTGTCGTCGGCCGCGGCCTTCTCGGGAGCTTCGGTGGCGGGCACGAGGGCGTCGATAAGCTGGCCTACCTCTTCCGGGGTCAGCGAGGACTGGGCAGATTTCTTAATTCCCATCTGTGCGAACTGGGCCACCAGTTCTTTGGAGGCTACCCCCACCTGCTTGGCAAGGGCATAAAGGCGGGTCTTGGGAGCAAGCGCCTCGCGGTCAATCCCCGCTACAGCTGCCGCCAACGCTGATTCAGTACGTTCTTTTTCTGTTTTCTTGGATGCCATTAGTGGCCGATCTCCTGACGTTGTGCTCACCCCGGGCGCAGGTTGCCGCCACACGGCGGTGAGTCTTTGAAAAATCTCTTCATCCTTATTTAGTTATCGGTGCCTTCCATTCTGGCACAGAGCTCATTCAAGGCTCACATGTTAGTATCACCGCTATGCCGGACAGCGCAGCCATGAACACACCCGCAGAACGGAAAATACCTGCGCACGCCCCACGCACCGTGGCGCAGGCGCGCGCTCGCAACGAGATTGCACTGCGGGATATCATCACCGTTGCCGTACCGGCGGGCATCGCCTCCGGCCTTCGCGCTGTTGACTTCCCCTACCCCTACGCGGTCCCCGTGTACGCCGTGTTGTGGATCGCCATCATCTATGGCGCCTTTCGCATTATTCGCAGCAAGCCAAAGTTCGTCCAAGCTGCGCAAGAAGAGTACCGGGCGGGCGATTACCCTCTTCTCGCCTACTTTCTACCGGTGCTTGCTATCTTCTCCCCTCTCATCACTGAGGGAATTAAGTCCACCGGGATTATCGGCGATATCTCACCCAACCCCATCCTTATCGCCGCTGGACTTACTGCCTTCTCCATCCCCGCGTTCATCTTCGGCGGCCGCGCCTTCGGCACGACCTCTTTTCGCGTTGGCAAGCGCCGCATCGAGGCCATCACCGAACAAGGAAGCCTCGAAGGCGTCACTCAAGCGAGCATCACCGCAGTAGAAACTCACCCGGAAGTCCTCAGCGGGCTGGTCGCCGCCGGTGCAGTCACTGGCAATACCACCTCCATCTCTGAGCTGGGGCGGCTGATCGGCTACGAGGAGGGGCTCGAAGAAGAACTCCGTGAACTCGAAGCGGCCGGCGTGGTGAAGCTGCCTGGTCTCATCAAGTGGAGTGGTGAGCGGACCTTTAACATCACTCTGACCGAAGCAGGCGTGCGCAGCATGGACGCCGCACGCACGCGCTAGCGCGGAAGAGTGGCATCTCCCGGGAAGAGTTTCGGGCCAATCCACAGCATGAAATAAACCAGACCAACGAGGACTGGAATCTCAACAAGGGGACCAATCGTTCCGGCAAGGGCTTGAGCAGACATCGCTCCGAAGGTGCCGATGGATACTGCAATGGCTAGTTCAAAGTTATTTCCTGCTGCAGTAAACGCCACGCTGGCAGACTGCGCGTAATTCATGCCAACGGCCTTTGCTACGCCCAGCGACAGCACAAACATGCCCACGAAGTAGATAACCAGCGGCACGGCCACGCGCACTACCGTTGCTGGCTGCTCCACAATGTGCTCGCCCTGCAGGGAAAAGAGCAACACAATTGTGTACAACAGACCAATCATGGCCAGGGGCGATACGGCTGGGAGGAAGCGGTTCTCAAACCATTCCCGTCCTTTTACCTTTTCGCCCCACACGCGAGACAGCGCACCCAACAGGAACGGTATGCCCAAGAAGACAAGTACGGACTTAACAATGGCCCAGAAGGAAAAGTCAGCGCTCGTCGTGTCCAGGCCCAGCCATCCGGGGAGAACGCGAAGGTAGAACCAGCCCAGAACACCAAACATAGCGACCTGGAAGATGGAGTTCAGGGCGACAAGCACAGCCGTTGCCTCGCGGTCAGCGCACGAGAGGTCCGACCACACAAGCACCATGGCAATACAGCGCGCAAGCCCCACAATGATGAGGCCGGTCCGCAGCTCCGACTGGTCCGCCAAGAACAGCCACGCCAGAGTAAACATAAACGCCGGCCCCACCAGCCAGTTGAGGACGAGCGATACTGCCATGAGGCGGCCATCCGTGGCAATTTCCTTGGTCTTCTCGTAACGAACCTTGGCCAAGGGTGGGTACATCATGACGAGGAGACCAATGGCGAGCGGGATGGAAATCCCGCCGACTTCAACGGCCCCTAGGGCCTGACCAATTCCGGGGAGAAAGTGGCCAATGAGCAATCCGGCAGCCATCGCCAGAATGATCCACACGGGTAGAAACCGATCAAGAAAAGACAACGTCGGGCGCTGCGACACGGCCACGTCTCTCCCTCCTTCAACGTTGACAGAGCACGATACAGACATGCAATGTACAGCACGTATTGATATGCGTCAATATAACGTAGGGCGCAAGAATAACCCCTATACTGATCGCATGGCTTCCTCTTCCACGCCCGAGACCAGCGCGCGCGGCACTGAGTGTTGCTCCTTAAGCACGGGCCCGCTCAACGACGCCGAGGCGAGGCATTTTTCGCAGCAATTCAAAGTGCTGGCAGACCCAGCACGCCTGCGTCTTTTGTCCATCCTGTGCGATGAAGGCTGTGGACCCATGAGCGTCACGGAACTCACCGAGCTCACTGCGCTGAGCCAGCCCACGGTCTCCCACCACCTAGCGCGCCTGCGGGAGGCCGGCTTGCTATCGAAGCAGCAACGCGGCCGCACCGTCACCCACCAGGTGCACAAAGACGCCTTTATGGCATTGCGCACGCTGCTCTCGTTCGACTAAGCCGCGCCCAGATTATCTGCACTCGAGCACACAGGACGGGTTCGGGCTAAGGGCCAGAAATGACAAAAGCCCGAGCAGTTCATTCATCTTTGTGAACTGCTCGGGCTTTATTGCGCGCTAGGCGCGGTGAACTTCTTTAGAGGTTCGGGAACCAGATGGAGATCTCACGCTCAGCGGACTCCGGGGAGTCGGAACCGTGGACGACGTTCTCGCCAACGGTCAGAGCGAAGTCACCGCGGATGGTGCCCGGGGTGGCCTTCTCCACCGGGTGGGTGCCACCGGCCAGCTGACGCCATGCGGCGATAGCGGACTCGCCCTCGACGATGCCAGCAACCAACGGTGCAGAGGTGATGAAGTCAACGAGCTCGCCGAAGAAAGGCTTGTCCTCGTGCTCGGCGTAGTGCTTCTTAGCGGTCTCCTCGTCGGCGACGCGCAGATCCATGGCGACGAGCTTCAGGCCCTTGCGCTCGATGCGAGAGATGATCTCGCCCACGTGGCCGTTCTTGACGCCATCCGGCTTGATGAGAATGAGTGTACGTTCAGTCATAGGGCACATAGTACAGAACAGGTGCTCCCGCGTCCTGACAGTGGGGGCTAATTCTAAGCGCTACGTGAGGTGTTGCACGATTTCTTCCGCGCGCTCATGACTCGTGCCACGAAACCACATCTGCACTTGGCGCACGGCCGTGCCGTATTGACCGCTCTCCAGCAGGCTTTTTAGCTCCTCGCGGTGCCACTCTTCCAGATCCGCAAACTCCACCGGCCGCTCATCGCGCTGCTGCTTAAGCATACCGACGACGAGGAAGACGAAGGCCGGAATCAGCAGTGCGAGCGGGAACGCGAAGCCACCGAAATACAGCTTGGCCACGAGCGCGGCGATGCACAGCAGTGCGGAAAGACCGTAGAGCAGAAAGAGCATGCCCGTTAGTCTAGCGCGTTGAGTGTCGACTGCAGCCAAACGCGAGAGCGCATGAGCAGGCGCTTTGCCGCCGCGGTATGGGGAGCCCACAACTCGAAGGCATGCACGCCGCCTTCTACAACCTCGCACTGTGTTGGCACACCAGCAGTTTTCAGGCGCTCGGCGTAATCCATAATCTCGCCGTAGAAAAGCTCACTGCTCCCCGCATACAACCAAACCGGTGGCAGGCCTGCTAACTCCGCGCGGCGACCGGGCACGGCATAGGGTGCGTCTGGGTTGCCGTTGGTGTAGTAGCGCCACGCCTGCGCGTTGGAATCTACGTCCCAGATGGGGTTGCGGTCGGTGGATGCTGTGCGGTCATCGAGCATCGGGCAAAACAACCACTGCCCCGCTGGTTGAACCCCGCCTTCATCGTGGAGGCGCTGGCACAACGCGGCAGCCAGCCCTCCCCCGGCGCTTTGGCCGGCGATAACAATCCGATCCGGGCTGATTCCCAGCTCTTCCGCATGCGTGAGGAGCCAGTGGTGGGCCGCGTGGACGTCATCAAGCGCAGCCGGAAAAGGGTTCTCCGGGGCGAAGCGGTAATGCGGCGCGACGACGGTGACTCCAACCTCTGCGGCGGTCTCCTTGAGGTGCTTGACGTCCTGGCGCGGATGTCCCATGAGCAGACCGCCCCCGTGGATCCACAGCACCGCGCCGCGCGGGTTCTCCGGGCTATAGATGGTCGCGTGGATTTCGGTGTTCTTCACCCGCCGCGTGCGCACGCCCTGGATTAAAGGTGCCGGCCACAGCGCTGGCACGATGCGCCCGGCACGGCGGATGAGCGGATTAGTCGGATCGAAAAGCGACATGAACGCCGCGCCTGCGCGCAGCTCGGGCCGGATATACACCGCAGCGACCTACTTCTCAGTCAGGTGCTGCGTGGTGAGGTAACCGCGCTCCATGCGGGCGACGATCACCGAGCGCATATAGGCCGCGAGTGCCCAGAGCAGGGCGAAGATGATGAAAATGGTCGCCACAGACCAGTGGACCATAAAGCCGAGCACGATACCGATGACGTGGAGGACAATCTGTACCCCGACGATCCACGGCTTATTCATGAAGGGGAAAGACGCCAGGAGCAACACCATAAAACCAATGACCACGCCATAGTTGAACGGGGTCCACAGGGTGCCGTCATAAAGCTTGTATAGCATCGGCAGTGCGAGGACCAGGGTGATCAGCTCCATTGTGAGGGAGCTCGCCACCACCATGCCGCCGAATTGCTTGAGGGGATCCTTGGCCGGTGCCTGGCCCAAGCCAAGCGGACCAATCTCCTCCTCGGGGACGGGTTTACGGGGGCTCATGCGGGTTCCTTTCCAAAGAGTGCGCGGGCGTCACCGGCAGTGACGACCGAACCAGTAATCACGATGCCGGAACCGGACTGCACGTCGGCATCCTCCGCCAATTCAACGGCCTGAGTATAGGCACTAGGGAGGTCGGGCTCGACATACACGCGCTCTTCGCCGAAGATATCGCGGGCCAGCTCCGCCAGCTCATAGGCATCCCGGGCGCGCGGGGAGGTGTTCTGAGTAATGACGATCTCCGTGAGCACAGCCTCCAGGGCGGTGAGGATGCCGGTTGCATCCTTGTCCGTGAAGATGGACACCACGCCGATGAGGCGCGCGAAGTCGAAGTCGCGGTCGAGGGCTGCAGCCAAAGCCTTAGCGCCGTGTGGGTTGTGGCAGGCGTCAAGGAAGGTCGTGGGGCTGGTGCGCACGCGCTCCAGACGGCCGGGAGAAATGGCCTTGGCAAAGCCGGTGCGCACTGAAGCAATGTCGAGCGGGTGGCCTGCCGACGCCCCGAAGAAGGCCTCCACCGCGGCCAAAGCCACGGCCGCGTTCTTGGCTTGGTGCTCGCCGTGCAGCGGCAGGAAGATGTCTTCGTACATCCCACCCAGGCCCTGGATGGTCAGCTGCTGGCCGCCCACTGCGATGCGCGATTCCAGTGCAGCGAATTCGGAGCCCGCGCGGGCCACGCCGGCGCCGACGTCTACCGTGCGCTGCAGGATAACGCGCATCGCCTCGGGGTCTTGTTCAGCAACGATGGCGATGTTCTCCCCTGGCGTGAGCACGTCCTCGGCATCGTGCTCGCGGGCCTTGATGATGCCGGCCTTCTCACCAGCAATCTCCGTAATGGTATCCCCGAGGTAGTCCGTGTGGTCGAGGCCTACCGGCATGACCACGGCTACCTCTGCGTTGACCACGTTGGTGGCATCCCACGTGCCGCCGAGGCCGACCTCGACGACGGCGACGTCGATGGGGGCATCGGCAAAGGCTGCGTAAGAGATGGCAACAAGCACTTCGAAGGTGGACATAGGAATGTCGGAGCGGGAATCCACCATCTCCACATAGGGCTTGATTTCACGCCAGATGCGCACGAAGTCGCGCGGGTGGATGGGGTGGCCGTCGATGCCGATGCGCTCGGTGACCAGCTGCAGGTGCGGGCTGGTCACCAGGCCAACACGGCGGTGGAAGGCGCGCAGCAGCGAATCAATCATGCGGGCGGTCGAGGACTTACCGTTGGTGCCAGCGACCTGGATGACGTGGAAGGAACGCTCCGGGTTACCCAAGAGATCCATGAGCATCTCGATGCGCTCGAGGCTCGGCTCGATGATGGTCTCTGGGGCGCGGGCGTTGAGCTCCGCGGTGACCTCGGCCAGCTCCGCGAGCTCTTCCGGCGAAGCTTGCTCGGGGGCGGCCTCCTCGTAATCCTCCTCGCCACCGAGGTTGAGGGTCAGGCCGGAGTCGGTGATTTCCACCGGCCCACCATCGGTGCCCTCCGCGAGGGCATCAACGACCTCAAATTCCTCGCGGTTCTTCTCCTCCGCCACTACTTGAGTCCCTCCAGACGTGCGGTGATGCGCTCGACCTCCTCCTGGGCCACTTGCTGACGCACGCGGATCTTCTCCACGACTGCCTCCGGCGCCTTGGACAGGAAGGCCTCGTTACCCAGCTTCTTGCCGGTCTGGTCCAGTTCCTTCTGGGCCTTGGCCAGATCCTTCTCCAAGCGCTTGCGCTCAGCGGCGACGTCGACGGCACCGGAGGTATCCAAGGTGACCTCAACGGTGGCCTGGGACAGACGCACCTCGATGGAAGCAGACGCGGTGAAGTCCTCGCCCGGCTCCGTGGTATTGGCCAGGTTGCGGATGAGTCCCTCCTGCTCCTGCAGGTCAGCCGCGGCGAAGTCGAGGCGTCCCGGGACCTTCTGGGAAGGCTTGACGCCCTGATCGGAGCGGAAGCGGCGCAGCTCGGTGATGAGCTTGTCGGCATCCTGAATGCGGCGGGCAGCCACCTCATCCTTCTCCGCGCCACCGTTGGTGTGCTCCTGGGTAGGCCACTGCGCTGTGACGATGGTCTCCCCGCCAGTCAGAGCCTTCCACAGGACCTCGGTGACGAAAGGCATGGTCGGGTGCAGCAAACGCAGAACCAGGTCAAGCACGCGGCCCAAAACGATCTGGGTCGTGCGTCCGGTGGCCTGCTCCTCGGCGCTCGCCGCATCGAAGTCGCGCGGGATCTGGGTCTTGGCAATCTCCAGGTACCAGTCACATAGCTCATCCCACACGAAGTGGTAGAGCAGCTCATTGGCCTTGGCGAACTGGTAGTCATCCAGGTAGGCGTCGACCTTGGCGCGGACCTCCTCGGAACGGTCGAGGATCCAGCGGTCGGCGTCGGTCAGCGCGTCGCGTGCCGGCAGCTCCGCCACGCCCGCGCCGTTCATGAGCGCGAACTTGGTGGCGTTAAAGAGCTTGGTGGCGAAGTTACGTCCGGCGGCGGCAGCGTCGACTGCCAGCGGCAGGTCCACGCCCGGGTTGGCACCGCGGGCCAGGGTGAAACGCAGCGCGTCCGCACCATAGTCGCGCACCCAATCCATCGGGTCGATGCCGTTGCCCAGGGACTTCGACATCTTGCGGCCCTGCTCATCGCGCACGAGACCATGGAGGTAAATATCCGTGAACGGCACCTGCGGGCGGCCATCCTTGCCTTCGCCGAGCAGCTCCGGGGTGTGCGCGCCGGCAAAGGTGCCGAACATCATCATGCGTGCGACCCAGAAGAAGAGGATGTCATAGGCGGTAACCAGCACGTTCGTGGGGAAGAACTTCTCCAGATCGGCGGTCTTTTCCGGCCAGCCCATCGTGGAGAAAGGCCACAGCGCAGAGGAGAACCAGGTGTCCAGAACGTCCGGGTCCTGGACGTAGCCTTCCGGCGCTTCCTCGTCGGGACCAAGGCAGATGATGTCGCGCTGGCCGTCCTCGCCCTCTGGCCCGTACCAAATGGGGATGCGGTGACCCCACCACAGCTGGCGGGAGATGCACCAATCGTGCATGTCATCGACCCACTCGAAGTAGCGCGGCTCCAGGGACTTCGGGTGGATGGTGGTATCGCCCTCGCGGACGGCGTCGCCGGACATCTTCGCCATCTTCTCCACGGCCACAAACCACTGCAGGCTCAGGCGCGGCTCAATCGGCTCGCCGGAGCGCTCCGAGTGGCCCACGGAGTGGACGTAGGGGCGGATCTCCTTGACAATGCGGCCCTGTTCGCGCAGCACCTCACGGATCTCTACGCGGGCCTCTTCGCGGGTCAGGCCGTCAAACTTCGTGCCGGTATTCGCGATGTGTCCGGTGGTGTCCATGATGGTGGGCATGTCCAGGTCATGGCGCAGGCCCATGGCATAGTCATTCGGATCGTGTGCCGGCGTGATCTTCACTGCACCAGTACCGAATTCCATGTCCACGTAGTCATCGGCAATGATCTTCAGGCTCAGGTCATCGCGGAAGGGGTGTGGCAGTTCCTGGCCCACCAGGTGGGCGTAGCGCTCGTCCTCGGGGTGGACGGCAATGGCGACGTCGCCCAGCATCGTCTCCACACGGGTGGTGGCCACAATGAGGTGGGGTTCATCGTCGTTCAGCGAGCCATAGCGGATGGACACGAGCTCGCCCTCGACGTCCTTGTAGACCACCTCGATGTCGGAGACGGCGGTCTCCAGCACCGGGGACCAGTTGACCAGGCGGTTGGCCTGGTAGATCAGGTCCTCGTCGTAGAGAGTCTTGAAGATGGTCTGGACGGCGCGGGAGAGGCCATCATCCAGCGTGAAGCGCTCACGGGACCAATCCACCGAGTCACCGATGGCACGCATCTGGTTTTGGATGGTGCCGCCGAACTCTTCCTTCCATTCCCAGACCTTGTTGATGAATTCTTCGCGCTCATAATCCCAGCGCTTCTTGCCCTCCTGCTCACGCAGGCGGGCCTCCACCTTGGTCTGGGTAGCGATACCGGCGTGGTCAGCACCCGGCAGCCACAGGGTGGCATAGCCCTGCATGCGCTTGCGGCGAATGATGGAATCGATCAGAGTGTGGTCCAACGCGTGGCCCATGTGCAGCTGGCCGGTGACGTTCGGCGGCGGCAGCACGATGGAATAGGGCTCGGCCTCCGAGGACGCATCCGGGGTGAAGTAACCAGCGTTCACCCAGCCTTCGTAGAGGTCTTTCTCTACTGCCTGCGGCTCCCAGGACTTGGGAAGCTGGTCCGCGCGGTTGGTGCCAACGAGTTGCTCTTTATTCTGATCAGTCACCTGGCCAACTCTACCCTGTACGTCAACTGGCACTAGCGCCCTGTCTAGAGTAAGAGCATGTCTCACAATCCTGGCCACCGCGCCCGTCTCCGCACCCGCTTCTTTGCTCAAGCCAAAGAGAACTCTCAGGCCTTTGCGTGCCTGACGAGCTATGACTGCATGACCGCCGAAATCTTCGATGAAGCCGGGGTGGCTCTCCTGCTCGTCGGCGATTCCCTGGCCAATGTGGTCCTGGGCCGCGAAACCACGCTCTCGCTTACCCTCGATGAAATGATTCCGCTGGCCCGCGCCGTGGTTTCAGCTACCTCCCGCGCCTTCGTGGTGGTGGACTTGCCCTTCGGTTCCTATGAGGCCGGCCCCGCCCAGGCACTGGAGTCTGCCGTGCGCGTCATGAAGGAAACCGGCGCGCAGGCCGTGAAGCTCGAGGGCGGTGCCGAGCGCGCACCGATTGTTGCCGCGCTTGTCGCCGCCGGCATCCCCGTCTGCGCCCACATCGGATTCACACCCCAACAGGTTCACGCCTTGGGCGGCTTCGTGGTCCAGGGCCGCGGTGCCGGTGCGGAGAAGCTGCACACGGACGCCCGCGCGCTTGCCGACGCCGGCGCCTTCGCCGTGGTACTGGAGATGGTCCCGGCTGCGTTGGCTGAGGAGGTGACCAAGGAACTGCCCATCCCCACCATCGGCATCGGTGCCGGCGCGCAGACCGACGGCCAGATCCTGGTGTGGACCGATGCCTTCGGGCTGGGCGGACCCAAGGCGCCGCGTTTCGTGCGCCGCTATGCGGACTTGCGCGGCGCGCTGCTGGAGGGTGCGAAGAATTACGTGGCCGATGTGGGCGAGCGCTCCTTCCCCAACGCCGAGGAATCCTTCGAGGACTAAAGTTTGGGCCATGCAGATCCTGAAAACTAAATCTGAACTCCGTGCCTTCCGCGCGGCAGCGTCCGGCTCCGTGGGCTTGGTGCCCACGATGGGCGCGCTACACGGAGGCCACGCTTCACTCGTGCGCCGCGCCCGCGAGGAGAATGACACCGTGGTGTGCTCGGTCTTTGTCAATCCCCTCCAATTCACCGACCTCGGCGATTGCGAGGACTACCGCGCCTATCCGCGCGACCTCGACGCGGATGCCGCGCTGCTGGACTCATTGGGAGTCGATGCGGTCTTCGCCCCCAGCGTGGAGGAGATGTACCCGGGTGGCACCCCGCGGGTGTGGGTGCGCACGGGTGAGATGGGCTCGGTCTTGGAAGGTGCTTCGCGCCCCGGCCACTTCGACGGCGTGGCCACTGTGGTGAGCAAGCTATTCACTCTCGTGCGCCCCGACCGCGCCTACTTCGGGCAGAAGGATGCCCAGCAGGTGGCCATCATTCGGCGCTTAGTGGCGGACCTCGACCTGCCACTCGACATCATCAGCGCGCCCATCGTCCGCGCGGCGGACGGCGTGGCCGAGTCCAGCCGCAACTCTCGCCTGAGCCCTGTCGAGCGAGAGCAAGCCGTGACGCTGTCTCAGGCTCTCTTCGCACTGCGGGATGGTGCATCCCTGGACGAGGCGAGCGCGCAGCTCGCCTCCTCCCCCGGCGTCACCGTGGACTACCTCACCGTGGTGGACCCGGCCACGCTCGAGCCCGTTGATGCACAACACCGGCCCGCCCTGGCGCTGGTTGCGGCGCAGGTGGGGCCGGTGCGGCTCATCGATAACTTAGTGCTTGAGTCTTAGTCCTTGAGCAGGTGGGCTACGGCCTCGCGCTCCTCACGCAGCTCTTGAACCGAGGCCTCGATGCGTTCCTTCTGGAAATCGTTGAGCTCGAGGCCTTGCACGATTTCCCACTTGCCGTCGCGGGCGACGGTGGGGAAACCTGAGACGAGGCCCTCGTCCACGCCATAGGAGCCATCGGAGACGACGGCTGCGGTACGCCAGTCCTCGGTGCCGTGGATCCAATCGTGCATGTGATCCACCGCGGCAGAGGCTGCGGAGGCAGCTGAAGACTTACCGCGTACGGCGATGATCTCGGCGCCGCGCTTGGCCACCTTCGGAATCATCTCTTCCTTGTACCAATCCTCATCCACCTCGGCGTTGGAGAAGGTCAGGTCCGGGAACTGGGAGGCAGAGTGATTGCCCCACACGGCAACTTTGGTCAGCTCCGCGGTAGGCACTCCCGTCTTGAGGGAGACTTGGCTCTGGGTGCGGTTGTGGTCCAGGCGCATGAGCGCGGTGAACTGGCTCGGGTCCAGGTCCGGTGCGCTGTTCGCCGCAATATAAGCGTTAGTGTTGGCCGGGTTACCCACGACGAGGACGCGGACATCGCGCGCAGCGACGTCGTTCAGCGCCTTGCCCTGGACCGTGAAAATGGCACCGTTGGCTTCCAGCAGGTCGGCGCGCTCCATGCCCTTGCTGCGTGGGCGGGAACCGACGAGGAAAGCAGCCTTGGTGTCCTTGAAGGCCACGTTCGGATCATCGGTGACGGTAATGCCGCGCAGGAGGGGGAAAGCAGAGTCATTGAGCTCCATGGCCACGCCTTCAGCGGCGCCCACGGCGTCCGGGATTTCCAGCAAAGCCAGCTCCACCGGGGTGTCCTTGCCATAGACATCACCCGCAGCGATGCGCCACAGCAGAGAGTAGGCGATGTTGCCGGCGGCGCCGGTCACGGTGATCTTGACGGGTTTCGATGCAGTCATGTGCGAGTCCTTTCGGCTGGGTATTCACCTTCCCACCCTAGTCCCGTTTTTCGCCCCCGTGGGGTGTGATTTTACCCCCGAAAGATGCGAGTTCTTTGTACTTGAGCTCCACGGCCGTCTTTTTTCGGCATAGTGGACAACTGTACGCATATCCATCGACTAGACGGGACCTTCCATGAGCACTGAGACTTCATCGGTCGACTCCGGCTCTGTTGAGCACGTGATCGATGTTGCGATATCGGAGTTTTCGGAGCATGGTTATGCCGAAACCAAGCTCGAGACCGTATCGAAGCTGTCTGGGATGTCCAAGCGCATGATCCACTACTACTTCGGGGATAAGAAGGGGCTCTACCAGCAAGCCTTGGCAGCGGCAGCGCGGCGCCTCAACCCGCCAGAGGGCAGCCTCGAGATCAATTCTGCTGTCCCAGTCGAGGGCGTGCGCACCTTGGTGGATTGGTTGTTCCGCCAACATGTGAATAACCCCGAAGCCATCCGGATGCTAACGATGGAGTCCTCCCACAGTGTGCTGGAGTCCTCGCAGGCGCTTGTCGACGTGTCCGAGATCTCCCTCCACCTCGACAGGCTGCTCATGCTGGGCCAAGATTCCGGCGCGTTCCGCCCGGGAATTTCCGCCAACGATATTTTCACGCTGATTTCTGCGCTCTCGATGTACCGGGTGACGAATCACGCGATGATGAGCAACCTGCTCGACATCAACATGTACACCCACAACAACACTGAGGGGCTGCACCGCATGGCGGTCGATGCTGTGCTGGCTTTCCTTACGGCGAACATCCCGGACATCGGCTTCGAGTCCTACCTCACCCAGAACGAAACCGAGCTCGATGCTGAGTCCGCGCCCTTGGATGTCTACTCCACCGAGGACGAGGGCGACGCGTCAGCGAGCCTCTACGAATGACGCGCCGGCGGGGACTCTACGATTAGAGCCCTCTCCCCAGCATCGCGCGAGCAAAGAAACCAAAGTAAAGGAACCATCTGCGCGCCGGCCTGAGCACAAGCCCAGGTCACAATCTCACTCCACAGCTACATGGTCCCATTCATCTGGTTCCTTTGCCCCAACAGACAGATGGCATCTGACAGAAGGCGTTTTTAGACCTGAAAACGCCATGTAGACAGCACAAAAGGCATCTTCAACCTTGAAGATGCCTTTTAAGAGATGCCGTTTAGGCGGATTCCTTCGCCTCATCCGAGTACACGAACTCCGGCTCGCCGCCGTCGGTCACGCAGTCCTGCGTGATGTGGACGCTGGCGATGTCCTCGCGGTCTGGGAGGTCATACATGATGGGCACGAGCAGCTCCTCCATGATGGCACGCAGGCCGCGGGCACCGGTCTTGCGCTCGAGCGCGAGCTCGGCGATTGCCTCCAGCGCCTCATCCTCGAAGTGCAGCTCCGCACCATCCATGCTGAACAGGCGCTGGTATTGCTTGACCAGCGAGTTCTTCGGCTCCACGAGCACCTTAACTAGCGATTCGCGGTCCAGGTTATCCACCGTGGCAACCACCGGCAGGCGGCCGATGAACTCGGGGATGAGGCCGAACTTCACCAGGTCCTCCGGACGCACCTGGGAGAAGAAGTCGACTGATTCCTTCTCATCCTTAGTTTCCAGCTTGGCGCCAAAGCCCACGCCCTTCTTGCCCACGCGCTCCGAAATCACCTTATCCAAGCCCGCAAAAGCACCGGCCACGATGAAAAGGATGTTCGTCGTATCCAACTGGATGAATTCCTGATTCGGGTGCTTGCGCCCACCCTGCGGCGGGATCGCCGCCACGGTTCCTTCAAGGATCTTCAGCAGCGCCTGCTGGACGCCTTCACCGGACACATCGCGGGTAATCGATGGATTCTCCGACTTGCGGGAGATCTTGTCCACCTCATCGACGTAGATGATGCCGTGCTGCGCGCGTTCCACATCAAAGTCCGCAGCCTGCAGCAGCTTGAGCAGGATGTTCTCGACGTCCTCGCCCACGTAGCCAGCCTCGGTCAGGCTCGTGGCATCCGCGATGGCGAAGGGGACGTCCAACAAACGCGCCAAGGTCTGCGCCAAGTAGGTTTTACCGGATCCCGTCGGGCCCAGCATCAGGATGTTGGACTTAGAAATCTCAACTTCTTCATCCTGCGCCTTCTTCCGGCGGCCCTCCAGGCCCGCGGCCTCCTCAGCCTTGATGCGCTTGTAGTGGTTGTACACAGCCACCGACAACACGCGCTTGGCCTGGTCCTGGCCAATGACGTACTTATCCAGAAAAGCCGAAATCTCCGAAGGACGCGGAAGGCGCATCTCCTTCTCTTCGTCCGCCTCGGCCTGAGCCGCGCCGAGCTCCTCCTCGATGATTTCGTTGCAGAGCTCGATGCACTCGTCACAGATGTAGACGCCGCCGCCGGCGATAAGCTTCTTCACCTGCTTCTGACTCTTTCCACAGAAGGAACACTTGAGCAGGTCAGCGCTTTCTTGCATACGTGCCATGAAGGCCTTTCAACTCTTTTCTCTGGGGTTATGGTGGGGCGATTTTACCGCAGTTTGTTCCACTCTAGTAAACCACTCAGACTCGAGCGCTATTCCTCACTCAGCGGCGCGCCCTTGAATTTAAAACGGCAGTTAGTGGACATAGACAGAGCGGTTCACTAACTTACATCGAAACCGCTCTATCAGCAGAAAGATTTTCATGGACATCCGCGAACTCATCGACCGCTCCCCCATGGGCGCACGCCAATGGCTCATCATCGCCATTGCCCTCTTCCTCAATGCACTCGACGGCTATGACATGGTGGCCATGGCCTTCGGCGCCGGCACCGTCAGCGAAGAGTTCGCGCTGTCCGATTCTTCCCTTGGCTGGCTCCTGTCCTCCGCCCTCATCGGCATCGGCCTTGGCTCGCTCTTCCTCGCCCCGTTGGCTGACCGCCTTGGACGCACCACCCTCATCACGGTCTCGCTCGTCATTGACCTCGTCGGCCTCGTGCTCACCGCCCTCGCGCCTACATTTAGCCTGCTGTTGCTGTGCCGCCTCATCACCGGCATTGGCGTCGGCGGCGTCCTTGTCTGTGTCACCGTGCTCGTCAGCGAGTACTCCAACTTGCGCTTCCGCGGCCTGGCCGTCGCCATCTACGCCTCCGGCTATGGCCTCGGTGCCTCCTTCTGCGGCGTTGTCGCCTCCTCCTTCGATACCTGGCAGCCCATATTCTGGGTTGGCGCAGCACTCACAGTTGCCGCCCTTATCCTCACGGTTACTTTCGTCCCCGAGTCCGCAGACTTCCTCGCCGCCCGTGGCCGCATGGACACGGTGCGCACCATCACCGCCAAACTCGGCCTCACGGGAGAGGTCAGCGTCCGCCCGCGCACCAGCCACAAGGCCTCCTACAAGGACCTCGTCTCGCCGCAGTTCCTGCGCACCTCCATCAAGCTCTGGCTGGCCTTCAGCTTCATCATGTTTGCCTACAACTTCACCTCACAGTGGACCCCGAAGCTTCTTACCGCCGAGGGCCTTACCGCCCAGCAGGGCATCATCGGCGGCATCATGCTTTCCTTCGGCGGTGCTATCGGCGCCATCCTCTTCGGCCTGTTCACCACGCGCATCGACGCCCGCCCCCTGCTCATCGTCTTCTGCCTCATCTCCTCCGTCGTCCTCGTCGGCTTCATTAACTCCACCGCCGTGCCTTCCCTCATGTTTGCCCTCGGAGTCGGCGTAGGCCTTACCCTCAACGCCTGCATCTCCGGCCTCTACACCGTCACCCCGGAGGCTTACCCCTCAGCACTGCGCACCACGGGTACGGGCGCTGCCATCGGCATCGCTCGCGTGGGCGCTACCCTCGCTCCCATCCTGGCGGGCTATCTGCTCGAAAGCGGCTGGACCCCAACGGGGCTCTACACCCTCGCCGGCGCTACCGCTGTGTTGGCCGGAGTCTCCCTCATCGGTGTGCGCGCCTACACGGCAACCACCAAGCAGACAGCACCCCAGACCGTGGCGGCCTAGGCTGGAGGGGGCACACAGCCCCAACCGCTTAGGAGCAGCACATGTTTAATCTTCAGGACCACGTTGCCATCGTCACCGGCGGCGCCGCCGGAATCGGCCGCGGCATCGTCAGCGCTCTGCGCGAAGCAGGTGCCACGGTCGTCATCGCTGACCTCAACCTCGAGGCTGCACAGAAGACCGCCGAAGAACTCGGGGCGGACGCCCTGCTTGTCGACGTCACCTCGCGCGACTCCGTCCGCAACCTGTACCGGGACGTCGTCAAGCGCTATGGCCGCATCGATATCGTCTGTTCCAACGCCGGTGTCTTCCCCAACTGCCCGCTCGAGGACATGACCGACGAGCAATGGGACGCCATGTTCGCCATCAATACGCACGGCACGTTCACCGTGGTGCAGGAAGCACTGCCCTATATGAAGGAGGCGGGCTACGGGCGCATCGTCATCACCACCTCCATTACCGGCTCGCACACCGGCTACCCAGGCTGGGCGCACTACGGCGCTTCGAAGGCCGCACAACAAGGCTTCATGCGCTCCGCGGCACTGGAAGTTGCCCGTGATGGCATCACCATCAACGGTGTTCTGCCGGGCAACATCCTCACCGAGGGCTTGGAGGGCCAAGGTCAGGAGTACCTCGACCAAATGGCACGCTCCGTCCCCATGCACCGCTTAGGCTCCCCGCGCGATATCGGCAACGCCGCGGCCTTCCTCGCCTCCCGCGAGGCAGGCTACATCACCGGCCAGACCCTCATTATCGACGGCGGCCAAATCCTCCCCGAATCTCCCGAGGCCATCCTGCCGCCCTACGAAGCCTAAGCATGACCGAAGCCCCGCTATCAACTAGACAGCGGGGCTTTAAGCTTGATTACTTAGGCATTGAGCTTGCGGTAATCAAAGACGGTATCGATGAGACCGTATTCGACGGCTTCCTGCGCGGTGAGGATCTTGTCGCGGTCGGTATCGATGCGCACCTGCTCTGCGGTTCGGCCGGTGTGCTCGGCCAGGGTCTCCTCCATGAGGCGGCGCATGCGCTCGATCTCGTTGGCCTCGATCTCAAGGTCCGACACCTGGCCCTGCGTGCCCTGCGTACGCGGCTGGTGAATCAACACACGAGAGTTCGGCAGCGCAGCGCGCTTGCCCGGAGCACCGGCGGCCAACAGAACAGCCGCTGCGGATGCGGCCTGGCCCAGACACACGGTCTGCACGTCCGGACGGACGTAGCGCATGGTGTCGTAGATAGCCATCAGCGCGGTAAACGAGCCACCCGGGGAGTTGATGTACATCGTGATGTCGCGGTCCGGATCCTGGGACTCCAAGACCAGCAGCTGCGCCATGATGTCGTTGGCGGAGGTGTCATCGACCTGGGTGCCCAGGAAGATGATGCGCTCTTCAAAGAGCTTGGAATACGGGTTGGTGGTCTTCGATCCCTGTGCGTTCTGCTCAATGAACTCCGGCAGAACGTAGCGGGAAGAAGGCATCTGAAGGTTAGACATAGTGATAAAGCTCCTTGTTCCCTAGTTGGTGATAGGACCGTTGACGGACTCGATGACGTGGTCGACGATGCCGTATTCCTTGGCCTGCTGGGCGGTGAACCAGCGGTCGCGGTCCGAATCCTTGGTGATTTGCTCGAAGGTCTGGCCGGTGTGCTCAGCGATGAGCTCAGCCATCTCGCGCTTGGTCTGCGCGAACTGCTCGGCCTGGATGGCGATATCTGCGGCGGTACCACCCACACCAGCGGAAGGCTGGTGCATCATGATGCGGGCGTGCGGCAGCGCGTAGCGCTTGCCCTTGGTGCCGCCGGAGAGCAGGAACTGGCCCATCGAAGCGGCCAGGCCCATGCCATACGTAGCCACGTCGCACGGCGAGTACTTCATCGTGTCGTAGATGGCCATGCCCGCGGTGACCGAGCCACCCGGGGAATTGATGTAAAGCGAAATATCGCGCGTGGGGTCCTCTGCGGACAGCAGGAGGATCTGGGCGCACAGTTTGTTGGCAATCTCATCATCCACCTGGGTTCCCAGGAAGATAATGCGCTCGCGCAGCAGGCGCTCATACACGCTATCGCTCAGATTCATACCCGTAGACGACGAGTTCATTGAAATCTTCTCAGACATTAATGGTTCTCCTTCAAGTGAAGAATGCTTTAACTGGCCCCACCTTACCGGCATTCCTCTCAAACTTGGCCTCTGTTCGCTATGAGCGTTGGGGCGCAGCACCAAAGGCGCATACGGAAGCTGGGTTAACATTTGCTCATGTCTGTTTCCGAGCTATCCACCAGTACCCAGAACTATTTGAAAGCAATCTGGGGGCTAAAGGAATGGTCGTCCGAGCCCGTTACCGCCACACTTATAGCGAAACAGTTGGGACTCAAGCTCTCCTCGGTTTCCGATGCAGTGCGCAAAATGTCGAAGCAAGGGCTCGTGTCACACACGCCCTATGGCTCTGTGGAGTTAACCGAACTTGGCAGGCAGTACGCATTGGTCATGGTGCGCCGCCACCGATTGCTTGAGTCTTTTTTGGTTCAAGCATTGGACTACACGTGGGACGAAGTCCATAATGAAGCCGAAAATCTCGAACACGCGGTGTCCGACATGCTCATAGAACGTGTAGATAAGTTCCTTAATTACCCCACTAGGGATCCGCACGGCGATCCTATCCCTACGGTTGATGGACAGATCACAATCCCCAGTGCGCACCGTCTCACCGACAGCGGTGCACAACCGCAAGTGACCGTGGAACGCATTTCTGATTCCGACCCACAACTGCTGAAGTTCCTTGAAGAGCGCGGCATTGTCACAGGGGCTGTTCTTAGCACGCGCGAGGGAGCGCCCTTTTCAGATTCTCTCGAAATACAGGTGGCCGGCAGCACTCAGTGGGTAGTGCTTGGACGCCCAGCTACCGACGCAGTGTTTGTAGCACACCACAGCCGTTAGACCTTCCCCTTTGCATTAATCCTACTCTCACCTGCCCTTTTCAAAACTACGTTGGGCCGTAGTTGCAACTACGCCATTGCGTAGTTAGTCTTTTCGAATATCACCTATCCCACTTATGGCTAAGGCCAGGATGAGCAGGATTGCTATGTCAGACTCACCAGATTTGGTGTATTTTTCTAGCGTTTCAGAAAACACAAAAAGATTCGTCGAACGCTTAGATAGACCCGCGGTGCGCATTCCGCTGCGCCCCAAGAAAACCGGGATGATCCAGGTTTCACACCCGTACGTACTCATCGTTCCCACCTACGGCGGAGGCTCGCTCAAACGCGCAGTCCCCAAACAGGTCATCGACTTCCTCAATGACCCAATCAACCGCTCCTTTATCCGGGGCGTTATTACCTCAGGGAATACCAACTTCGGAAGTGCTTACTGCGTCGCCGGACGCATCATTTCCGCCAAGTGCCACGTACCGGAGCTGTATCACTTCGAGCTTCTCGGCACCCAGAAGGACATTGCCGCCGTAAAGCAGGGCCTTCAAAAGTTTTGGGAGCAGCAAAAGCAGCTAACGATGACACCCCATTAATCCCCCACAAGATGAAGAACACATCCGCATCACACAGATTGGACAACACAATGTGGTCTCTTGATGCCACCCCCACACAGACTATTGGCGCTACGCCCCGCACTGCTTCAGCAGACAATGCCGGCGGTGTCGGCAAGCGCAAAAGCTACCACGCACTCAACGCGCAGCTGAACTTGTTCGACGCTTTTGGAAAAATCCAGTTTGACAAGGACATTCAGGCAGCACAAGACTATGTCACGCACCATGTCGCTCCCCGCATGCATCAGTTCGATTCCACCAAGCAACGCTTGGAATGGTTGGTTGATAACGAGTACTACGAGCGGGATTTCCTTGAGCTTTATGATGACGCCTTTCTGTGCGCCATGTACGACAGAGCACATCAAGCTAAGCACCAGTTCCGCACCTTCCTCGGCGCATTTAAGTTCTTTACTTCATATGCACTGAAAACCTTTGATGGCTCCCGATTCCTAGAAGGCTACGAAGAACGTGTCGCCACCACAGCTTTATACCTTGCACAGGGCGACGAAGAGCTCGCAGAAAAGCTGGTGGATGACATCATGACCGGACGCTTCCAGCCCGCCACCCCTACTTTTCTCAACGCAGGCAAAGCCCAGCGCGGCGAAATGGTCTCCTGCTTCCTTCTGCGAATCGAAGACAATCTGGAGAGCATTGGCCGCAGCGTGAACTCTGCACTGCAACTATCAAAGCGCGGTGGTGGAGTGGCCTTGTTGCTGAGCAATCTGCGCGAATCCGGAGCCCCGATCAAAAAGATTGAGAACCAGGCTTCCGGCGTAGTCCCAGTCATGAAAATTCTCGAAGATAGCTTCAGCTATGCCAACCAATTGGGCGCCCGGCAGGGCGCTGGAGCCGTCTACCTGCATGCGCACCATCCAGATATTCTTCGCTTCCTGGATACCAAGCGGGAAAATGCCGATGAGAAAGTCCGCATCAAGACTCTTTCGCTGGGGGTTGTTATTCCAGATATAACCTTCCGGCTGGCCAAAGAGAACAAGGATATGCATCTTTTTAGCCCGTATGACATCGCTCGCGAGTACGGCGTAGCCATGTCTGACATGTCCATCACCGAGTACTACGACGAGTTGGTTGCCAATCCGCGAATTTCTCACACGACCATTAAAGCCCGCGAGTTTTTCACCACGCTGGCTGAGCTTCAGTTTGAATCCGGATACCCCTACATCCTCTTTGAGGATACGGTCAACCGCGCTAATCCCCTCAAAGGACATATCAATATGTCCAACCTGTGTAGTGAAATCCTCCAGGTCAACACGCCCTCGACCTACGGAGCTTCGGGTGACTACACCACCGTCGGCCAGGATATTTCCTGCAATCTAGGTTCCCTCAACATAGCGAAGGCTTTTGAATCACCGAACTTCGGGGAGACCGTCGAAACCGCGGTGCGTGCCCTCACGAAAGTTTCAGACCTGACGAATATCGAAGCTGTTCCTTCCATCGCTCACGGAAATGCTTCCATGCATGCCATTGGTCTGGGCCAAATGAATCTCCACGGCTTCCTTGCTTCACAGCGTATTCCTTATGGCTGCGCCGAGGCACTGGACTTTACAAATATCTATTTCCTCACGGTGACCTACCATGCGCTCCGCGCATCCCATGCACTCGCGGTTGAAAAAGGTCAACGATTCACAGGCTTCGAAGAATCCACCTATGCCACTGGCGCCTACTTTGACAAATACATCGACCAAGACTGGGTGCCAGCCACTGAACACGTAAAACAGCTCTTCCATGAAGCAGGCGTGCAGATTCCTCAACGCGAGGATTGGCTACGGCTCAAGAAACAAGTGATGCAAGACGGCATCTACAACGCCTACTTGCAGGCAGTTCCACCCACTGGATCAATTTCCTACATCAATGACTCCACCGCGTCCATCCACCCGATTGCCTCCAAAATTGAAATACGCAAGGAAGGCCGCTTGGGGCGCGTGTACTACCCCGCGCCGGAAATGACCAACGACAACCTGGAGTATTTCGATGACTCCTACGCCGTGGGATACAAAAAAATCATCGACACCTACGCCATGGCCACCCAACACGTGGACCAAGGACTTTCCCTGACCTTGTTCTTTACCGCTGATACCACCACGCGGGACATCAACAAGGCACAAATCTATGCCTGGAAAGCCGGAATCAAGACCCTCTACTACATCCGTTTACGCCAATCCGCGCTCCAAGGAACCGAGGTCGAAGGCTGCGTCTCCTGTGCTTTGTAGGAGCACGGCCCTCCCCTTGTCTACAACCATTCACTCAGAAAGAAGGAAGCTATGTCTTCAACATCGAACAGTGCTGAACTAACCAGCATTTCAGTTACCCCGCCGAGCTACCGGCATGATCCTTCAGCCCGCATCCGCGCCATCAATTGGAACCGGGTGAGCGATGACAAGGATCTTGAAGTGTGGAACCGTCTCACCGCCAATTTTTGGTTGCCAGAGAAGGTCCCGCTTTCTAATGATCTCCCGGCGTGGCAGAAGATGACGCCCGAGGAACGCAACCTCACCATGCGGGTGTTCACGGGACTCACCACCCTGGATACTGTCCAGGCCACTGTGGGAGAAATCTGTCAGATTCAAGATGCCCGCACCGAACACGAGGAGGCCGTGTATACCAACATCGCCTTCATGCAGTCAGTCCATGCCCGTTCTTACTCTTCAGTGTTTTCTACCCTGAGCAGTACAAAGGAAATTGATGAAGCATACCGCTGGGCGGTGAATAACGACCTTCTCCAGGCACGCGCCAAGAAAGTGCTCGCGCACTATTTTGGGCCGGATCCACTCAAACGCAAGGTGTCATCGACGCTGCTTTCCTCGCTGCTTCTCTACGCGGGTTTCTATCTTCCCTTGCACTTTTCTGTCCACGCCACCCTGACAAATACGGCAGACATGATTCGCCTCATTCTGCGTGACAAGGCAGTGCACGGCTACTACTCGGGCTACAAGTATCAGCGCGGTTTGGAATCCACGACCCCGCTACGGCAGAAGGAAATGCATGATTTCACCATTTCTTTGCTCGAAGAGCTTTATGCACTAGAGCTGGACTATTCCGGCGAGCTATATGAGCCTTTGGGACTCATGGATGATGTAGCCGTGTTCGTTCGCTATAACGCCAATAAGGCACTCATGAATTTGGGCTACCCGGATTACTTCCCGCCCGAAGAAACGGAAGTGAACCCAGAAATCCTCGCGGCCCTAGCCCCCGGAGCAGATGAGAACCATGACTTCTTCTCCGGATCTGGTTCCTCCTATGTCATTGGTACTGCTGAAGAAACGAGTGATGATGACTGGGATTTCTAAACCTTTTCCGCGACCGGACCAAGGAAGCTGGCTTGAGACCATCGCGCTGTTTGAAGCCATCCGCGAAGGAAACCAACCCGCAGCCATGCGGCTGTTGAATACATCCGCCGCACGAGAGGCCGTCCTCGGGGGTCTTCTAGGGCTCATCGAACTGTACTTCCGCCATGAAGAAGGAGACAAAGTAGATGGCTTCCTCACCGCCGCCCACGCTGCCGGCCCACCACCGGCCTTTGGCTGCAAGCCTTTTCTCCCTTGACCACGTCTCCCTACACCCAACTAAGAAAGAAGGTTTACCATGACCACCCCACGTATCAGCGTTATCGTCGGCAGCCTGCGTCGAGAGTCATTTGCACGCAAGATTGCACACGAGGTGCTCACAATGATCCCTGAAGACTACGAGGCAAACATCGTGGAAATCCGTGACTTGCCGCTCTATGACTTTGACTACGATGACCCCGCCGTCACGGACAAGCCCACTCCGGCTGAGTACACCACCTTTCGCGAGACCATCAAGAACTCGAGCGGGATCCTCTTCATTACGCCAGAGAACAACCGCACTATCCCCGCCTGCCTCAAAAACGCAGTGGACATCGGCTCTAAACCCAACTCAGATGTGGCGTGGAAAAACCTTCCCGCAGGTATCATTAGCCACTCTGTAGGCCGCATGGGCGGCTACAGTTCACAGAAGAACCTTCGCCTCGCCCTGTCCTACTTCGATATGCCGCTCCCTGGTCAGCCCGAAGTATTTCTGGGCCAATCCCCCACCCTTTTCGAAGAGTCCGGACATCTCAATCAACGCACCGCAGACTTTGTCAAGGATTACGTTATGCGCTTCCTGCAGTTGACCGACGAGGCCTTTAGAGCCACGAACGGCTAGCGGTATCCCCAGCCAACACCCATCGCGCCCTCTACGAAGTACTCAAAGACTCCTAGAGGGCGTTCACAATGACACAAACCCCGGATTCAGGCTCATCCTTGAGTTACCTGAATCCGGGGTTTCATGCGCGCTCGCCACCACACATGTGGCAGCAGCGCGTTACAAGCGGGAGATTACTTCTCCTCGGAATCTTCAGCAGCGTCCGCTTCTTCGATTTCACCGAAGTACTGGTCAACGTCAACCTTGTTGCCCTCTTCATCGGTGACCTCGGCACGGCAGATGGCCATTGCCAGGGCCTTGCCACGGCGAACGTCAGAGAACAGGTTGCCCAGCTGGTTGCTGGACTGCAGCTGCTGGATGAACTGGTTCGGGTCCATGCCGTAAGACTGCGCGGTGAACAGGATGTGGTCGGTCAGCTCCTGCTGGGACACCTCCGGCTCCTCGATCTCAGCCAGGGCGTCGAGGAAGAGCTGGGTGCGGACGGATTCCTCAGCGGACTTGCGAGCATCAGCGTCGAACTCCTCGCGAGTCGTGCCCTGTGCCTCAAGCAGCTGGGCCAGAGCCTTCTCGTCGTGAGCCAGCTGACCCATGACCTGGTGCAGCTGAGCGTGAACCTGCTCATCAACGATGGAGGACGGCAGCTCGAAGGAAACCTCAGCCAGAGCGGCCTTCAGGACCTCATCGCGGATGGCAGCAGCCTGCTCGGACTTCTTGGTCTCCTCGACGCGGGACTTGGTGTCCTCTCGCAGCTCATCGATGGTGTCGAACTCGGAGGCCATCTGTGCGAACTCGTCGTCGAGATCCGGCAGCTTGCGCTCCTTGGTCTGCTGGACGTGGACCTTCACGGTGGCCTCTTCGCCCTCGTGCTCACCGGACTGGATGGTGGTGGTGAACTCGTTGTCCTCATCGGTCTTCATGCCACGGAGTGCGGTATCGAGACCCTTAATCAGGTTGTCGTCACCGATGCGGTAGGTCATACCCTCGTGGGAAGCCTCATCCAGCTTGGTGCCATCAACTTCGGTGGTGATGTCGACGATAGCGAAATCACCGGTCTTCATCTTGCGCTTGGTGTCCTTGAGCTCACCGAAGCGGGAAGCCAGGTCCTCGAGCGCCTTGTCGACGTCCTCTTCGGAAGTCTCCAGCGCCGGCACCTTGACGGAGATCTTGGAGAAGTCCGGCACCTCAATCTCAGGACGGATATCTACCTCAGCGGTGAACTCGACAAAGTCGTTGTCCTCCAGCTTGGCAATGTCAATCTCCGGCTGACCAATAACCTTGAGATCGTTTTCTTCAACGGCCTGCTCGTAGCGGGACGGCAGCATGTCGTTGACGACCTGCTCGAGGATGGGGCCACGACCAAAGCGGGCGTCGATAAGCTGGCGCGGAGCCTTGCCCTTACGGAAACCCGGGATGGAAACCTGCTGCGCGATCGCCGCGTAGGCCTGATCGATTTCCTTGTCCAGCTCAGCAAACGGAACGTTGACGGTGAGCTTGACGCGGGTATCGCTCAGCTTGTCTACGGTGGTCTTCACGAGAAACTCTCCTGATTGTGATCGTTCAAAGATGAAATTAGGGGGCCTGGATGAGTGTCCAGGCCCCCATACGTCGGGGCGACAGGATTTGAACCTGCGACCCCCTGCTCCCAAAGCAGGTGCGCTACCAAGCTGCGCCACGCCCCGTATGGAAAGCCTCTGCGCCCGGAAGTTCCGCACGCAGCTGCGCTTCATACTGGGGCTAGTGTACCGATAGCTGCTTGACTATCCCAACACCGGCCCCAATTAAACTTTGTTTCCCCACGTCAGGGGCAGCTTTAGCGCTAGAAGTCGAAGTCGAAATCAAACATTCCGCCATCGCCCCCGTCGCCACCAAAGAGGCCGTCGAAGAAGCCGCCTTCCTCGCCTCCCCCGGCGCCACCGGCACCCATGTCTCCGGCACCATCCATGGCACCGGGGTCCATGCCGTCGGCGCCGCCCATGTCTCCGCCCCAGTCACCGTTTTCTGCGGCTGCGGCGGAGTAGCCAACGCCGGACATACCCGCGAACATCGCATTGAACATCATGGAGTAGCCCACCATCCACACACCGGTGGTCAGCGCATCAGCCCACCACGGACGCGAGTACCAACCGGCCGGGACCGGGCGTCCAGCCACGACACCACCCGGGTAGTAGTTGGGGGTTTGCGCTGATGCGCTTGGCGACGCCGTCAGCGTCTCCCCGTTTGCTTCTACCGTGCGGGTCTCCGTCACCTTGCCGGCCTGGCGCTGGCCCTCCAGCGGTGGCAGCTCCGGGCCCGGATCCATGCCCATAATCTCGCGCGCGGCCGCCACATAATAGAGCCCCTCCAACGCGGACTCGCGCGCTAGGTGCGCTTGCTTGACGGTTGTGGCGCGGGAAATTGCCGAATTGGCCGCGGTAAAACGCTCAGAGGCATCCGCCATAGCCTGCTGGGAGGCGGTATCCGTACCGCTCAAGTTCATCACCTGGCCACCCAAACGCTCAGTCCAGCGGCGCGCATCCGCCATCGCATCCTCAAAACGCTGGGATTCTCGCAGCTCTTGCTGCTTCTTCCCGTTGCGCGAAGAAAGGAACCAGGCGCCGCCGCCGACGACGAGGATAAGGAGCAATAACGAGCTCACGAAAGCACCACTTTCACTAAAGAGTCGAATTGTGTGTTGTTGGGATTATGTACCTATCCAAAATAACGTCCTTTACCCCTTTCTAGTTCCCATTTTCTTTTCAGCACCCGTGTGCGCTAAAGTAATGCGCACGCCGAATCAATGGCTTTCAAAGTCGAGGCTTTGAAAGTTGGAGATCGTCGGTTGTGGGAATGTCGTATAGTGGCTAATACCTCAGCCTTCCAAGCTGAAGACGCGGGTTCGATTCCCGTCATTCCCTCCAAAAAGCTGCACTGAGCACCTATTTTAGCTAGCCGGTGCGGCTTTAGTCGTTTTTGATTCTGTGGCGCTACTCCACACTCGGAGCACTCCGGTGATTCGCGTAGGCCATAACTTTCCTTTTCTGCGCGGGTGACCAAGCTCTGCGTAGAGTGGGCCGCATGACAGTACCGAATATTGAACTCAACGACGGCAACACCATCCCCCAGCTCGGCTACGGCGTCTTTAAGGTTGACCCCAATAAAACCGAGGAGCTGGTCCTCGAAGCCCTCAAGGTGGGCTATCGCCACATCGATACCGCCGCTATCTACGGCAACGAGGAAGGTGTGGGCCGCGCGATTGCCAAGTCTGGCATCCCACGCGAGGAACTGTTCATCACCACGAAGCTATGGAATGACCGCCAGACTGACGCAGCCGCAGCCCTCGACGAGTCCCTAGAGAAGCTGGGCCTTGACTACGTGGACCTCTACCTCATCCACTGGCCCTGCCCGGACAACGGCCACTACGTCGAAGCATGGAAGCAGCTTATTGAGCTGAAGAAGGCCGGCAAAGCCAAGTCTATTGGTGTTTCTAACTTCGAACTGGAGCACCTGGACCAGCTGGAAACCCAGACTGATGAAACCCCCGTGGTCAACCAGGTAGAGCTGCACCCTTACCTGCAGCGCTGGCGCGAGCTCGATGCCTTCCGCGCCCACCAGGTGCACATCGAGGCCTGGGGTCCACTAGGTCAGGGTAAGACGGATCTCTTCGAGCAGCCGGAAATCACCGAGCCTGCCGAAAAATACGGCGTTTCCCCCGCTCAGGTGATCATCCGCTGGCACCTACAAAATGGCGTCATCGTGTTCCCGAAGTCCGAAAACCCGGAGCGCATAGCGCAGAACTTCGATGTATTCGGCTTCGAGCTTGATGAATCCGAGATGGCTGCGATTACTGATCTCGACCTCGGGGAAGAGGGCCGCGGCGGCACTCACCCCAAGGAAATGAACTAAGCCTCCGGAAGCTCCGGCGGAATGTTGGTGCGCTCGTACTCGGCAAGAATGTCGATGCGACGCTGGTGGCGCTCAGCACGGGACCATTCCTGATCAAGGAAGGCATCCACGATGGCGAGTGCCTCCTCCTCGGAGTGCATGCGGCCACCGATGCCGATGAGCTGGGCATTGTTGTGCTCACGAGCCAAGCGGGCGGTCTCGGGGGACCAAGCCAGGGCGCAGCGCGCGCCCTTCACCTTATTCGCGGCAATCTGCTCACCGTTGCCGGAACCGCCCAACACGATGCCGAGTGAGCCCGGATCGTTGACGGTCCGCAGCGCGGCCTCGATACAAAATGCCGGGTAATCATCCTCGGCGTCGTACTCGTGGGCACCGCAGTCAATGACGTCGTGGCCCTGCTTCTCCAGGTGTTCAGCGATGACGTTCTTCGTCTCGAACCCTGCGTGGTCTGCTCCTAAATAAACGCGCATGCCCCACATCTTAGCGGGCAGGTGTGATGTCTAGCGACTTTTTGGACACGGAGTCC
>NZ_KV788192.1:0-27726 GCF_001807205.1 Corynebacterium sp. HMSC05D03 | reverse complement strand
TCGAAGGCCGCGACGGTACCTGCCGGGTCGGCGGATGCGGCGAGCCTGCTTTTCTCAGCCAGTTGGATCACCGACACAACTGGGCCGAAGGCGGGCCAACCCACCCGAAGAACCTGGCGTGTTTATGCCAAGGCCATCACAACATGAAAACCGATGGCACCCTCAAATACCTGATCGACCCCTACAGCGGGGATGTCATCTGGCTATATGAAGACGGCACCTGGACTATTACCGAAGCCGACGGGCCGCTAGCACCAAAACAGAAACGCTGGGCACAAACAGTCGCCCAACACATCACCGCCACCAGGAAACGCATCCGCGAGGAAGCCCAATACCTCAAACAAGAACTCGACGACTACGCACAACAACAAGCCCAAGCCCAAGCCCAAGCCGAAGCCGAAGACGCGGACAACACCGACACAGATGCCAGCACCGACGACATCCCCTTCTAAACCTCACCGTCGAATAAAACGACGAGGGCCGGTGGCCTCCCACGTTTCCGTGAAAAGTCACCGGCTCAGATTTACTACCGAATACGGTTCTGCGGGCTACTTGCGTCCTGCCTCGTAGGCGGCGCCGACCTTGTACAGGCGGTCGTCCTGGAATGCGGGGGCCATGATCTGCAGGCCGGTCGGCAAGTTGGTGTCGGAGGCCATGCCGGAAGGGACAGACATGCCACACACGCCAGCGAGGTTCAGCGGCAGGGTGCACAGGTCAAAGTTGTACATCTCCATCGGATCCTCAACCTTCTCCCCCAGCTTGAAGGCCGTGGTCGGGGTGGTCGGGGATACGAGGACATCGACCTGCTCGAAAGCACGCTCAAAGTCCTGGGCGATGAGGGTACGCACGCGCTGTGCCTGCAAATAGTAGGCGTCGTAGTAGCCGACGGACAGCGCGTAGGTACCCAGCATGATGCGGCGTTTAACCTCGGGGCCGAAACCAGCCGCGCGGGACAGGGACATAACCTCTTCCGCAGAGTGGGTTCCATCATCGCCGACACGCAGACCGTAGCGCATGCCGTCGAAGCGGGCCAGGTTGGAGGAGACCTCACACGGCATGATGAGGTAGTACGCCGCGAGAGCATCGTCGAAGTGCGGGCAGTCAACCTCGACGATCTCTGCGCCCTGAGACTTCAGCTGCTCAACCGCGGCGTGGTAGGCCTCCATCACGCCCGGCTGCCAGCCGTCGCGCTCGAATTGCTTGATCAGGCCGACCTTGACGCCGGAAAGATCTCCATTGGCGCCTTCCTTGGCGGCCGCGACTACCGGCGCGACCGGCTTATCCACTGAGGTGGCGTCGAAGGAGTCGTGGCCGGCAATGATTTCGTGCAGCAACGCGGTATCTAGGACCGTGCGCGCGGTCGGGCCTGCCTGGTCCAAAGAGCTTGCAGCAGCGATGAGGCCATAGCGAGAAACGGTGCCGTACGTCGGCTTCACGCCCACGGTGTTGGTCAAAGCGGCAGGCTGGCGAATGGAGCCGCCGGTGTCAGTACCGATACCCAGCGGGGCTTGACCGGAGGCAAGAGCCGCAGCGGTACCACCACCGGAACCACCCGGGGTGCGCTCGGTGTCATACGGATTGTGAGCCGGACCGTAGGCAGAATTCTCGTTAGAGGAGCCCATCGCAAACTCATCGAGGTTCGTCTTACCCAAGATCGGAATGCCGGCCTCGCGCAGCTTGGTCACCAGCGTAGCGTCATAAGGTGACACCCAACCCTCCAGCATCTTGGAGGCGGCGGTCGTGGGGGCGTCGGTAGTCACCAGCAGATCCTTGAGGGCTAGCGGCACACCGGCCAACGCGGAAGCGGGCGCTTCGCCAGCGTCGAGGGACTTATCGACGGCGTCGGCAGCCGCCAGTGCTTCCTCAGCACCAACATGCAGGAAGGCGTTGAGTTCGCCGTTGGTCTCCGCGATGCGGTCCAGGAAGGCCTGAGTAACTTCGCGGGAGGTGAGCTCGCGAGAGTGAATCTTCTCAGCCAGCTCGGCGGCGGTCAGCGCGGTAATGCCCTCGGTGGGCGCAATGAATTGTGCCATTCTTATTCGTCTCCTCCACCCAGAATCTGCGGAACCATGAAGCGATCTTCATCAGCTGCGGGGGCCTGGTCCAAGGCCTGCTCAGCAGTGAGGGTTCGCACGACAACGTCCTCACGCATGGGGGCGTTAACGGAGTGCGGGTGCGACATCGGCTCCACACCTTCAGCCTCGACCTTGCCAACCGCGGACACGGAATCCACGATTTCGTCGATCTGCGCGGCGAACTGTTTCAGTTCTTCCTCGCTCAGGGCCAATCGCGACAGCTTTGCCAAGTGCGCGACCTCGTCACGCGAAATATCAGACACGCGAACTCCATCCTTTTATTCATTGAGACGGTTGATAGCTAAGCACCCATGGTACTGCACGGCTGATGCCACGCCACCACCGCTCCTCCCCTAAACGCAACACGAGCTATTGAATAGTATTCGATACGTTGGGTACCATCGATCAAGTTCTATAAACTTTTCATATCAAGAATTCCCTACCTAGTCATCTTCCCCAGAAAGAACGATATGTCGTACCTCGTCCGTGTCCTCCTCCCTGACACTCCCGGCAGCCTTGGCCTCCTCGCCAACGCGATGGGCAACATCGAGGCCGATATTCGCTCCGTCGACATCGTAGAAAACTTCCCTGACGGGACGGTCATGGATGACATCGTGCTCGATCTCCCCCAGTCCACCATGGCAGATGAGATCATCACGGCAGCCCAGGCCGTGGAAGGCGTAGAAATTGATTCCATCCGTCCGTTCAGCGGCCGCGTTGACCGCCGCGGGCAGATCCATGTACTGGCGAAGGTTGCCTCGCAGCGCAACGTAACCGCCGCGATGAAGGAAGTCTGCGCGGCAATTCCCAAGGCACTGACCTCCAATTGGGCCATCGTCATTGCGAACGATGAGAAGATCAGCCGCATTGCCGCCTCTGACGCCGCACCTGCCGACGACGGCTCGATCCCCACCGACCTCAACATCACCTCCGCCCGCGTGCTCAATCCGGAGAAGGACACGTGGATCCCGGAATCGTGGACCCTCATCGAATCCGCACTGGCGGCCGCTCCCCTCGTAGGCACGAACTATGTCGTGGTGATGGGCCGCGTTGGCGGGCCCGATTATCTCGCTTCCGAGGTCGAGCACCTGGGTGACTTGGGCGCCATCCTGGGCGCCTTCCTCACCTAGTTCGACCTAGCGGTCGAGCAATATGCTGAGGCCCGCGGCGACGTCAGGAACCACGTGGTCTACCTCGTCGGTGATGTGTGTTCCCGGGAACGTGAAGGACTCGGTGGCGATGGAATGCATCGAGAGATCGTTGAAGCTATCGCCGAAGGTGTAGAGTTCAGCCTCTTCGTGGCCGAGGTGACCAAGCAGTCGTGTCAAGCCCTCGCCCTTGTTGTGTCCGGGTGGCATGATGTCGTAGAAATCGCAGTTGAACGAGGACTCAACATCGCAATTCGCACGCACCCACTCGTCGACTTCGCGGCGTAGCTCGGCGTCGCCCGGAATCCACAGGGACATGAGAACGGTGCTGCGCTTGGCGACGTCCCCCAGATCCACCACTTCCGTATTCGCCACCATCGAAGATTCACGGCCAGCCAGGCCGTCCCACGCCACTTGGTCAGCCCCAGTCAAGCCCGTCAGGTAGATATTTAATGGCAGCCCAGTGAAACGGTCGATGACGGCTTGGACGACATCACTAGGCAAGTGCTCCTCGTGCAGGATGGAGAAATCGCCGTCCGTGATGACGGTGCCGTTGTAGAGCACGTGATAATCCAACTCCACCCCGAATGGCTCGAGTGTGTTCCGGGCGTTGGCAATGGACTTGCCCGTCGCAGAGATAGCGAGGTTGCCAGCGGCCCGCCATGCGGCGATGGCTTCCTTTACTGCCTCAGTTATGTCTTCGTTGACGTAAACAGTGCCATCCATGTCCAAAGCCGCAATCTTCATGAGCCGTAGTCTATTAGGCCTTTCACGGCCGAGTCCACCACCGCGGTGCACGCCTCTTGGATTTCGGGTTGCGCCCAGGGGAAGGTAAGGGAGATATCGGCAAGCGCGTGCATGGGCAGGTCATTATGTCCGTCGCCTAAGGTGATCAGCTCAATCTCGGAACGCTTGACTCCCAAGTGACGTAGCAGCCAGGTCAAGGCACAGCCCTTGTCGTGGCCAGGTGGAGTGATGTCGAAGAAGTTGCGGTTCATCGCGGTGCCGACGGGAAAGCGCTCAGTAACCCATTGCGCGATCTCTTTCTGCAGGCTTGGATCGTCCGGCGTCCAGGCGGCGACGAGAGGGAAGACTTCTTCCTCGATGCGCTCGGGCGCGACCGGTACAGGCTCGCTGATGATGGGGTTGTGCACCCCGGCCACGTTGCGGACGAGGTGCCCGTCCGGACCTTCCAGGCGCGTGCAATACAGGTCGAGCTTCGGGATATCACGAACCCGCTCATACACAGCGCGGACTACCCCGGGCGGCACATGGCTTTCATAGAGCAGCTCATAGGAACTATTCATGATGAGGGTGCCGTTGCAGAGCAGGTAATAGTCGAATTCGACGCCAAAGGGCTCAAGAGCACGCCGCGCCGAGTGCGGCGACTTACCGGTGGCCACAACGGCGAGGTTGCCCGCAGCACGCCACCGGGCAATCGCCTCCGGTACCTCGTCGGGCATATGCCCGTCAAAGTAGATGGTGCCGTCTAAGTCGAAAGCGGCTAGCTTCATGCCTCGCCCGTTTCAAGAAGCCGGTTAAAGCCCTCCTCATCCAAGATGGTCAGCCCCAGATCGCGGGCCTTCTGTTCCTTCGAGCCAGCATTCTCTCCAACTACGACGTAATTCGTTTTCTTCGATACAGAGCCGGATGCTTTTCCACCACGGGTGATGATGGCCTCCTTGGCGGAATCGCGGGTGAAGTTCTCCAAGGTTCCGGTCACCACGACGGTGATGCCTTCAAGTGTCTGCGCCGGCTTGTCGCTGGCTTCTTCCTCCATCGTGACCCCAGCAGCGGCCCACTTCTGCACGATATTGTCGTGCCATTCCACCTCGAACCACTGCTTGAAGGATTCCGCGATGATGCTGCCCACACCATCGGTATCCGCTAGCTCCTCCACCGAGGCCGCGCGCAGCGTCTCCATGGAACCAAAGCGGGTGGCTAGCGCACGCGCCGCGATGGGGCCAACGTGGCGGATAGACAGCGCTACCAGCACTCGCCAGAATTCAGCCTGACGGGCCGTCTTGAGGTTCTCCAGCAGCTTCTTACCGGAGGCATTGAGCGCACCCTTCTGGGTAGTATAAACCGAGGACTTGAGGAGTGCTTCTTCATCAAGATCGAAGAGGTCCGCCTCATCCTTGAGCACTCCGGAGGAAATCAGATCTGCGGCCGCCTTCTCCCCCAGCTCGCCAATGTCGAGCGCCTTGCGGGAGGCCAAGTACTCTAGGCGCGCTGCCAGTTGCGCGGGGCAGCTGCGTGTATTCGGGCAGCGCCAGTCTTGGTCGCCTTCTTTCTGTGGCGCCAGCTTCGTACCGCAGGCAGGGCAATTCTCCGGGAAGACCCACTCGGTCTCGCTGCCATCACGTTTATCCAAAACGGGGCCGAGGACCTCGGGGATGATCTCTCCGGCCTTGCGGATGATGATGGTATCGCCGATAAGGACGTTCTTGTTCTTGACCTCGAATTGGTTGTGCAAGGTTGCCATGGACACCGTCGAACCAGAAACGAAGACCGGTTCCATAATGGCGAAAGGCGTCACGCGCCCTGTGCGCCCTACACCTACCTCGATGTTGAGGAGCTTGGTGGTGACCTCTTCCGGCGGGTACTTGTAGGCAATAGCCCAGCGAGGCGCGCGGGAGGTCGCGCCCAACGCGCGCTGGCTGGCCAGGTCATCGACCTTGATGACGAGCCCATCCATCTCAAAGTAGGCATCGTGGCGGTGCTCCTCCCAGTACCTCACCCGCTCTTGAACCTCCGTGGCGGTGGTCACGCGCTGGGTATAAGGAGAGACCGGGAATCCCCAAGACTCCAGGGCCTTGTAGGCATCGTGCTGCGAAGTGGGCTGGAAACCCTCGCGTGCGCCAATGCCGTGGCAGACCATGTGGAGTCGGCGCTTCTTGACGTCCTCCGGGTCCTTCATGCGCAGCCCACCTGCCGCCGCGTTGCGGGGGTTGGCAAAAGTGGGCTTGCCGTCCTCACGTCGCGCTGCGTTGATCTCCTCGAACTCATCCGGGCGCATGTACACCTCGCCGCGGATCTCCACCAGGGAGGGAACCGGATACTCATCCGTGCCAGTGAGCTCGTGCGGAATGTCCGGGATAACGCGCGCATTGGCAGTAATGTCCTCTCCCACACGACCATCACCACGCGTGGCGGCCGTGGCAAGCTTGCCGTCGCGGTAGACCAAGTCAATGGACAGGCCATCAATCTTCAGCTCGGTCAAATAAGCCTCAGCCGGCGTGCGGTCCAGCCAGTCCTGCAGCTCATCCGCACTGAAGACGTTGTCCAAGCTGTACAGGCGCTCCAGGTGCTCGATATCTACAGCACCTTCCGGAGCAGCACCTACCTGCTGGGTAGGCGAATCCGGAGTCTGCAGCTCCGGGTGCTCTGCCTCCAGCGCTAACAAACGCTGGAAGAGCGCGTCAAAGTCCGCATCCGGAATCGACGGGTCACCGTTGTAGTACAACTCGCGGTGCTTGCGCACTTCCTGGGCAAGCTCGGACCATTCGCGTTGGATATCTACTGCATCACTCACGAGTCACTAGTGTAGCGGGACTGCCGGACATGCCTGTGACCTGCGGATGGTCATTCTGCAAAGGTTCGTCCGTCATTCTGCAGTACTTCCACAGTGCATGTCCGAGCCGGGCGCTAGAGTGTTGTCCATGAACTTCGACGCCACCCGCATGCTCTCCTTCGACCTTGAGACCACCTCCGTAAAGCCCAAAGAAGCCCGTATCGTCACCTCCGCCCTGGTGCGTATCGACGGGCGCGAAGTGGACAAGCGGGAAATGCTCGCTGACCCCGGCGTGGAAATCCCCGAGGAAGCCGCCAAGATCCACGGAATCACTACCGAGAAGGCCCGCGCGGAGGGTCGCCCGCACGAGGAGGTGCTCAAGGAAACGGTCGATTCCATCTATCAGGCCTGGGAGGAGGGGCTCACGCTCATTGTCTACAACGCCGCCTACGACCTATCCGTGCTACGCGCGCTGACCGGGGACTTCACGGTCAACGGTCCGGTGTTCGATCCTTTCGTCATCGATCGTGTTAAGGACAAGTGGCGCAAGGGAAAGCGCACCTTGGAAGAGGTCTCCGCCCACTACGGCGTGGAGTTGAGCAACGCGCATGAGGCGACTGCCGACGCTTTGGCGGCCGCCCGCGTGGCCTGGAAGCAGGTGCGCCAGCACTTCCCCGAGCTAGCACAGATGGATACCAACGAGCTCATGGAATACCAGGCCGTCGAGTGGTACAAGGACCGCGAATCCTTCAAGAAGTATCTGGAAGGCCGCGGGCGCGATGCCTCCGATGTCTCCACCGCATGGCCGATGATTTCTTAAGCCTGCCCCCTTGCCAGTTTTCTAGAGTTCTGGAATTCTAGAAAACATGAAAACGACAGTCGAAGCACGCCTCGCCGAACTTGAAACGCGCGTCGCCGCGCTTGAGGGGCGCACCACACCCACTGACGCCGACCCCGCATCCGCCACTGGAGAAAGCTCGGCCTACTGGCTGGTCGACGCCCTCGCACCCAACGAGCAGCTTCCCGACGGCTCCGTCATCTTTGGCGGCAACATAAACGTCGGCAAGCGCACCTATGCCTATCAATGGCAGCGCCCCACCAACTTCATCACTGACGAGGATTGGACAGAAAACCTCGAGCGCCTATCCGCGCTCGCACATCCGGTCCGCGGTGAAATCCTGCGCCGCCTCCTCGCCGCGCCCGCGACAGCCGCTGAGCTCGTCGAAGAGGACATCGTCTCCTCCACAGGCACCGCCTATCACCACTTGAGCGCACTGACCCATGCCAGTTGGACCACAAAGTCCGGTGGCGAATATGCCATCCGCCCCGCCCGAGTTATCCCCCTGCTGACCATCATCACTGCAAGCGAGGACCACTAATGCGTAGAATTTCCCTAGCCGTCATCGCTGCCATTGCCGTTGCAGCCATCCTGCTCATCACGGGGCCGCAAAGAATTGCTCTGGCAAAAGACAAAACTGGCGACGAAGCCTTAGCTGCCCAGTTGGAAGAGCACTCAGAGTCCGGCTTCCACAACATCACCGCTTTTACCCTCCAGGACGGCAAGGTCACCTTTGCAGGGCTGGGCAGCGACGAGCACACGGAGGTCGAAATCGGCTCCGTGACCAAGATGTTCACCGGCGAACTGGCCCACCAGCTCGTCGAAGAGGGAAAGCTGAGAACTGACACCACTGTGGGCGAGGTCCTCAATGTCGGCGATGCGCCCGTCGCTGACGTCACCGTAAGGGAGCTGCTCGACCACACCTCTGGACTACCCGCCGTCGCCAAAGCGAACGTCCTCAGCTTTTTCGCTTCAACGATCACCGGTTCGAATCCCTATGAAGGTGAGACCGTAGAGGACATCGTGGACGCTGCCACGAAGGCCGAGCTAAAGGACCGCGGCGAAGAATCCTATTCCAACCTTGGCTACGGGCTCTTGGGTCATATTGTAGAGACCGCCGCCGGGCAGCCCTATGAGCAGATGCTCAAAGAACGCATCTTTGAGCCAGCCGGCATGACCGAAACCTATCTCATGACGCCGGGCTCTGTGCCTGACGACGCCCCACGGGGACTTACCAATACCGGCCGCCACGCCGAGCCCTGGGAGATGGAAGGTTCCGCACCCGCGGGAGCGATCCGCTCCACGGCGAGTGACATGGCCAAGTTCGCCGAGTGGTTTATGGACAACGGCGATACCGACTACGGCTGGCAGCCTCCCAGCAAGGACAATGCTGGGTACTGGCACAACGGCGGCACCTACGGTTACTCCACCATGCTCATCATCGAACCAGAGACCAAGCGCGCCGCCTTCGCCAACAACGATTCCCTCGCCGGCACCGAAGACCTCGCCCAAGCTCTATTCGACGAGCTCGCATCTTAAGGAGTAAGCATGTTCCTCACCGTAGCGCTCGCCGTCATCACCGCTTCGGAGCTCTGGGCCGCATGGAAGGCTCTGCGAAAACCCCTTTCCACGGCAAATCACCTCGTCACCGCGGCGATTACGATTCTCGCCATACTCTTCATCGGCTACGCCATGTCGTGGCACACCTCAGTGTATTTTGGCTGGTGGTACGCTCTTGTGGCAGCCTGCTCGCTGCACATCGGCGCGGTAGCTTGGCAGGCCTTGCAGCCTTCTAGCGGCACAGACGCTGGTCAAGAAGCTCCCGTACGATAGCACTATGAGCTCCTCTCCTACCTGCACCGTTGAAATCCAAGACGTAGACAGTACAACCATCGCAACTCTTCAGCACCGCGCCGCTACCGCTGGTGTTTCCTTCGAAGACTACGTGCGCAACATCCTCACTATCGCCGCGTCATCCCCATCCACTGCCAACAGAAAGTCCATCGAAGCAAAGGCGGCCGAACTCTCCCGTCGTGCACCTATCGATATGAAGGGAGACTTCGACGTCGTCGCCGCAATCCGCGCCGGACGAGACGCATAGAGGACTAGGGAGATTATTGGTCTCCCTAGTCGACGTCCTCATAAAAGTCTCCCAAATCTCCACATTCTTAAAAGTCTCCCAAATCTCCCAATGCTCTAAGATGAGGCTATGTCCCCGCACGAGAATCCCTTCCGACCCACCTTCGGCGTTCCACCACTGTTCTGGGTCGGCCGCACAGCAGTCCTCGATACCTTCCGAGCTGCGCTTGACTCCCAGCCGGGTAGCCCGGGCCGCTCGCTCATCATTAGCGGCGCCCGCGGTATCGGCAAGACGGTCCTGCTCAACGAGATAGAAGATATCGCCTCGAGCCGCGGGTGGATTACCCTGCGAGCCTCGGGACGCAGCTCCATGGTTGACGAGCTCGTTGACACCACCATCCCGCGCATCATGGACAAGCTGGCCCCGGCGGACAAGCACAAGGTCAACCGCGTCGGCATTGGTGGTGTGGCAACCATTGGCATCCAGCACAACACTGAGGAAGCCTACAAACCCACGTTGAACACTCGCCTGCGCGAGCTTTTAGGCATGCTCAAAGGCACTGGCGTGCTGCTGACCATCGACGAGGTACAGGACGCCGACGCGGAGGATCTCACCTCCCTCGCCGTGACATATCAAGACCTAGTGCGCGATGAGCTCGACGTCGCCATTGTCGCCGCAGGACTTCCACAGGGAGTCAACCGCCTGCTAGACCTGCCTGGTGTAACCTTCCTGCGCCGCGCGCAGAAGTTCGTTCTGGGCCCGCTCTCCCCCGCAAACGCCGAGGTGGCCTTCACCGAAACCGCCTCACAGTCCGGGCTCGAGTTCACCGATGATGCGGTTGCGGCAGCGGTGAGGCTGTCGCGCGGCTACCCCTACATGGTGCAGCTGGTGGGCTCACTGGCTTGGGGGAAGGCGCAGCGTGATGGTGGAAGCAGTATCGAGGTGAGTGACGTCGCAGCAGTGTCGGCCGAGGCTATCTCAGTGCTGGGCGCCCAGGTCCACCAGCCCGCTACCCTGAAGCTTCCGCCGGCGCAGCGTCTCTTCCTCGAAGCGATGAGCGCGGTCATGGAGGACGGTACGGCAGAAATCAAGAACATCGCCGCGCACCAGGACCGGACGGTGCGCTCACTGTCGGCCACGCGCCAGCGGCTTATCGACGCCGACCTCATCGAACCCACCGCCCATGGCCAACTCCAGTTCGTCATCCCGTATATGGAGTCTTATTTCACCGCGACGGATAGCCTGGGGCGGGTTGATTAGAGGGTGAGCTAAAGGTCACCAGCATCGCGGGTGAGGATGCCGGCGGTCTCGGTTACCGAGCGCAGTGAACGAGCGGAGGCCTTGACTGGGTAGACGTCGAAATGATCGATGAGCAGCTCGCGTGGCATGCCGATGCGGTCAAGGTGACGGGCCAGCGTGATGGCCTCCGCGCGGGCATCGGAGCCTTCGATGCCCAGACCGATGCAGTGACCCGCACTCAAGTGCTCACCCAGGCCGTCGAGGTGACGCGGGGTGTCTAGGCCGCGGAAAGTCGTGAGCAAAGTTTTGGCAGCAGGTGCTATCGACCACAGCGGCGGGGCGTGCAGGTAATCTGCGTCGAAGGACTGCAGGAGATCGAGCGCGACCTCATCCGGGACCGCCGGGATGGTATCGAAATCTGTGGTGCCGGGGACGCGGCCGGCGATGATATCGGCAAGCAGGGGCTCGTCGAGCTGGACGACGACCTCCCCGTGGAAGCGACTAGCGACGTCCTGAGCGTGGGCGTGAAGGCCGTGGCGGAGGGCGTCGGCAAGCTCGTTAAAGGCGCTGCGGTCTGTGAGGACGCGGTGGCCATCGGAAAGCTCGATACTCGCCGCAAGCGACCAGGGGCCAAGTGCTTGCACCTTGACGTGCGGCACGCTCTCGCCCCAGACCTCTTGGACCTCGTCGAGGTCACGCTCCAAGCGGTCCCACGTGCGGCGGGTCAGCAGCTGCGGGCGCGCCGTCATGCGCCACGAGCGCGGGCCGCGGTCGATGGAGATAGCCTCCAGCATGCTGGCCGTGCGGCCCACCGCATCCGACCCCAGCCCACGCTCGGGCAGCTGCGGGATGGCAGGAAGTTCGGTCTCCCCCATGATGATGTCCGCGGCCTCCGCCATGGACGTGCCGGGCATGGGGCCAAGAGCGAATCCCGTCATCTCATCTCCTTCCGAATTCTTTTTCTTTTAATACCGAATCAAAGACAGTGCTGCGGCATCTATAATGCAATTCACAAACCACTAAGTCGCAGATAGTAAAGGATACTCCCGTGGCACTTGAACAGTTTTCTGGCTGGACCTTCTATTCTCCTTGCGAGATTCCGAGTGACATTCCGTCAATTCTCGCTGCCAACGAAAAGCCCATCTGCGCCTTCAAAACTGTCCGAGACGCAGCGGTCTTCACTAGCCACCGATTAATTATCCGAGATTCTCAAGGTCTCACTGGAAAGAAAGTCGAAATCTATTCGCTCCCTTATTCCTCCATTAACATGTGGTCGACGGAGAATGCCGGAAAGCTCCTAGACGTAAATGCTGAACTGGAGCTCTGGACACGGGCTGGCCACTTCAAAATCAACATCGGACCCAAAGTCGATATTCGGGCACTCGACCGACTCATCGCTGACTGCGTGCTTCGCTAAAGCTACTCAGTCCCGCAAATCGTGCCAGAGCCGAGCACAATATCACCCAGCTCATCCGGGCTCGGCAAGTAGAGCACCGCGGCCTGGCCGCGGGCTACACCGGAGAGTGGCTCGTTAAGCTCGAGCGTCATGCGGTCAGCCTCGCGGTCCACGTGGGCGCGGCAGGCAACGACGGAGCCGTGGGCACGTACCTGTACCTCGCAGTCGAAATCACCGTCCATCGCCGGGTGCAGATACTTTAGGCGATCGGCCTCAATGCGGGTCACGGCCAAGTCGGCGCGCGATCCCACGGTGACGGTACCGGTGGCCGCGTCGATATCGGTGACGTAGCGCGGGGAGCCGTCGGCAGTCGGCGTCTTGATGTCTAGGCCCTTGCGCTGGCCGATGGTGTAGTTCCACGCGCCATCGTGTTCCTTGAGCTCATTGCCCTCGGTATCCACGATCATTCCCGGACGCAGCCCGATGGAACGGCCCAGGAAGGCCTGGGTATTGCCGTCCGGGATGAAACAAATGTCATAAGAATCAGGCTTGGACGCCGTGGAGAATCCATGGCGCTTGGCCTCCTCGCGGATCTGCGGCTTCGGGGTATCGCCAATCGGGAAGAAACAGTGGTCCAGCTCCTCCTTGGTGATGACACCCAGCACATAGGACTGGTCCTTGTTCTCATCCAGGGAGCGGCGCATGTAGCCATCAGAGTCGATGGTGGCGTAGTGACCTGTGGCGACTGCATCGAAGCCCAGCGCCATGCCCTTGCGCAGCAAGGCTGCGAACTTGATCTTCTCATTACAGCGCAAGCACGGATTCGGGGTCTCACCGCGGGCATAGGAGTCCACGAAATCCCCGATGACGGCTTCCTTGAACTCCTCGGAGAAGTCCCATACATAGAAGGGAATGCCGAGTTTATCGCAGATGCGGCGGGCGTCGGCGGAATCCTCTAGGGAGCAGCATCCGCGTGCCTTCTCACGGGTCTGTTGCGCATCCTTGTGCAGGGCCAAGTGCACGCCAATGACGTCATGGCCTGCTTCCACTGCGCGTGCTGCAGCCACCGAGGAATCGACGCCGCCGGACATGGCTACCAATACTCGCATGCTCTCCCCTTCTCGTTGCTTTGTTGTCCACCAAGGCTAGTCGCGGTGTACCTCATACCCCAACACGCGAACCACGCAGCCTATTCCCTAAGCTAAGAGGCACTATGGGCAGAAAGCGCAACACCACCAACTCCATCGCGGGAACCTATGAGATATCCACTGGCGAGCTCGTCATCGAGCCGGATCCTTTCCGCGACGGCGCATTCATCCTCAACGTCAACGGCGTGCCCTCCTCACACCTCATCCCCGATGAGCCGCGCAGCCTAGAGTTCGAGTACATGCGCTGGATCGCCGCCGCGGTAGAGAATCTCGCACCCGGCAAACGCCTACTCCACCTGGGCGGCGGTGGTTGCTCGCTACCACGCTACTTGGCTGACCTGTGGCCGGATTCCCACAACACTGTGGTCGAACTCGACGCCAAGCTAGCGGAGCTCATCCGTGAGCTGGCCGATATTCCTTCCGCGCCCCGCGTCAAAATCCGCGCCGGCGAGGCGCGAGAGGTCACAGAAGGGTTCCCGCCGAACCGCTTCGACGTCATCATCCGAGACGTCTTCGCGGGTGATACAACCCCGAAGCCCCTCACCACCCAAGAATTTTTCCAGCACGCCCATGCAACACTATGCCCCGGTGGCCTCTACGTGGCCAACTGCGGTGACCATTCCGATCTCCAGGGCGCAAAGGCGGAGTTAGCCGGGATGGCAGAAGTCTTCGCACACGTCGCGGTTATCGCCGACCCTCCCATGCTTAAAGGCCGGCGCTACGGCAACATCATTCTCATTGGCTCAGATACCGAACTACCCGCGGACGGCTCCCCCGAAGCCGCTGCACTGGCCAAGCCGTTACTCTCCGGTGCCGTGCCTGCACACTTCCGCGACGAGTCCTGGACCCGCCGCTTTTTTAAGGGCGCGGCCCCGCGGCGCGATACCGTGGCAACCAACAACGATTAGCGCAGGCTATTGAGCAGGTCCGCTACCTGCTTGGAATTAAACGCTGGGATGGCTACACCTGCGGCGTGACCAGCGCTGCGTGCGGCGCGGTCTGCATTCTCTACATCCTGCTGGCTTACGTTATCCGCGTCGACGTCCTGCAGGTGCTGTGCGTTATCCAGGAAGATGGCCAGGTCACCGATGCTGGCGTCGTTATTGGACATGTCCTTGAGGTCATCGGTGCTAATAGCGCCAGTGTTGAGCAGCTTTTCTGCCTGCTTCACAAGCCCGGTCGGATCCACGTCCAAGCCCGCATCCTTCGCGGCATCCGCTACGGCAGGAACGGCTACTGCACCCGCTGCTAGGGCCAGGATACCCGCAATCAGCACACCGGCGTCATCACCAAGGTCCACACCCGGAATGACCAAGTCATCCAAGATGCCACCGAAGTCAATGTAGTTGCCACCGGAGAAGGAGTGCAGCTGGGCTTCAGTACCGTTAAAGAGGTTCATGTCCACATCGGTCTCGATGCCGGCCACGCGGCCGCTTCCCGAACGCTGCCAGAAGGCCAGCTTGTCCCAGCCTCCAACCGGTTCGGGCGCGGTATCCTGGTAGGCCGCCAACCACAGCGGGTACTCGGAGAAGCGCGTGGTGTTACCCATCTGACCCATCCAGAAGTACTTGTAGGTGTACAACATCGGGGTGCGGCCTGTCAGGGACTTTACCTCCGTCATGAAGGTATCAATCCACCCCTCCAACTGCTTAGCGCTCAGGCCCTCATCAACCTCAATGTCAAGCACCGGCGGCAGGGTCTGCGTCGGCACCAGCGCGATTTGGGAGGCAAAGCTGGCTGCCTGCTGCTTGGCGTCACCCGCCGGGCGTGCGTAGTGGTAGGCGCCAACCTTGAGCCCAGCAGCTGCTGCGGCATTGGCATCGCGCACGAAGTGGTTGTTGACAAACCCAACGCCCTCGGTGGCCTTGACAAAGGCATAGGACTGGCCGTCGGACTTCACGGCATCCCAGTCGATCCCACGCAGGGACATGTGGTTATTGCCGGAGACATCCACACCAGAAGGTGCGTAGGACGGGATGGCAACGGCGGTGGATACGGACAGTGCCACGGCCGCTACTGCGGTAACGGCGGCGGTAACAAGGCGACGTGCATGGCTCATGCGCGCCACACTACCGTTTCAACAACACCAGTCACAGATGCAACACGCGAAACTTTAAACTCTTAGGTCACATACTTAACGCAGCGCCGGACGACCGCTCCCAGCAACAACAACCACTGCTACACTGCGCGAAAACAGAGTTACCGCTCACTCAGGCAATGACAGCGCCACAGACTGATACCGAAGAAGGACAGCTCCATGGATCAGAACGCCGAGCCCACCGCACCCAAGGCCTTCGAAGAATCCCAGGAATCGGGTCTGCCTCCGCGCCGTGGCTTGGCAAGAGTCTTCAACGAGAAACTCGCCCTGTGGGGCTCCGTCATCATTCTGTGCGGCTGGGTGCTTGGGTTCCTCTCACTATTCGTCGCCGATGCCGTCGAGGAACCCGCCTCGGCCCTATTCGGTTTCTCCGGAATCTTCACCTTCATTGGGCTGTGCTTCGCTACCCCGGTTCTCGCACCGCTCTTTGCCTTTCTGGCCTGCCAGTCTCTCTCATCCGATGAGCCACCGTCGCGCCGGAAGACCGCCGTCCTCGCACTCGTGCTGGCAATACTGAGCATCGTGCCCATCGTTGTGTACTTCGGGCCGAAGTTCATGTTCTAGGTGCCGCAGCTCTAGACCGAGCGGGCGCGGCGAATGATCTCCGGAAGCCCGGCCAGCACGGCGTCGATGTCCTCTTCAGTGGTCATTCGTCCCAGGCTGAAGCGCAGGGAGCCGCGGCCGTGTTCTTCGTCGATGCCCATGGCTTCGAGCACGTGGGACATGCGGTTAACGCCCGCGTGGCAGGCGGAGCCGGCGGAGGCTTCGATACCGGCGGCGTCAAGCAGCATAATAAGGCTGTCGCCGTCCGTGCCAGGGAAGGACACGTGCAGGTGGGAAGCCAAGGTTGGCTCGGCAGAGTTGATGATGACGTTGTCGATGCTGGATTCGATGCCGGCCTTGAGCTTGTCGCGAAGTGCAGTCAGGCGGATTTCCTCCTGCTCCATTTCCGCGACAGACTCACGCAGAGCTGCGGCAAGCGCGCTCGCACTAGCCACGTCGACGGTGCCGGGGCGGATGCCGCGCTCTTGACCGCCGCCGAAGGCGATGGGTTGAGGGGCGGGGGTACGGCGTGCAAGCAGCAGGCCGATGCCGCGCGGGCCGCCGAACTTGTGGGCGCTGGCCGCCAATGTGGTGGCACCCAGCTCGTGGAAGTTGATGGGTAGCTTGCCGGCAACCTGCACGGCGTCGATATGCACAGGGGTGTTCTGCGCGGCGGCGCGCTGGGTAATGTCCGCGACCGGCTGAATGGCGCCGGTCTCGTTGTTGGCCCACATGCAGGTGGCCACCGCGGCCGGGGTATCCAGGGCGCTTAAATCGCTGACGTGGCCCGTGGAATCAACCGGGAGAAGCTCTACGGTCGCGCCGTGCTCAGTCTGGAGCTTCTCCACGGTTTCGAGCACGGCAGGGTGCTCGATGGGGGTCGAAACGATGCGCTGCGCGGCTTCGGGGGAAGCAGACTGCGCAGCGCGGTAGAGGCCCTGAATGGCGATGTTGTCCGCCTCCGTGCCGGAGGAGGTGAAGATGACCTCGATGGGTTCGCAGCCGAGCAGCTCGGCAACGGTCTCGCGGGCGTCATCCAGCACGGAGCGTGCCTTGCGCCCGGAGGCATAGGACGCGCCCGGGTTGAGGGAACTGGCTGCCTGCGTCCATGCGTCGATAGCGCACTGGCGCATGGGCTGGGTGGCTGCGTAATCGAGGTAGAGCGGCATTAGTTGCCAGCCTCCTTGCGCTTGGTCAGCTCCGCGGCAAGTGCCGGGGCGATCTCATGGAGGTCACCCACCACGCCGAGATCGGCGATCTGGAAGAAGGGCTCGTCCTGGTCTTGATTGACCACGACGATGGTCTCCGAGGTCTGCATGCCGGAGGTGTGCTGAATAGCACCGGAAATACCCAGGCCGATGTAGAGCTTCGGGGACACGGTCGCACCGGTCTGACCGATCTGGTGGGCCGGGTCGTAGAAGCCCTCATCCACGGCGTCGCGGGTAGCGCCGACGGCGGCCCCGAGGGAATCGGCAAGCGGCTCCACCACGTCGGCGAACTTATCGCCCACGCCGCGGCCACCGGCCACGACGACCTTGGCGGAGGTCAGCTCCGGACGGGCGGTCTTCTCAGCCGGGGTGAAGGAGGTGACGGTGACGTCCTTCGCTGTAGCGGCAGGCAGCTCGAAGGGCGCGGGTGCTGCGGTGACCGGCTGCGGCTCGGCAACCACGGAGCCTGGGCGCAGGGTATAGACCACAGAACCGGTGGCTGTGGAGGAAGTCTCGTAGGAACCACCGAAGATGGTGTGGTGGGCGGTACCGTCGGCATTAATGCCGTCGACGTTGACCAAGGCACCCGAGCCCAGGCGGGCGGCGAGGCGACCGGCGATCTCATTGTTGGTCGGGGTGGAGGCCAGCACGATGGGCGCCGGGTTATTGGCGGCCAAGGCGTGGAGGGCGTCGACCTCCGGGGTGACGATGCGCTGCTCATAGTCCGCGGCGGTGGCCTGGACCACCTGGGCGGCACCGAAGTTGCCCAGCTCGGCATCGAAAGAGGCGGCGGTGGCGGCATCCTTGGCCACGACGACGGCGGAGACGGTGCCGAGCGCGCGGGCGGCGGTGATGAGCTCGCCGGTAACGGGGCTGAGCTGGTCTGCTTCGTGCTCAACTAGGACATAAACGTGAGACATATCTTTTCTCCTTTAACCCTCGATGAGATTCTTGGCGGCCAGGAAGTCCGCGACCTTGGCGGCAGCCACGGCCGGATCCGGGTCGGTGATGACCTCACCGGCGGTGCGGGCCGGGCGCTGCACGGAGGCGGTGACCGTGGTGGTGGAAGGCACACCGTCAATGCCGAGGTCCGCCACGGCGAGGGTGGTGACCTCAGCCTTCTTGGCGGCCATCAGGCCCTTGAAGTTGGGGAAACGCGGCTTATCGGCCTTGTCGGTAAAGGACAGGATCGCCGGTAGGTTGGCGCTAAGCTCCCAGTGGCCGTGGGCATCCTCGCGAGTGCCGGTAGCGGTGGCACCGGCCAGGGAGGCGGCCTTGAGCTCCGTGAGTGCGGGCAGCTGGCGATACTCAGCCAGCAGGCCAGCGATAAGCCCGGTGGAGGCATCCGAAGAGTTGTTGCCCAGGGTGATGACCTGGACCTCACCGAACTTTTCTCCCACCTTGTTGATGGCGGCGTTGAGAACCCAGGCGGTAGCCAGGGCGTCGGCGCCGGCGAGGGCGTCGTCCGTCACGTGCACGGCGTGGTCTGCGCCCATGGCCAGTGCCTTGCGCAGAGCCTCATCGGCAGCGGCCGGGCCCATCGTAAGCGCCACGACCTCATAGCCGGCGTCGGCGTTATCGTCGCGCAAGCGCAGTGCCTGCTCGACGGAGTACTCGTTGACCTCATCGATGACGTTATCCACCGAGGTACGGTCCAACGTGTGGTCCGCCTCGAGGGTCTTGGTTGACCACGTATCCGGTACGTGCTTGACCAGAGCCACAATGACTGGCATGTGGGCACTTCCCCTTCCGTAAATTTTGAAACTATTAGGGTGCGTAATTACCTTCGGTCGATACTACTCGCGGTCCGCACAACACCGCGACTCCCTTCGTTCCAATGCGCGTGACCACGAGTGTCTTGGCAGTGGAGCCTTTGAGCTTGAGCTTCTTACGCAGCTGGTCCGGGTTCACGTCTTGCCCGCGTACCAGGATTTCCAGCGAGCCGACGTCGTGGGCCGCCATGGCCGCTTTTAGCTTCTTCATGGGGACCATCTCGATGAATTCAAATCCGGACATGCCTTGCGGAAGGCGGTCGCCGGTGAGGTAGGCAATGCGCGGGTCCAGCTGATGCAAGCCTTCCCGCGCGGCGTAGTGGCGCACCAGCCCGGCGCGCACGATGGCGCCGTCGGGGTCGATGAGGAAGCGCCCCATGGGCCCAGCCTCAGGCAGCTCGTTTTCGTCGAGGTCATCCTCGATGACGTCAGTGTGTATTCCTTCGGGCGTGGTGTTGAGGACCACTGCCCTCTTCCCCATTCCCAGGCCCGGGGTATACAGGCAGGCTTCCTTCACCCCGCCATCGAGGCTCACCACGCAAGCCAGGCCTTCCCATTCGGAATGATCAATGCCGGGGGCGCACTTGATGGCCATCTCGCCGTGGGTGGCCAGCAGATCTGCTGGCGGTGGTAGGAGTTGGTCTAGGCGCGTGATGCGATTGCCACCCTGTCGCCGCGCAGGGTCGGCGATGCAGACCTGGGCGGTCGTCGTGGTGGTTAGAGCATCGGCGCGAAAAACTGGGTGCTCAATGTTGTGGTGCGCCATGGCCACGCGTGAGGCGTCTAGGTCACTGCCCACATAAGCGCCGGGGCGATAGGCCTGGCCTTCGGTGCCGATGGAGCAGGTGAGGTCGTGGACGAAGTCCACGTTGCGTTCCTGAAGGAACTGCGCGCGATAAGCCGCCACTGCGGGTGGGGTGGCCTGTTGGGCGGAGTCGTGATCCATAAGCCACTGCCCCGGTAGCTTGCCGGAACTGCGGGCTTGGATCAGCTCGGCTACGGCGCGGCCATAATTACCGAATTGGGCCTGCAGCTTGGCGACGTCCCGCAGGTGCGCCTTCTTGGTCCCTTCCAGGTCTGCTGCGGCGGCATCGATCGTAGCGGCGTTCTCGCGTAGGAAGGCAACTTCGTCCAGGGTGTAGCTCATGCAGGTTTCTTCTGTATCGGTTGATGCCGGGCGAGGCCGACTTAAATGCGGTCGACAGGGAAAGTGGTGAAGTATTCACGGTAGCGCTCATCATCGCGCGGGTCGCCGATAATCGGACGCAGGTCGGAGAAGGAGGCATCATCTAAGACCTCTTTGACCGTGGCGTAGGAGGTCAAACGCTTGAGCTGCGCCCACGTCGGGATAGCTAGGCGCACCAACCCGGCGCGCCAGCCATCGAGGACCAGTTGTGGGTCGAACCAGCCGGCGTCGTCGGCTTCGCCTGTATCTCCATCGGGTTCTTGGCCTTCGGGTAGTACACCGATGAAGAAGAAGGTGTCGAACCAGTGGTTGTTGTCTTCCCCGGCCCAGCGGGACCAAGGCAAGAGCATGTCGGCGTCGACACGCATGCCGTTGTGCTCAAGGAACTCGGTGAAGGAAATCTCGTGGGTTTCTAACAGCTCGCGCTCACGGTGGTAGCGAGAGGCGTCGGAAACCAAGCCGTCCTCGCGGATGGCCAGCAGCGTGCCGGCCTCCTCGAAAAGCTCCCGGGCGGCCGCGAAGACAAGGGCGTGTGCCTTGTACTTGGTTACGCCCATGCGCCGTGCCATGGAGACCACCGAGCTGCCCGCCCATAGTTCGCCGGAGTCCCAAGAACGCGGTGGGAAGTCACGCGGGTCTACACCGCCGCCGGGAAAGACAACGTGGCCGGGGTAATTACGCATGGTGTGCACGCGTTCTTGGATCCACACGCGCAAGCCCTCCGCGGTATCGCGTAACAAGAGGACAGTAGCGGCCAGGCGTGCCCCGTTAAAGCCCGTGGTTTCGCCAGGGTCGATGGCATCAAGGCTGTCGTGGATGGACTGGCTCATGCAACTTTCCGTGTCTGCAAGCTAGGAGCAGAATTCGAGAGGTATACGTCGAGAAGGCGTACTGAGGTTATGTACTAGGGGTTATGTGCTAGGGGTTAGCGGACTCGTCGGGCGAAGTACCTCTCCCCAATGCGGTCCACCTGGATGGGTTGGTGGAAAGCCTTGGAGAGGTTTTCCGACGTCAGGACAGAGTTAATGAGTCCTTTGGCCACGACCTTACCCTCATCTAGGAGCATCGCATGGGTAAATCCATAAGGGATTTCCTCGACGTGGTGGGTAATCATGACAATTGCCGGGGCATCCGCATCGAGTGCTAGGTCCCCCAAGTAGCCCACGAGGTCCTCACGGCCACCCAAGTCCATACCGGCGGAAGGCTCATCCAGGATGAGCAGCTCCGGGTTGGCCATCAGCGCGCGGGCGAGGATGACGCGCTTCTTCTCGCCTTCAGAAAGCGTGCCCCAGGTCCGCTCTGCCAGGTGCGCTGCACCCACTTGTTCCAAGATGTCATCGGCACGGGAGAAGTCCATGTCTTGGTAGTCCTCACGCCAGCGGCCGAGGACCGCATAACCGGCAGACACAACGAGATCATCCACGCGTTCTCTATCCGGGATGCGGTGTTGGACGGCGGCGGAGGAAATACCGATGGCGGCGCGCAGATCGCGCATATCCGTCTTGCCCAGGCGCTCACCCATGAGGAAAGCCACACCAGCGGACGGGAACTCTTCGGCGGCAGCCATTCGGACCAAGGAGGTCTTGCCCGCGCCGTTGGGGCCGATGATGACCCAGCGTTCATCGAGCTCCACCTGCCAGTCGATGGGCCCCACCAGTGTGCGCCCACCGCGTCGCAGCTCGACGCCGCGGAAGTCAATCAACCAATCTTCGTCGGTTTCCATCAGTTCAGGGTCTTGCTGGCTCAATTGCTCTGGAGTGTTCACAGCCACCATTGTGGCTGAAATCCTTCTTCCCCGGTGAAACTGACACAGCTGCATTATTCTATGGGCATGACTCAACGCCTTGGTATCGACGATGTCCGCCCCTCCCTCTCCGGTAATGCCGCCTCGAAGGCTGTGGTCGGAGAGGTTATCCCTGTCACTGCGCTGGTGTGGCGCGAGGGCCACGATGCCGTCGCCGCAACGCTCTCGGTATGGAACACCGAATCCCCATCTACCTCCGCCGTTACTATGACGGTGGACCCGGAGAATCCAGACCGAGTCCACGGCGTATTTAGCCCAGCCACCACTGGGCGTTGGTTCTTCCGCATCGATGCCTGGTCGGATCCGATGTCCACCTGGCGCAACGCGGTGGTCAAGAAGATGGAGGCAGGACAATCCGCACAAGAGCTCAGCAATGACCTTCTACACGGCGCCGAGCTCTTCGAGGAGGCGGCGATTCAGTGCCCGAGTGACAAGGCGGAGCTGCTCTTTCAGGCGGCGAAGGAGCTGAAGGATGAGTCGGTGGACGTCGATAAGCGCGTGCGCACCGCACTGTCCGAGGAGGTCATGGAGATCCTCCACCGCCACCCACTGCGTCACCTGCTGGTGGAAGGTGACATCCACGAGGTCCTGGTAGAGCGTCCTGAAGCTCTCTACAACTCGTGGTACGAGCTCTTCCCGCGCTCGACCGGCGGCTGGGATGACGAGGGAAACCCCGTGCACGGCACGTTTAAGACCACGGCGCAGGCACTGGAGCGCGTGGCCGCCATGGGTTTCGATACCGTCTATTTCCCGCCCATCCACCCCATTGGCAAGGTGCACCGCAAGGGCCGCAACAACTCCGTGGTGGCGGAGCCTGGTGACGTGGGCTCTCCCTGGGCCATTCAGGACCACTCCACCACGCACCCGGAATTGGGCACCATGGAGGACTTCAAGCAGCTGGTCAAGAAGGCCGCTGGCTTGGGCCTGGAGGTAGCACTGGACCTAGCCCTACAGGCCTCCCCGGATCACCCGTGGGCCAAGACCAACCCAGAGTTTTTCACGGTGTTGGCCGATGGCACCATTGCCTACGCCGAGAACCCGCCGAAGAAGTACCAGGACATCTACCCGCTCAATTTCGATAACGACCCGGATGCCATCTATGCGGAGATCTACCGCATCGTCATGATCTGGGTGGAGGCTGGTGTCACCACCTTCCGCGTGGACAACCCGCACACCAAGCCCGCCAATTTCTGGAATTGGCTGATTTCCAAGGTGCACGTGACCCACCCGGAGGTCATCTTCCTCTCCGAGGCCTTCACCCGCGCCCCGCGCCTGTTCGGTTTGGCCAAGGCTGGATTTACGCAGTCTTATACCTACTTCACGTGGCAGACCTCCAAGCACGAGCTCACCGAGTTCGCGCAGATGCACGTGGAGCAGGCCGATATCTGCCGCCCCAACCTCTTTGTCAATACCCCGGATATCCTCCACGAATCTCTGCAGACCGGCGGGCGCGCCATGTTCGCCATCCGCGCCACTTTGGCTGCCACGCTCTCCCCGCTGTGGGGCGTGTACTCCGGCTTCGAACTCTACGAGCATCAAGCAGTCAAGCCGGGCAGCGAGGAATACCTCGATTCGGAGAAATACGAGCTGCGCCCGCGCGACTTCCGGGCCGCCGTTAAGTCTGGTGACTCCCTGGAGTCCTATATCCGCCTGCTCAACGTCATCCGCCGCGAGAACCCGGCCCTCCAGCAGCTGCGCACGCTGCGCTTCCACAACACTGATAACGAGGCCATCATTGCCTACTCCAAGGCTGATCCCACCACCGGCAACGTGGTGCTCGTGGTGGTCAACCTGGATCCGCGCAATGCACAGGAGGCCACAGTCTTCCTGGATCTTGCCGCCGTGGGCCGCCACCCGGACGATCACTTCACGGTGCAGGACACCATCAGTGGAGCTGCCTACGAGTGGTCCGACCGTAACTTCGTGCGTCTGGAGCCGCTGCGTGACGTCGCCCACATCTTCGTCCTCCCGCCGGCCCACCATGACCTGCAGGAACGCATAGCGTGGCGCCGTGTGAACGACTACCGCCCCTAGGCTTTTAAAACCCTCACCACCCCGCGCTGATTCCGTCCCCCTTTCCGGGTAGCGCGGGGTTTCTTTTCTGCCCCGCGGGCGGGCGTTGTTCGGTAATTTGGTCAGTATGAACATCCCGGCCTCAGACCTCGAACGCCTTAACCACTGCCGCCACCACGCGCCCCATGATTTCTATGGGTGGCACGACGGTACCGTCCGCACTCGCCGCCCCGGTGCCGAAGCCGTCGAGCTCGTCACCGCAACCGACACGATTGCTATGCGCGCGGTTGGGGATGATATCTGGGAGGCCCCGCTCGCCGAAGAAGCAGACTACCGCCTGCGCATCACCTACCCGGGCCAGCCCGCTACCGAAGTAGCGGACGGCTATCACTTCCTGCCCACCCTGGGCACCCTGGATCAACACCTCATCGGTGAGGGCCGCCACGAGCGCCTGTGGGAAGTGCTCGGTGCCAACCTCAAGAGCTACACCACCGACTTGGGCACGGTCGAGGGCACGGCGTTTGCCGTGTGGGCGCCTAACGCGGAGGGTGTGGCCGTGGTCGGTGACTTCTGCGGCTGGAACCCAACCCAATACCCCATGCGATGCCTCGGTTCCACGGGCATTTGGGAGGTCTTCATCCCCGGAGTGGGCGAAGGCGAGCGCTATAAGTTTGCCGTCCACGGCAAGAACTCCCCGCGCATTGACAAGGCCGATCCCCTGGCCAAGCGCACCATTGCCCCGCCGGAAACCGCCTCCGTGGTGGCTCGCTCCAGCTTCGAATGGAGCGATGAGGAGTGGATGAACAACCGCAACGGCGACCTCGACGTCCCTATGAGTGTCTATGAGCTCCACGTCGGCTCGTGGAAGGTAGGCGCCAACTACAACAGCCTGCGTGAGGAGCTCATCCCCTATTTGGTGGAGCACGGCTTTACTCACGTGGAATTTCTGCCCGTGGCCGAGCACCCCTTCGGCGGTTCCTGGGGCTACCAGGTCTCCGGCTACTACGCACCTACCGCGCGCTGGGGCACCCCGGACGAGCTGCGCGCGCTCATCAACGATTTGCACGAGGCCGGCATCGGCGTCTTCGTCGACTGGGTACCAGCTCACTTCCCCAAGGATGAGTGGGCGCTGGGCCGGTTTGATGGCCAGGCACTCTACGAGCACCCGGATCCGCGCCGCGGCGAGCAGGCTGACTGGGGAACTTATGTCTTCGACTTCGGCCGCAACGAGGTGCGCAACTTCCTAGTAGCCAATGCCCTCTACTGGGCGGAGGAGTTCCACATCGACGGCCTGCGCGTCGACGCCGTAGCCTCCATGCTCTACTTGGACTACTCCCGCGATGAATGGCTGCCCAATATCTACGGCGGGCGCGAAAATCTTGAGGCCGTCCAATTCCTTCAGGAGACCAACGCCACGCTGAACCGCACCCACCCGGGCGTGCTGACCATCGCCGAAGAATCCACCTCCTGGCCAGGCGTGACCGCTCCGACGCATGAAGGCGGTTTGGGCTTTAGCCTGAAGTGGAACATGGGCTGGATGAACGACACCCTGGAGTACTTCAAGCACGAGCCGATTCACCGCCGGTACCACCACGGTGAGCTCACCTTCTCCATGGTCTACGCCTACTCGGAGCGCTATGTGCTGCCGTTTAGCCACGACGAAGTTGTGCACGGCAAGGGCTCCCTGTGGGAGCGCATGCCGGGCGATGACTGGAATAAGGCCGCGGGCCTGCGCGCTCTGTATGGCTACATGTTCTCCCACCCGGGCAAGCAGCTGATGTTCATGGGCCAGGAGTTTGGCCAGACCACCGAATGGGCCGAAGGCCACTCCGTGGATTGGTCCAACTTGGAGGGCTGGGGCAACGAGTGGCACCACGGCATCAAGCGCCTAGTGCGCGACCTCAACGCGGTGTACATGCAGCACCCGGCACTCTGGACACAGGACTTTACCCAGGACGGCTTCCAGTGGGTCAAGGCTGATGACTCGAACAACAACATGCTCGGCTACGTGCGCTACGGAAAGGATGGCTCCGCAGTGTTGGCGGTGTGCAACCTCTCCGGCAGCTCGGTGCCAAACTATGACCTCTGGGTGCCGCGCGACGGCGAATGGGAGCTAGTCATCAACACCGACGACGCCGTCTACCAGGGTGCTGGCAACGACCTTGCCCACCGCGTGCGCTCCGAAGGCAACCACGTACAGCTGCACCTGCCGGCCAACTCGGTGCAGTGGTATACCTTCCGCGGCTAGTTTCTCAAAGCACAACTGCCCGATCTGCCAAAGATCACCGCTGAGATCGAATTCCAGCCCCTAGTTTTGGCAACTCGGGCAGTTTTAGTTTTCAGTCCTGCGCGTGACCATCAAGGAAAGCTCGTACGCGAGCATCAATGTCATCGCGCAGCGCATCCATTCGCTCCGCGCCTTCTAGGCCGCGCACGGACGGGTCCTCAATCTCCCAACGCTCAGCCACTCCGTCATAGTCGGCATCACCGACGACGATGACGTGGTCCACTGAAGACGCAAGGTCGCGGTCAATCAACGTCGGCGTACCTGCCATGTCGGCGCCGACCTTTGCAAGGGAGGCCTGCGCCTCAGTATTAACGCCCTGCTCACGATGCTGTTCAGTGGTCTTTACTCCTGCGGAGTGAATCTCCCAGTCGGGCGCATGCTTCCTGGCTAAGGCAGCCGCCATCTGGGACTTACCGCGGTTGGTATTGCAAAGAAAAAGTACGGAGGTCATACCTCCGTACTGTAATCCAGTTGCGGAGCATCAGCGGTGTGCCCACAGCGAGATTGCAACTGCCCGATCTGCCAAAAATAGGGGCTGGGCCTTCGATCTCAGCGGGGATCTTTGGCAACTCGGGCAGTTTTGTTAGAGCAGGTGCGCAATCTCCCGCAGTAACTCAACGATGGAAACGACTAGTTCTTCTTCACCGCGTAGTACACCGGCAGGGACTTCCAGTTGAAGGTCACGTCCTGGACGTTCTCGGACCAGCCGCCGACCACGTTCGGGTAGAACAGCGGGATGGAAGGAAGGTCACGCAGCAGAAGCTCTTGCGCCTGGTTGTAGAGCTTCGCGGCTTCCTCCTCATTCGCGGCGCCGTTGGCCTTGACGATGAGCTCATCGAATTCCGGGTTGGAGTACTTCGAGTCGTTGGAAGCTACACCCGTGGTGAAGTTTGGCCCGAGGAAGTTGCCCATGGAGGGATAGTCGGCGAACCACGCCGTGCGGTAGGCACCGTCCATACGCTCGCTGCGGTAGGCATCGCGGAAGGACTTGAAGTCCGGGTAGGGGTTCCCCACGGCTTGAATTCCCAGCGTGTTGCTGATGTTGTTGGCTACGGCATCGGCCCAATCTTTGTTGTCGCCGTCGGTGTTGTAGTTAATGGGGAACGAGCCTTCAAAAGCACCGTACTTCTTATCGGCCTCCGCCCAGAGCTTCTTCGCCTCCTCCGGGTTATAGTCCAGGTTCTCCGAACCGGGCAGGCTGTCGTTGTAGCCATTCAGGACCGGGGAGGTGAACTCGCGGGCCGGTGTGCGGGTGCCGTGGAAGATGGTCTCCGCGATTTCCTCGCGGTTGATAGCCATCGAGATTGCCTTGCGGCGCAGCGCGCCTTCTTCCCCACTAAAGTGGCCCTTCCGGTTTTAGAGTGCGTTGATTTTGTC
>NZ_KV788191.1:16489-59873 GCF_001807205.1 Corynebacterium sp. HMSC05D03 | reverse complement strand
GTAGCAGTGGTGGTCATGGTATCTCCCCCGAGATCAACATGAGTTAGAAGAAGTGTTCTAAACATAATCCTAGCGGCCACCGCCACACATGGCTATAGCTAGTGGTGAATTCCCGTCAAGTCGTCACTATAAACGGGGGTAGCGGCTGAGCATTTCGCCTAGATATTCGATACTTAACGGATGTGGGTGGCGGCGCTTTTGTGAAACGTGAAACGCCCCTCCGGCCGTCAAGGGCAGCGCGAAGGGGCGTGGGTGGGGGTCTACTGGGCGTCGGAAAGCGCGTAGGCAGCGCCGGCACTTGCGGCGGTGACGGTCAGCACGGCCGGCCAGGAGCCCATCTTCTTAGCCAGCGGGTGGGAGAGGCCGAAAGCGCCGGTGTATAGAGCTGCCAAGCCAGCGGTAGTGGCTGGGTTCGTTTTCGCCCACCAGCTGCGGCCCGCCCAGACGCCAGCGGCGGCAAGCACCACGCCGCCAAGCGGGCGAATGCCTGTCTCCCGGGCGGTGAGCCACCCGCCGATAAGGCCTAGCGTGACGGTCGCCGCCGTTGATACATCCTGCGGTTTCTTGATATCAATCATTCCCATGTGCCTCAGTTTAGGCTGTGTGAGCGCGTTGTGGCTAGACTTCGCTCCATGAAACTCGCAGCAACCCCGACCTCGGAAAAGCAGGCTTGGCTCGCCATGGCCGCGCTGTCACTGGGCTTCTTCATGTCGTTGCTCGACCAATCGATGATTGCCGTTGCGCTTCCCGACGTCCGCCGCGAGTTCAACGCCGACGTCAACCAGGTGCTGTGGGTCTCCGCGATCTATCTGCTCGCCGTGGTCGTGCCGCTGTTGTTTACCGGCCGCCTCGGCGATATTTACGGTCAGAAGAACATGTTCCAGTTGGGCGTCGGGCTCTTTGGTATCGGCGCGCTGCTGTGCGCGCTAGCGCCCTCGGTGGAGTTTCTTATCGCAGCAAGAGCCCTGCAAGGTTTCGGCGCGTCGATTCAAATGCCGCAGACTATGGCCGTCATCAACCGTATCTTTGCCCGCGAGCGGCGCGGCCGTGCGCTCGGCGTTTGGGGAGTGGTTGGGTCTTTGGCCACGCTTGCCGGACCGCTCTTGGGTGGCTTCGTTGTCGCCGCCTTCGGGTGGCAGGCGGTGTTTTGGATCCATATACCTTTCGTCGTCGCTGCAATCGTCTTATCCGGTCTGTGGGTTCCTTCCTTGCCGACGGCGACGGGGAAGATTGACTTTGTGTCGGTGGGGGCGTCGTTTATCGCGTTAACGTGCTTTGTGTTCGCAGTGCAGCAGGGCCCAGAGACGGGCTGGCCGTGGTGGATTTGGGCCCTGCTCCTTGCTGGTGTGGTGGGCATCTACATCTTCGTGCGCTTGCAATCATCGCGGGGGAAGGCGGCGCTCGTCCCCCTCGTGCTGTTTAATGACCGCAACTACTCCGCAGGTTCAGTGGCCATCGTGTCCATGGGCTTTATGGCGGCGTCGATGATGATTCCAATCATGATGTGGCTGCAGGTCGAGCAGGACATGTCGGCGCGGGATGCCGGGCTCATCGTTACACCTATGGCGCTGGTCTCTCTGTGCGTGTCGCCCTTGGCGGGCATTCTGGCGGATAAGCTGCACCCACGGCGTCTGGCGGTCGCGGGATTCGGCATCCTGATTGCAACCTTCCTCGCGCTGTGGTTCCTCATGTACGCCGAAGTGTCGGCCTGGTGGTTGTGCCTGCCCTGCGCGGCGCTGGGGGCGGGGCAGTCCTTCATCTGGGGTTCCAACGCCGCGACGACGATGCGCGATATTGACGCAGATCTCATGGGTGCTGCATCCGGCGTCTATAACACTTCTCGGCAGGTGGGTTCGGTCATCGGCGTGGCCGCTGTTTCCGCGGTTATGCAGGTAGCGGGGGCCGCGGATTCCCTCGTGGTCATCGTTGCGATGCTATCGGCGGGGTGTGTGGCTTCGCTCTTCTTCCGCGACACCCTGCATGCGGTAGCGGAAACTGCGAGCCTATAGGGAAGCGAGTAGATTGGATGTCATGCGTCTTGCTGTACTGACATCCGGTGGTGATTGCCCCGGTCTGAATGCTGTTATCCGCGCGGTCGTTCGCACCGCATCCAACGAGTTCGGCGATACGGTCGTCGGCTACGAGGACGGCTGGGTTGGTCTCATGGAAGACCGTCGCCGAGACCTTTATGACGACGCTGAGATCGACCGCATCCTTCTGCGCGGCGGAACCATCCTTGGCACCGGCCGCCTCCACCCAGATAAGTTCAAGGCTGGGCTGGACACCATCAAGGCCAACATGGCTGATGCGGAGGTCGATGCGCTCATCGCCATTGGCGGTGAGGGAACGCTGAAGGGCGCCAAGTGGCTGTCTGATAATGGCATTCCAGTCGTCGGCGTGCCGAAGACCATTGACAATGACGTCAATGCAACGGACTACACCTTCGGTTTCGACACCGCAGTCTCCGTCGCAACCGATGCGATCGATCGCCTCCACACCACCGCTGAATCCCACGACCGCATCCTCATCGTGGAGGTCATGGGCCGCCACGTCGGTTGGATCGCACTGCATGCTGGCATGGCTGGTGGTGCGCACTACACGGTGATCCCTGAGGTTCCATTCGATATCGCAGATATCACCAAGGCAATGGAGCGCCGCTTCCAGATGGGTGAGAAGTACGGCATCGTCTGCGTTGCTGAGGGCGCTCTGCCCAAGGAAGGCACCATGGACTTCGAAGAAGGCGGCGTGGACCAGTTCGGCCACCAGACCTTCAACGGAATTGGCCAGGTCATCGGTGATGAGATCAAGAAGCGCACCGGCTACGACGTGCGCACTACCGTCCTCGGCCACATCCAGCGTGGTGGTACGCCAACTGCCTATGACCGCGTGCTGGCAACCCGTTATGGCACCCATGCTGCCCGCGCCGCGCACAATGGACAGTCCGGAATGTGCGTGGCCTTGCACGGCGAAAACATCGACCTCGTGCCGCTCGAGGAGGCCGTGGGCAAGCTGAAGGTGGTTCCTGCCAAGCGTTATGCCAACGCTCAAGCCCTCTTTGGTTAAACACCACTAGGGCTCACCCTTAGTTAATAAAGGAATTATGACAAGCGTATTAGCTTTCCTGGCTGATCAGCCGGTTCTCTTGGTGTTCCTGCTGATTGGCCTCGGCATGGCCCTCGGCGGTATTAAGACACGGGGCATCAGCTTGGGCGCGGCAGCCGTGCTCTTCTTGGGCATCGCTTTCTCGGCCGCTGCCTCCGCCGTCGGCGTCGAAGCTTCCGTTCCTCCCATTTTGGGTATGTTTGGCTTGGTGCTCTTTGCCTTTGGCATTGGCAACAACTCCGGCGTGTCCTTCTTCAAGTCGCTGAAAACTGCGACTGGCCCCGTGCTTTCCATGATCGCGGTCTTTATCGTCGCCGCCCTCGCTGCTTGGGGGCTGGGGACCTATGTCTTTGGGTTGTCGAGTGCCACTATCGCCGGTACCTTCGCTGGCGCGGTGACAAATACCCCTGCTTTGGCGGCGGCCTCGGAGGCTACGGGCGATCCGGGCTCAGCAACGGTGGGTTATGCGGTGTCTTATCTGTTTGGCGTCATCGGTATGCTCGCGGCGACTGTGCTGGTGCTTCGCGACGCCGGTAATGACGACGACACCCTGTCACCCGTCACGCGCCAGCACATGCAGATTCTGCGCGAGACCTCCGTTGCAGAGCTCGCGGACATTGGCAATGGGGAAGTGCAGGTCACCCGTTTACGCCGAGTAGGCAGCAACGTGATCGTCCTGCCGAAGTTTTTTGATGTGCTACACCCGGGGGATGTCGTCACGCTTGTCGGCGCCCCCGAGGACCTCGACAACATTATTGAGGACGCTGGGCGTGAGTCGCCACAGATTCTCAACGATGACCGCCACGAGCTAGATTTTCGCCGCATCACTGTGTCGGAGCACAACTTGGCCGGTCTGACCATCGCGGAGCTGAATAACCAATTGGCGGATCGTTGGGGCGCACGAATCTCGCGTGTTCGCCGGGCCGATAACGACCAGGTCGCAATCCCCGAACACATCGTAGAGCTGGGGGACCGCGTGCGCGTCGTCGGTTCAAAGAAGTCTCTGCGGGAGATTTCTGCTTTTCTCGGTGATTCCTCCCAAGGCCTGACGGATATCAACCCGGTCTCCCTCGGCCTAGGCATGGCTCTCGGGGTTTTCGTGGGCCACCTCGAGATCCCTCTACCGGGAGGTTCTTCCTTTAGCCTCGGCGCTGCCGCGGGCGTCCTCATCGTGGCGCTGATCATGGCGCGCATCGGGCGCATCGGCAACACGGTCACCGCACTGCCGCACTCGGCCAACACGATTCTTTCCGAGTTAGGCCTGCTGCTCTTCCTGGCGCAGGCCGGAACGAATGCGGGTGGGGAGATTGCCGGCGCCTTTACGGGTGGTTCGTGGTGGAAAATTCTCCTGCTCGGCGCAATCATCACCACGCTGGTGGCCACCGGGTTCGCCTTTGTGATGCGGCGTTTCCTGCACGTTGGTGCTACAAAGACCGCGGGGGCCATGGCTGGCGCACAAACGCAGCCGGCGGTGTTGGCTTTCGTTAACAACCGCACCAATACTGACCAGCGAGTTTCTTTGGGCTATGCCATGGTCTATCCGGCGGCGATGATTGCCAAAATTCTCATTACCCACGGCATCACCTTGTTGGGTTAGGCGGTTGCGCACGGTGTCGCGCTGACATACTAAGATGGCACGCATGACTGCTGCGATGTATGACCTGATGGACTATGATGAGGTCCTTGAAAAGTTCGATCCCGTTATGGGCATGGAAGTTCACGTGGAGCTCAATACGGAGACCAAGATGTTCTCCACCTCACCCACGAACTTCAACGCAGCCCCCAACTCCAACGTGGACCCGGTGTCGCTGGGCCTGCCAGGCGCTTTGCCCGTAGTGAACTCCAAGGGCGTGGAAGGCGCCATCAAGATTGGCCTGGCGCTGAACTGCAAGATTGCGGAGTCTTCGCGCTTTGCCCGCAAAAATTACTTCTACCCGGACCAGCCGAAGAACTACCAGATTTCCCAGTACGATGAGCCGATTGCCTACGACGGCTACCTCGACGTCGTCCTCGACGACGGCACCGAGTGGCGCGTAGAGATTGAACGTGCCCACATGGAGGAGGACACCGGCAAGCTCACCCACTTGGGTGGCGCCGATGGCCGTATCCACGGCGCAACCTCTTCGCTGGTGGATTGTAACCGCGCGGGCATTCCCCTCATTGAGATTGTGACCAAGCCAATCATGGGTGCTGGTGAGCGTGCCCCTGAGGTAGCGCGCGCCTACGTGACGGCGCTGCGTGAGCTCGTCGCCGCTCTCGGCGTTTCTGATGCCCGCATGGATCAGGGCTCGATGCGCGTTGACTCCAACGTCTCGCTGCGCCCGGTGGGCCAGGAGGAGTTCGGCACCCGTACCGAAACCAAGAACATCAACTCCTTGCGCTCGGTCGAGCAGGCCGTGCGCTTTGAGATGCAGCGCCAGGCGCAGGTGCTTGTCGACGGTGGCGAGATCATCCAGGAAACCCGCCACTACCAGGAAACCGATGGCTCCACCTCGAAGGGCCGCCCGAAGGAGACTGCGGAGGACTACCGCTACTTCAATGACCCGGATCTGCCTCCGGTGATTGTTTCCCGCGAGTGGGTCGAAGAAATCCGCCAGACCCTGCCGGAGATGCCGTGGATTCGCCGCGCCCGTATCCAAGAGGAGTGGGGCCTCAAGGACGAGGAGATGCGTGACCTGGTCAACGCTGGCGCGCTTGATCTCATCATCGAAACCGTGGAAGCCGGAACCACCCCGGATGAGGCGCGCTCCTGGTGGGTTTCTTACCTGACTGGTAAGGCCAATGAGGCCGGCGTTGAGCTGAGTGCTCTCGACATCACCCCGGCGCAGGTTGCTCGCGTTGTCGAGTTGGTTAAGGAAGGCAAGCTGACCACCAAGCTGGCCCGTCAGGCGGTCGACGGTGTGCTGGCCGGTGAGGGTGATGTCGACGAGGTCGTCGCCAAGCGCGGGCTCGAGGTCGTGCGCGATGATGGTGCGATTGAGAAGGCCGTCGACGATGCCCTGGCCGCTAACCCGGACATCGTGGAGAAATACAAGGCCGGCAATAAGAAGGTCACCGGCGCTATCGTGGGCGCGGTCATGAAGGCCACCCAAGGTAAGGCTGACCCGGGACAGGTCAACAAGCTGATTGCGAAGAAGCTCTCCTAGCCGGTAGAGATTTCCATTAGGCGAGGTCAGGCGGCTGCGGGGTACCGTGGTCGCCATGACTATTTCTACCAAAGCCCTGCAGAAGACCGGCCCGAACGAGCCCTTCGAGGTCGTGATCATCCAGCGCCGCGAGCCGCGCGCCGATGACGTCGTCATCGACATTAAGGCCGCAGGAATCTGCCACTCGGATATCCACACCATCCGCAACGAGTGGGGCGAAGCGCATTTTCCGCTGACCGTCGGCCATGAGATCGCTGGTGTGGTCTCCGCCGTGGGGGAGGAGGTCACCAAATTTAAGGTGGGGGACCGCGTCGGCGTGGGCTGTCTGGTGAACTCCTGCGGCGAATGTGAACAGTGCCAAGCCGGAATGGAGCAAAACTGCCTCAATGGTGGCGTGGGGACCTATAATTCCACCGACGTTGATGACACCATCACCCAAGGCGGCTACGCCGAAAAAATCGTGGTGAACCAAGACTTCGTTTTGCGCATCCCCGATGCACTCGACTTCGACGTAGCAGCACCCCTGCTCTGCGCCGGTATCACCACGTACTCTCCGTTGGCACGCTGGGATGTGAAGGAAGGTCAAAAGGTGGCCGTCGTAGGCCTGGGCGGCCTGGGGCACATGGGCGTGCAGATCGCTGCCGCGAAGGGCGCGGATGTCACGGTCATCTCGCGCACTTCTCGCAAGGCTGAAGAAGCTGCAGAGCTTGGAGCGAGCCGTACCTTGGCCACCACCGAAAAAGAGGACTTCTTCAGGAAGCATCGCGGGGAGTTCGATTTTATTCTCTCGACCATTTCCGCAGAGTACAGCCTCGAGGACTACCTGCGGATGCTCAAACCCCGCGGCATCATGTCGGTGGTGGGTCTGCCGCCAGAGGCCTTACCACTGCGCCTCAACCGCTTAGTCGGCGGCGGCAAGGTGCTCACGGGTAACAATATCGGCGGCATCGCGGAAACCCAGGAGATGCTGGACTTTTGTGCTGAGCACGGCTTGGGCGCGGTGATCGAGAAGGTGGGCGTCGACGAGGTTGATGCCGCCTACGAGCGAGTCGTGGCGGGTGATGTGAAGTTCCGTTTCGTCATTGACACAGCGACGTTCGCTGAGCACTAAGAGGTGAGCCGTCTCATGCTTTAGCGGTTGTTGGAGCAAGCTCTCTACAGCCGCACACATGTTTTCCTATCAGCGTGGCGTAAGGTAGAGACTATGTACCGTCATACTTATGTCAAAGTATGGCGCGTTTTTATGCACTAGTCATTAAGCATAAGAAGAAGAAAATAGAAAGCAGATAGGAAAACGTGTCTTATAAAAACGTTATGGGCCTCGCTTTGTCCTTTATTGGCTTGCTCGTTGGTGCGGGCTTTGCCACGGGGCAGGAAGTCGTCCAGTACTTTACGTCCTTCGGTATTCCTGGCATGTGGGGAATTTTGGTCGCCGGCCTAGTCATGACCCTCGCCGGCACGGTCTTCCTCCAGCTGGGAAGCTATTTCCACGCCAGCGAGCACAACCAAGTGTTTCGGAACATCACCCACCCGATCATTTCGCGCATTCTGGATGTCGCAGTGATCCTTACGCTCTTTGCGGTGGGCTTTGTCATGCTGGCCGGTGCCGGTTCCAACATGCAGCAACAGTTCGGCTGGCCTGCCTGGGTTGGTTCCTTGCTCATGCTCGTCCTGGTTCTGATCACGGGCATGTTCGATGTTGATAAGGTTTCCCAGGTCATTGGCCTTCTTACGCCGACCATCATCATCGCGGTGCTCTTCGCCGGCGCTTATACACTGCTGCATATGCCGGACAGTGTCGACGCTGCAATTACTGCATCCGAAGCGATTGAATCCCCAATCCCGCACTGGCTTATCTCCGCGCTGAACTACAACGGCCTAGCCCTCATCCTGGCTGTATCGATGTCCCTGGTGATCGGCGGCGATAATATCAGCCCGCGCGAGGCGGGCGTCGGCGGCATCGTGGGCGGCGCGGTTTACGCGGTACTCATGGCCATCGCCGGTTTCTCGCTGCTCATGAACGCAGAGAGCGTGGGCGATTCCGATATTCCGATGCTGACCCTGGTAGACAATATCCACCCAACACTCGGCGTCATTATGGCCATCATCATTTACCTGATGATTTTCAACACGGCCATCGGTATGTTTTACGCGCTGGGTAAGCGTTTGTCCTCTGGCAAGGAATCGAAGTACCGCATCATCTTCATCGTAGGCTGCCTCGCTGGCTTCGCCGTGTCCTTTGCCGGTTTCAAGGCACTGATGCAGTATGTCTACCCAGTACTGGGTTACATGGGCATCGTCCTCGTGGCCATCCTGGTTATTGGCTGGCTGCGCTCCCTGGGCAAGATCAAGGACGAGGGGCTGCGCCGTGAGCGCATCCGCGCCCTGTTGCACCTCAAGCTGCACCCCGATTCGGAGTACGACGCAGCTCGTTACGACGACGAGATCGGCCAGCAGATCGCTGATTCCAACATGGATGATGAAGCCCTCTTCGAGGATCTTGTCTCCGATGTCGTCGATGAATTGGATTCGGATGAAGACCTAGACTTCGACAGGGAAGGCTGGGAGGAAAACCGCAACGATCACTCCTACTACACTGAGCGCGAGGGCGTGGAGCAGGACCGCAGCGACGAAGAAATTAAGGCCTGGGTCGAGGAGACCGGCGCGGTGGGAGACCCTGCCGAAGACGAAGAGCTCCCAGAAGAATCAAAGAAAGATTAGAAGAGCAGGAGCTTTGCCGTCAGCGCAAGCATGACACAGCCGATGACGATGTTGACTACGCGCCACGTCGTCGGCTTGGCCAGCACGTGGGAAAGTTTCCAGGCACCAAAGCCCAGGGAGGGGAACCAGACGGAGCTGGCCAAAATCGCGCCGCCTGCGAAGACCCAGCGCTGGTCGCCATATTGGTTCGCAATGGAGCCCAGCATGACCAGCGCGTCGACGTAGGCCAAGGGATTGAGCCAGGTCAGCGCCAACGCACCGAGGACCGGCTTGACCCAGGAATTCGAGCGCACGCGGGGGCGAATTTTGGTGAGTACGGAGGTTCCTGAAGCTCCCGAATTGCCCGAGTTGTCTTCAACGACCTGCGCCACTGGTGCGGTTTCCTCAATGACCAGTGAGTCCTGTTCCTTCTTAAACGCGTCGCGGAAGCACGTGAACCCAAAGTAGATGAGGTAGGCCGCGCCTAAATACTTGACCACGACGAGCGCGGTGGGGAAGCGCTCGACGAGGACGCCGACTCCGGCGGTGCCGCCGGTGATGAGGATGACGTCGGAAAGCAAGCATGCCAACAGGATGGGCCCGACATGATCGCGTTTAATGCCCATCTTGATGATGTAGGCATTCTGCGGTCCGATGGCGATGATGAGGGATAGACCTAGCGCAAATCCTGCAAGCAATACTGACATGGCTTCTAGTCTGCGCATAGCGCCATATGAAGTCTAGTTAAATGTTCTACAGCTGGTTTAATATAGCTTCATGAATCCGCTCCATACCGAAACGTTGCTGGCCATCATCGATGAAGGATCCTTCGAGGGGGCTGCGGCTGTGTTGGGAATCACTCCTTCGGCCGTCAGTCAGCGCATCAAAGCGCTGGAAGTTTCGACCGGCCGCATCCTTCTGCGCCGCGGCACTCCGGTCACCGTGACTGAAGCAGGGGAGATCGTCGCCCAAGCAGCACGGCGCATGGCGCTGGTCCAAGCTGAGGCGGATGCGCGGCTGACCGAGCGCCTGTCCCGCGTTCCACTCACCGTTGCTATCAACTCGGATTCCCTGGCCACGTGGTTCCGCCCTGTAATCCAGAGCACCGCCGAGCGCGGTGAGGCGGCGCTGCGCATCCGCATCGAAGATGAAGCCCGTACACTCGCCATGTTGCGCCGGGGTGATGTGCTGGGCGCGGTTACGCGCGAGCAAACCCCGGTCTCAGGTTGTGAATCCACGTGCCTCGGTACCATGCGCTACTTTGCCGTCGCCGCGCCCGCTCTGGCGGAGACTTTCGAGGACTGGGAGACCCTGCCCATCGTGGGCTTCGGTCCGAACGACGCCACCTTGGATGACGCCATGCGCGAGCGCTTCATTGATTCCCATGTTCTGCGTGCGCGGGTGTCCCAGATTCCTTCTTCGGAGAGTTATGTCGAAGCAGTGCGCTATGGCCTGGGATGGGGCTTAGTGCCGCGCCTGCAGGCACAGCCCTTGCTGGAGACCGGGGAGCTGGTGCTTCTCGACGACTTCCCGCTTGACATTGACCTCTACTGGCAGCGCTGGCGGTTGGAGTCGGAGTTGCTTGCGGACCTCACGGCGGATGTCTTAGATGCAGGCCGTGCAGTTTTAGCTTCGCGCCGCGCCGATAAAGATGCACCATAAGGGGGCTGTGCTGCCTTAAGTTGGAGGTATGAGCGATAAAACTCCTGATAAAGCCACCGACTTTGATGACGATATTCCGACCTACACGGGGAAAGACTCCGTGAAGGACAGCACGTCTAAAGAAGAAGCTACCGATAAGCCGCAGAAGAGCAGCCTCTTCCAGCGTCCCGGACGTGCCGAGCCGCAAGTGATTAGGCCCAAGAAGGCCGAGGAGCCTGCCGTTGAAGCAGAGCCTGAAGCCAAGACCGAAACCTTTGAGAGCGCCTCCCGTGGCTCCCTGTCTTTCGACAGTGCTGCAGCAGAAACCGAGACCACCGCCTTCCCGCGCGCTGAGGCGACGACAGAGTCCGAAGCGGAGACAACTGCTATGCCGGTATCGGCAACCGCTGCCGCTGATACCACAACTGAACCTGTGGCAACTGAGAGCTATGAAGAGGTACCAAGCACGGTTGCTGTTGCCGACCCCGCCGTGGACTCCGAGGCAGCAGCGGTGGAGGAGAAGCCGGAGCCGGCACGTCGCGGCACCATCGACTTCGGTCTGCTCTTCGTGCGCCTAGCGCTCAGCGTTTACCTGCTCGTGGCGGGTGCTTCGACCTTCTTTAAGCTCGGCGGTAACGAGGGGCTGTCCGGCTTGGAGAAGGAGTTCGGCGAGTACACCATGGCTGCAGCCTTGGCCATCGGTGTGCCGACTGTTCAGCTCATTGCCGGAGCCTTCCTGCTTCTCGGCCTGGTGACACCGCTGGCCGCTATGTTCGGCCTTATCGTCACGGGCTTCTCCGCTATCCACGGCCTCAACGCCTCCGGTGCCGGGTTGGATGTCTTCGCGTGGAATGAGAGTGTCTGGCTGGGTCTCGTCCTCTTCGTTATCGCGGTGGCCCTGCAGTTCACCGGCCCGGGATTCATCTCCTTGGACTTCAATCGCTCCTGGACTCGCCGCCCGCTGGCAACGTCCTGGATTTTCGTCGTCATTGGCGTGGCCGCGCTGGTCGCTATCTGGTGGTTTGGCGCTGGCGTTAACCCGATAAACTAGGCGTTGTTAGCGCGTTTCTACGCTCCCAGCCTGCAGCTATATACAAGCTCTTGTTGTTTTCCATTGCGTAAAGTAAGTTGTTTTCTGTAATGGAAAACAATGACTTTGGTGCCGCAGGAGGGGAGCTTTAGTTTTGTCTGATCAGGATGTTCGGGACGCACTCGCATTTGAGGAGCAACAACGGCTGGCCGCAGCCAAGCGGCCGCCCATCTGGTTGAGCCTGCTCGCAGCGGTGGTGTACGGTGCGTGGTTTGCCTACATGTGGATCAAGGATGACGTCCATCCTCTCGTTCTTGTTGGTGGACTGCTTCTTGTACTCGCGCTCTTGGTGAGTCTCGCCTTCTTTTATCGCACGGGGGTGAGGGATTCGATGCGCCAGAAGGTGGATCCGCATGCGTCACGGAGTGTCACCTGGCGGTATTTTGCGGGTTTGGGTTTCATGATTCTGCCGGCACTGTTCAATCCTTTTGTTGAAGGGCACGTTATTGCCTCGTGCATCGCAGGTGTGCTGTGCAGCTTGGCGGTCTTTTGGACGTTGCACACGGGTGCGCTGGATAGGATGCCGCGATGAATGGGCTCGATCCGGTAATTCACCCGCTCAATCGCTTTAAGATTTGCGCCACACTCAATGCTTTCGGTGCCACGCAGGGTGGGGAAGTAAACCGTGAGATGAAGTTCGCTATGTTGCGTGACCGCACGGAGCTTTCCGACGCCTCCCTGTCCAAGCAGCTTGGTGCATTAGAGAAAGCTGGCTACGTCACGCGCTTCCGCGAGTACGGCACCAGCCGCGCTAAAGATTCGGTATGGGTCGCTCTGACGGAGGAAGGTAAAACAGCTTTCGATGGTCATTTGGCGGCGCTTAAGGCTTTGGCCGGAGATTGATCGCGGGCACAGTTCACAAGGCATCAGCGTTCCGACGCATCATGCCGATGACGGTTTTAGAGCCCGAATGTCCTAGGATTTAGGGGCTATGGCGAAATCATCGACGTATCGTACAGACATTGACGGCCTGCGCGGCTTGGCCATCGCGCTGGTCGTGTTCTTCCACGTCTTCGTGGGCAAGGTCTCAGCGGGCGTGGATGTCTTCCTGCTCATCGGCGGTGTTTTCTTTTTCGGGCCCCAAATTCGCAACGCCCTCAACCCTCGGGGGCTAACCCCAGTCCAAGTGGTTATCAGGATGCTGCGTCGACTCTTTCCGGCGCTCGTGGTTACGGTCACTGTCACGCTGGCCCTAGCCCTAATAGTCTTTCCCCCGACGCGGTGGGGAAGAGAAGGCCGAGAAGCGCTGAGCTCGTTAGCCTATGTCCAAAACTTCGCTTTATCGGCTGCCGGACAGGACTACGCTGCCATTGGTCAAGATGTGAGTACGTATCAACACCTGTGGTCCATGTCAGCCCAGCTGCAAATCTATCTAGGATCCCTACTGGTCATCTTCCTGTGTGCAGGTGTGTACCGGCTCTGTGGACGCCGTGAAGGTAAGGCCCAGGTCAGTGGTATAAACATGGCCCCTTGGGGGCTCGGCATTGCTACGCTGGCCAGCTTCCTTTACGCGATGTATCTGCATGGTGTTGACCAAGGTACAAATTATTACTCACCGCTCAGCCGTTTCTGGGAGATTGGCCTCGGCGGGCTGCTGGGGCTGTGGCTGACACAACCGGGAACCCACCGCATGTCTGGAACTGCTGGGGCCGGTCATCGGAAGACTGACTGGAGTCTTGTTGGCCTAGCGCTCATCCTGGCCACCGGAGTAGTCATGGACGGCGCCCAGCAGTTCCCCGGCCCTGCGACGCTGATGCCGCTTGCGGGCGCGGCTCTCATTATCGTCGCGGGACCTTCCTCGCGTCTCGGTCGGCTTCTGACCACCGCACCATTCCAATTCTTAGGTCGAATTTCTTACAGTCTTTACTTGTGGCACTGGCCATTGTTGGTGTTGGTTACCTATCTACTCAGTGGGGGAGAGTCCAACCGCGATGGTATGGGCATTCTCGCTGCTGTTGGCACTACCCGTGGACTTGCGGCGGGTGCCGGCGTCATTGCCCTCTCGGTGGTGCTTGCCTGGCTCACGCTGAGCTACGTGGAGGTGCCGACTCGGCAGAAAACTAAACCCGGAGAGCGCTCTTGGGCGCCAGGGAGGTTAGTCGGTGTAGAAAAGGGTGCGACGGCAGGTATCGCGGCGCTAACCGTCTCAGCTATAGCACTGGCCGCGTGGGCGCAGCCTCCTGCGGTTTCGGATTCAACCGCGAGCATTAGCGAGAGCGACACTATTGACTATCCCGGCCCCGATGCTCTCCTAAACGGTGTTGAGGTGCCGCCGCGTGACCCGGTGCCGAATGCTCTCAACCCTATTGAGTCTTTCTACCCGGCCTCGCACGCCGATGGCTGCACGGCACTTTTTGAACATGAAGAGCCGATTCTGACGCATCAGCGAAACACTGAGGATATACCGTGCGCATACGGTGACCTGGAATCCGCTCGTACGATGTACCTGTTTGGAAATTCACATGCGGACCATATATTGACGACCTTGGATATCGTGGGTCGTGACCAGGGGATTCGAATTGTTCCGCTGCTGAAGATGGGCTGCTTCCCAGGCGGTGAGCCTAAGCGCTCCGACGGACACGACTACCCGGAGTGCGCCGCCTGGACCGAGGCTGCTTTGGAATACATGGAGGCCAATCCAGCTACGGAAGGCACCTTTCTCATTTCTACCCAGCCAGCGCCAGGAACCATGGGGCCCGAGCAGACTCCCGAGGGACTCCGCACGGTGGTCGAACGCCTCAACAGTGCGGGCATGCGAGTGTGGGGTTTGCGCGACACGCCCTGGCCGCACACCTCGGCAGGCCCCTTAGATGTGCGTGACTGCGTGGCTGCGGGTGGATACGTTGCAGGCGATCCCCTGCTTGATTGCGGCGTGGAGCGAGACGACTCACTGTTGGCTGAGAACCCTGCCGTGAGCGCACTGGCTGGGTTGGATGTCACTCACCTTGACCTGACAAACGCCATGTGTGGTCCAGAGCGTTGCCCTGGCGTGATCGGCAACGTGATGGTTTACCGCGATTCTTCGCATCTCACCAACACATTCGCCGCCATGTTGAGTGACGGGCTAGAGCGCCAAATGTACGGTGGTACGCTACCTAGCGATGAACTTGTTGAAGAACCTACTTCCCCCGGCCTCTGACCCTGATTGGCGTGTTCCGGCCGTCCGGGTGCTCTATTTCGTTGCTGGCGTTATGGTATTTGCTGCCGTAGTGTGGTCCCCAGCCGGGACCACGGGATCTGATTTTGATCCCATTTGGAACGCCGTTGACAAGTATGTCCATGGACAGCCGGTCTACGATGAGGACTACTCCACGCTCGATCCCCACTACCTGTACTCACCGGGGGCAACTTTTCTTCTCGGACCAATCGGCTGGCTGCCCGGCCGGGACATCGCACGTACTATCATGATGTGGCTAGGCGCGGTGTCCATCTTCACTGCGCTGTGGCTGCTTGCGGCCTCCGTTGCCGCGCGTTATAGGGGGCAGGTGTTCGCCGTGCTGGTTATCGTTGCGTGCACCTTCAATGAGCCGGTGCGCAGCACGCTGAGTCTAACCAATATCAATGGCTTTCTTTTCTTGCTGCAGGTTCTTTTTGCGCTGTTGACCATCAAGATGCTGCGTCGCGGTTGGCGTGCTTCATTGAAGTCCTGGGTGGCGGTTGCGGCTGGAATCATCCTGGGGGTGGCCATGACCATCAAGCCCCAGTTCCTCGCGCTGGCTGTGGTTTCATTGTTGTCTGGACACATAACGGTGTTGGTCGTGGCCGGCGTGTTCATGGCGGTAGTTTTTCTCGCTGGGTGGCTCACCATGGCTCGTCCACAGGACTACGTTGATCGCCTCCTGCCATATTTGGGACAGGCACGCGACTACAACAATGGCTCCATTGAGGGGGTGGGCAGGCAGCTTGGCTGGTCTGAGGCTGCCATCACGGGCGCAACCGTGGCTTTCCTCGTTGTGGTCGCTCTATCCTTAGTAGCGCTGTGGCGTTATAAGAGCGAGCAGCCAGTGGTGTGGGTGTACTGCTCGCTGGGGGTTCTTTTTGCGGGGGTGCTTATGACCACGGGGCTGATGCAGGGCTACTACTGCATCTGGTTGCTACCGCTGGTCGCAACGGTAGTGATCGCCGGAAGCCCAACCCGTACGTGGCTCATCGCGCTGATCTGGTGGTGCCTCGTGTCCAGCGCGGCGGGTCCCGAAAACCTGTGGGCACCAGTGGAGGCAGTTATCCGTTGGCGCTCGTCCTTGGCCTGGGTGGCACTGCCGCTCATTATGGCCGGGATGGCCTACTGGACGTGGCCATCCACCACGCGCACCGCACCACGGTCAGCGGACGTGGCCATGTTGGCGTAGGCGCGCAGGGCCTTGGTGACCGGGCGGTTGCGGTGCTTCGGGGTCCAGGGCTTCTCGCGCTGCTCCTCAGTGGCGCGGCGGCGTTCGAGAACTTCCTCGTCGACGTCGAGGGAGAGCTGGCGCTCGCGGATGTTGATGGTGATGGGGTCACCGTTTTCCACTAGGCCGATGAGGCCGCCGTGGGCTGCCTCGGGAGAGATGTGGCCGATGGAAAGGCCGGAAGTGCCGCCGGAGAAACGGCCATCTGTAATCAAAGCGCAGGCCTTGCCCAAACCGGAACCCTTGAGGAAGGAAGTCGGGTGCAGCATCTCCTGCATGCCGGGACCACCTGCGGGCCCCTCGTAGCGAATGACGATGACATCGCCCGGCTGGACCTCTTTCTTGAGGATGATGGACACGGCCTCCTCCTGGGACTCCACCACGCGGGCCGGGCCAGTGAAGGTCCACAGCTCTTCCTCCACGCCGGCGGCCTTGACGATGGCCCCGTTGGGGGCGAGGTTGCCGCGCAGGACGACCAGGCCACCGTCCGAGGAAAAAGCGTGCTCGGCGTCGTGGATACAGCCATTGGCAGCGTCAGTATCCAGCTCATCCCAACGGTTGGACTGGCTAAATGGCTCGGTGGTGCGTACACCGCCGGGTGCGGCGTGGAAAAGCTCGAGAGCGGCTTCCGTGGCCTTGCCGCCGCGGATATCCCAATCATCGAGCCACTCCTCGGCGTTGTCGTAGAGGGCGGTGTGGACCTTGAGGTTCACGTGGCCGGCGCGGCGCAGCTCGCCCAAGATGGCGGGGATGCCGCCGGCGCGGTGCACGTCTTCGATGTGGTAAGTGCCGTTGGGGGCCACCTTGGACAGGCACGGTACGCGGTAGGAGATCTCGTTGATGTCCTCGAGGGTGAAGTCCACCTCGCCCTCCTGTGCGGCGGCCAGCGTGTGGAGGATGGTGTTGGTGGAACCACCCATAGCCATATCCAGAGCCATGGCATTGCTGAAGGCTTCCTTGGTGGCGATGGAGCGCGGGAGAACGGCGTCGTCTTCTTCGCCGTAGTAGCGTCGGCACATCTCCACGATGGTGCGGCCAGCTTGCTCGAAGAGATCTCGGCGGGCGCTGTGGGTAGCCAGCGTGGTGCCATTGCCCGGCAGGGCCAAGCCGAGCGCCTCGGTGAGGCAGTTCATGGAGTTGGCGGTGAACATGCCGGAGCAGGAACCACAGGTAGGGCAGGCGGATTCCTCCACGCGGGTCAAGCCCTCGTCGGAGACGGCATCGCTGGCCGAGGCCGTGATCGCCGTAATCAGATCCGTCGGTGCATGCGCCACGCCGTCAACGACGACGGCCTTGCCGGCTTCCATCGGGCCGCCGGAGACGAAGATGGTGGGAATGTTGAGGCGCAGTGCAGCATTCAACATACCCGGGGTGATCTTGTCGCAGTTCGAAATGCACACCAGGGCGTCGGCAGTGTGGGCATTGACCATGTACTCGATGGAATCGGAGATGATCTCCCGCGAAGGCAGGGAGTAGAGCATGCCGCTGTGGCCCATGGCGATGCCGTCGTCAACAGCAATGGTGTTGAACTCCTTCGGCACGCCGCCGGCTTCGCGGACGGCATCGGCCACGATGTCGCCGACGTTTTTGAGGTGGACGTGGCCGGGGACGAACTGGGTAAAGGAGTTGGCGATGGCGACGATCGGCTTGCCAAAGTCACTCTCCTTGGAGCCGGTAGCGCGCCACAGTGCGCGGGCACCGGATGCCTGGCGGCCAACGGTGGTGACTTTAGAGCGGAGAGGGTACATGGTTAATCCTTCAGTTCGGGGTGTTTCTCGAGGTACTCGGCGTATTCCTCCTTGGTGAGGAGGATCTGTTGGCCATCGCGGTGGACGATGACCACCTTGTCATCGGCGGCGTCACGGCCAGCGCTCAGGGCGTCGGGGATGCGCCCATTGGAAGCGGCAGCGAGGCGGGGGAGGGAGTTGAAAGTCACTCCCGGCAGGTTGAAGTTATCGCCCTTCGTGGTGCGGGCATAGGCTTTCGAGCGCTGGAAACCGATTCCTTGGAAGTCTTTCCACTCGATGTGCTTGGGGCCGCGGAAGCCATAGGTGATGTGGATGCCCGTGCTGTCCACGGTGGTGCGGGCCCGCAGGACCCACCAGATGGCCAGCACGGGGAAGATGAGAATCCAGAAGAGGTACTTCGGGGCCCAGCCAATGCTGAGGAAAGCGATGGCGGCGAGGATGCCGATGCCGAGGAGGTGTTCGCGAGTGGGCTTGAACGTTTCGGCCGTGGGGTGTTCGGCGCGAGAAGATGCGTTCTGCGGGTGTGAGGACGTCATAGTGGGTCATCGTAATTGACAATATGGCGCGGTGGCGAACCGCCCCACCTGTGGAATCTCGCTAAATGAGAAATAAATCCCAAAAATGGGGGTAAAGGCCTGCGGTGGCGTTTCTATCAGTGTACAGTTTATCCCATGATCATTATTCGACTTCACCTCGTAGTAGTACCCGGGCGGCGCGAGCCGTAGCGAGTCCGCTAGTGACGTCGACCAGCATGCGCCCCCGTTACCTTCACACCCAGGAAGGAAAGACGGGGGCGTTATTCGTTGGATGATCTCTCCGATATCCACCCCCACTAAAGGAGCACACCAACCGTGACAGCTTCCACACCGCCACAGCGGGCGCCCGAGCGCATCACGGGCGCACACGCCATTGTCCGTACCCTCGAAGATTTGGGCACCGAGCTGGTCTTCGGCATTCCGGGCGGCGCCGTGCTTCCGCTGTACGACGCCCTGTTTGAATCCACGAAGCTGCGCCACGTGCTCACCCGCCACGAGCAGGGAGCTGGCCATGCAGCAGAAGGCTATGCGCAGGCATCCGGAAAGGTCGGCGTCATGATTGCTACCTCCGGTCCAGGTGCCACCAACCTGGTGACCCCGCTGGCGGATGCAAACCTGGACTCCGTGCCCGTCGTGGCTATTACCGGACAGGTCGGCAGTTCGTTGTTGGGCACCGACGCCTTCCAAGAGGCTGATATCCGCGGTGTGACCATGCCGATTACGAAGCATAACTTCATCGTCACCAAGGCAGAGGACATCCCGGGGGCTATTGCTGCCGCCTTCCACCTGGCTTCCACCGGACGGCCGGGCCCAGTTCTCGTGGATATCCCGAAGGATGTCCAGAACGCCCTGATGGAGTACTCCGGCCCTGTGATGCCGGACCTGCCGGGTTATAAACCCACCACGACCCCGCACCCGCGCCAGATTACGCAGGCTGTTCAGCGCATTGCTCGCGCAGAGCGTCCGGTGCTCTATGTCGGTGGCGGCGTCATCAAGGCAGGTGCCTCCCGCGAGCTGCGCGAGTTTGCTGAGCTGACCGGCATCCCGGTGGTGACCACCCTCATGGCGCTCGGTGCTTTTCCGGATAACCACCCGCAACACATGGGTATGCCCGGCATGCACGGAACGGTACCGGCCGTCGCCGCGCTCCAGCGCGCTGACCTCATTATCGCCGTGGGCGCGCGCTTCGATGACCGCGTGACCGGTGATACCGACACCTTCGCTCCCCATGCCGAGGTTATTCACGCAGATATCGACCCGGCCGAGATTGGCAAGATCCGTGAGGTAGCTGTCCCCATCGTGGGCGATGCCCGCGAGGTGCTTCTGCGCCTGACAAAGGCTTATGCCAATGATGCGGAGCTGGATGCCCCGCGAATTGGCCCGTGGATGGAGTACCTGGGAGACCTGCAGAGCCGCTTCCCGCGCGGTTTCGAGCCGACAGCAGACGGCCTGCTCAATCCGCAAGAGGTTATTCAGCAACTCAGCGCAATCGTGGGCCCGGAGGCGATCTACTGCGCGGGTGTGGGCCAGCACCAGATGTGGTCGGCCCAGTTCCTTGATTTCGAGCACCCACGAAGCTGGATCAACTCCGGTGGCGCCGGCACGATGGGCTACGCAGTGCCCGCAGCGCTCGGCGCCAAGGCTGCCTGCCCGGAGCGTGAAGTCTGGGCAATTGACGGTGATGGCTGCTTCCAGATGACTAACCAGGAGCTCACCACCGCTGCGGTGGAAGGGTTCCCCATCAAGGTGGCTGTCATCAACAACGGCAACTTGGGCATGGTGCGCCAGTGGCAGACGCTCTTCTATGAGAACAAGTACTCCCATACTAAGTTGCGTGAGCACGATGAGTACGTCCCGGACTTCGTCAAACTCAGCGAGGCCTTGGGCTGCGAATCTATTCGCGTCACCACCGTGGAAGAGATTGGCCTGGCGATTGAACGAGCGCGCTCAATCAATGACCGCCCAGTGGTCATCGACTTCATTGTGGGCCAAGACGCCCAGGTGTGGCCGATGATTGGCGGCGGCGCCTCCAATGAGGAAATCCAATACGCCCTTGGTCTGCGCCCGCTGTTTGATGAAAATGAGTCCGCGGCCGAGGAACCGGCCGACATCCACGAATCCCTCGAGGAGGCCTAAGAGTAATGGCTAAAGACGATATCACTCGCCACATCCTGTCCGTGCGCGTCCAGGATATTGAGGGCATCATTTCCCGTGTGACCGGTATGTTCACCCGCCGTGGTTATAACCTCATCTCGCTGGTCTCCGCGCGGACTGAAACCGAGGGAATCAACCGCCTGACCATCGTTGTGGACGCCTCCGAGGTTGTCATCGAGCAGGTGACGAAGCAGCTCAACAAGATTGTTCCGGTGCTCAAGGTGGTGGAGCTGGAAGAGGAAAACACCATTGCCCGCGCCATCATGCTGGTCAAGGTGGCTGCGGATAACTCGAACCGCCCCCAGGTGGTCGACGCGGTGAACATCTTCCGTGCTCGCATCGTGGATGTATCGCCGGAGTCCGTGGTGGTGGAGGCCACCGGCACGCCCGGCAAGCTGCAGGCGCTTCTCGACGTCCTCGAGCCCTTCGGCATCCGCGAACTGGTGCAGTCCGGAAACGTCGCGCTGGGGCGTGGCCCGAAGGCGATGGCACCGAGCAAATAAAAAATCTCACAATGTGGGCGGACCGTCCCAACGTGTGATACAAATTTAATAGGCAGAGTTACTACTGGATGCGTAGTGCTCACGAACCCAAAGAGAAAAGGAACATTAAACATGGCTATTGAGACTCTGTACGATTCTGATGCAGACCTGACCATCATCCAGGGCCGCAAGGTTGCCATCATTGGCTACGGCTCCCAGGGCCACGCCCACGCAATGAACCTGCGTGACTCCGGCGTTGAGGTCGCCATCGGCTTGCGCGAAGGCTCCAAGTCTCGCGAGAAGGCAGAGGAGGCTGGCTTCAAGGTTCTCACCAATGCTGAGGCTGCCAAGTGGGCTGATGTCATCATGCTGCTGGCTCCGGATACCTCTCAGGCTGCTATCTTCACCGAGGACATTGAGCCGAATCTGGAGGACGGCAACGCACTGTTCTTCGGCCACGGCCTCAACATCCACTTCGGTCTGATCAAGCCGGCAGAGAACATCACCATCGGTATGGTCGCTCCGAAGGGGCCGGGCCACTTGGTTCGCCGCCAGTTCGTTGACGGAAAGGGCGTTCCTTGCCTGATTGCTACCGAGCAGGATCCGAAGGGCGAGGGACGCGAACTGACTCTGTCCTACGCCGCAGCCATCGGCGGTGCCCGCGCCGGCGTTATCCCGACCACCTTCAAGGATGAGACTGAGACCGACCTCTTTGGTGAGCAGGCTGTCCTGTGTGGCGGCGTGGAGTACCTGATCATGAACGGCTTCGAGGTCCTTACCGAGGCTGGCTACGAGCCAGAGATGGCCTACTTTGAGGTCTGCCACGAGCTGAAGCTCATTGTTGATCTCATCGTTGAGGGTGGCATCAAGAACATGAACTACTCCTGTTCTGACACCGCGGAGTTTGGCGGCTACCTTTCTGGACCGCGCGTCATCGACGCTTCCGTGAAGGAGCGTATGAAGGATGTCCTGACCGATATTCAGGACGGCACCTTTGTCAAGCGCCTCGTTGCCAACGTTGAGGGTGGCAACAAGGAGCTCGAGGATCTGCGCGCCAAGGTGAATTCCCACCCGATCGAGCAGACTGGCTCCCAGCTGCGCGATCTCATGAGCTGGGTAAAGAATCCGCTGGACGCAACTGCCTAAACCGCGTTTATCTGAAGATTCCCGTTGGCCTGTGTGCAGTGGTCAACGGGAATCTTTTGTTTTGTGATGTTCTCGCACAAACGGGCACATTCCCACATCCGAGAGTAGGGTTGAGGCCATGGGTTTCTCTACGCCAAGCTATGACCTTAATGACCTCTTCGCCCGCATCGATCGCGGTGATATTCAGCTTCCCGATTTCCAGCGCTCCTATTCTTGGGACGAGGACCGCATCCGATCGTTGATCGTCACTGTCCTGCGCGGCTACCCGCTCGGCGCATTTATGGCCTTGGATACCCGCAACGAGGCTATGCGCTTTCGGCCGCGGCCGCTCGCAGGTGCGCCCAATACCGGGGTAAACCCCGGTCTGCTTCTGCTCGATGGTCAGCAGAGGTTGACCACTCTGTACCACTGCTTCCGTGGCGAGGGTTTTGTCGATACCACTGATTTTCGTTCCAAGAAGGTTTCCCGCAAGTACTTTGTAGACTTGCATAAGGCGACCTCCGAGGACATCATGCCGGATGAGGCCGTCTTCGCCGTCAACCAGCACGGCGAACTGCGCTCCCACTTCGCGCCAGAGCTCGAGTCTTCTTTGAACAGCCGTGAGGCCGCCGTGGAAGCATGCTGCATTCCCGTCTCCGCGCTCCTGAGCGAGGAGGGCACTAGCATGCTCTTCGAGCTCGCGGCAGCTAATGACGGCGCCAATCGCGATGTTGTTGCTGCCTTCAACAACCGGATTCTGCGCCCCCTGTCCGGCTACACTGTGCCGATGATCCGTCTTTCTCGTGAGACTGCGAGCGCTGGTATTGGCTCCATCTTCGCGCAGGTGAACTCGGCTGGTTTGCAGATGGATGTCTTCGATCTCCTCACCGCAGTCTTTGCCTCCGAGGACCCGGACTTTCACCTGGCGGAGGATTGGGCGGCCGTCGAGAAGCAGCTGCGTGCCTTCCGAGCGCTCGACGGCATTGGCCGTAATGAGTTCTTGTCGGCAGTGTCTTTGCTGGTGTCGGGGGAGAAGGGCAACGCTGGCGGCCAGCGCGAGGATATCCTGCAGCTCTCGTTGTCGGAGTACCGCAAGGCTTCGCAAACCCTAGTGATTACTTTCCGTGAGGTGGCTGAATTCTTAGCTGAGCGCTGCATCCTATCTTTGGAGCAGGTGCCCTATTCCGAGCAGATCATTCCGCTGGCGGTGATCTTGGCACGTCTGGCGGAGAAGAAGGGCGTGCTGTCGAGCCAGGAATCCTGGGACCGCCTCAACCAGTGGTTCTGGAGCGGCGTCTTTGGTGAGCTCTACGGCTCGTCGGCCGTGAAGCTACGTGCCGCACGCGATGTCGACGAGGTCACCGCATGGGTTGCAGGCGACACCGAGGATGTTCCGAAGACCGTCCGTGATGCCTCCTTCCGCGAGTCCCGCCTGTTGTCGGTAGGAGAGCACGACGGAGTGTGGCACGGCCTGTACGCCCTGCTCATGGCTCGTGGCGCAAAGGACTGGCGTACGGGCCGTCCGTTTAGCCGCCATAGCTTTGAGGAGCTGCAGCCGGGCTTCTTCCCCGTCTTCCCACTTCGCTGGTGCGAGCGCCACGGCGTCAGCGGCGTGCTGGCAAACTCCGTGCTGAACCGCACTCCGATGGGCAAACGCACCGAAGTTGTCATCGATGGGCATTCGCCCGAGCGCTACCTGCCGCGCGTGCAGTCGAAATCGATCATGGAGGATGCTGAGTTCGATAGCGTGCTGGCCTCCCACGAACTGGAACCAGAGCTGCTGACTGCAAAGACTGTGCACCAGTTCTTTGCTGACCGCCGCGAGCGCTTCGTTGGCATCGTTGAATACGCGCTGAACAAAAAGGTAGTGCGTGACGTGGACGAGGCGAATCTCTCTGGTGGCGAGGAGGGGCCGCAGGCCTTTGCTCGTTAAGGTTCCATTTCTACGTGGGCTAAAGGCCGCCTCCGCGGCGCTACTGCTGGGCATGACCGCTCTGGGAGCCGTAGGGTGCTCATCGCTGGGGCGCGGTGAGCCCCTCTTGACTCAAGACATCACCGCTCTCCCTGAGTCTGAGATTGATCTGGCTCGCGCGAGCGAGGAAAACCGCCTGCGGCTCATTGATCCGCAATTCGCCGATGAAGTCACCGTTGTTGGGGACCGTTGGGGAATCGATTCGGCACGTTTATTTTTCAAGGAGAGCAATTCGCTGATCCTCGCCGAGGAGACGGATGCTGCGGCCTTGCGCGCAGCGACGTTGAGCGTGTCGCAGCGCGTTCCCATGGTGACCTACGACGATTCGATTCGCCCGCAGATTTCACAACTGCTCAATGACCTTGATGTTGACCGAATCCTCGTTATCGGCAACGTCCCGTGGGCTAGCCAGAGCGGGCAACTCGAGGTCATCCACGACCCAGGAAACACCAAGGCGTTGGGGGAGTACACCGCTTTTCGTTTTGATTCCAAAGTAGTGATGAACCGTGAGCGCATGGTTGATAACATCGCGCGCTTGGATTCCTCTACGAAAACGGAGCTCAAGGCCGCGTGGGAGCCGCTGCCGCAGCATCTTACCAAGGAGAAGATGCCGGCGATTCCCGCGCAAGCGCGCCGTGATGCGCAGATGGCACCGGTAATAGTGGCGACGAAAGATAGCCCCTTAGCCAATGTGGTGAATGCCACCGCATATGGCGGTACGGTGTTCGTGATGGAGGACCCGGATCCGACGGCGACGAAGGCCGGCGCGGCGATTACAGCTGGACTATCAGACGGGCCGATCGTGGCCCTTGGTCCGGAATTCGGTTCAGTGACAGAATTCACGCATAAAATCACTCAGGGCTGGAAAGAATAAACTACACTTCTCGGCATCTCCAATTCTGACTAGTAAAGGAAGTTATGTCGAAGCCGGTCGTTCTTATCGCCGATAAGCTTGCAGAATCCACCGTCGATGCTCTCGGGGACACCGTCGAGGTCCGCTGGGTAGATGGTCCAAATCGTGCGGAGCTGCTCGCCGCGGTGCCGGAGGCTGACGCCCTCCTCGTCCGCTCCGCCACGACTGTGGATGCGGAGGTGCTGGCCGCTGCGGAGAACCTCAAGATTGTGGGCCGCGCTGGTGTCGGTTTGGACAATGTTGATATCCCCGCTGCCACCGAGCGCGGCGTCATGGTTGTCAACGCGCCGACCTCCAACATTCACTCCGCGTGTGAGCAGGCCATCGCACTGCTTCTAGCCACCGCCCGCCAGGTGCCGGCAGCAGATCAGTCTCTGCGTCAGGGGGAGTGGAAGCGTTCCTCCTTCAAGGGCGTCGAGATCTATGGCAAGACCATCGGCATCGTCGGCTTCGGCCACATCGGCCAGCTCTTCGCACAGCGTTTGCTGGCTTTTGAAACCACCGTCATTGCCTATGACCCTTATGCCAACCCGGCTCGCGCAGCAGCGCTGGGTGTAGAGCTGGTGAGCCTTGAGGATCTCATGTCCCGCTCTGATTTCGTGACCATTCACCTGCCTAAGACGCCGGAGACCGCCGGCATGTTTGATGCTGAGCTCTTGGCTAAGGCCAAGAAGGGTCAGATTATTATCAACGCCGCCCGCGGTGGCTTGGTTGATGAGGCAGCGCTGGCAGAGTCCATCAAGTCGGGCCACCACCGCGGCGCGGGCTTCGACGTGTATGCTTCCGAGCCCTGCACCGACTCCCCACTCTTCGAGCTGCCGCAGGTAACCGTGTCTCCGCACCTTGGTGCTTCCACGGTAGAGGCGCAGGACCGTGCGGGTACCGACGTCGCCGCATCCGTGTTGAAGGCGCTGGCCGGTGAGTTCGTGGCCGACGCTGTCAATGTTGAAGGCGGCAAGGTCGGCGAGGAGGTATCCGGTTGGCTGGATCTGACGCGGAAGCTTGGTCTCGTTGCCGGAAACCTCCTGGGTGCAGCGCCCGTCGCCATCGAGGTGGAGGCGTGTGGTGAGCTGGCCAATGAAGAAGTCTCAGCGCTTGGTTTGTCTGCCGTTCGCGGCGTGTTCTCCGGCGTGGTTTCGGAAACCGTTACTTTTGTCAACGCCATGAAGATCGCCGAAAGCCGCGGCGTGACCGTGGATGTTAAGACCAACGTGGAGTCGAAGGGCCACCGCTCTTCGGTGCGCGTGAAGGTCATCGGCCCGAACGGTCTGGTTTCCCAGCTCACCGGTGCCTTGACTGGTATCGATGGTGTGGAGAAGATTGTCCGCATCAACGGCCGCGGCGTCGACATGCGCGCTACCGGCCGCAACCTCTTCTTCTCCTACAAGGATGCCCCGGGTGCCCTGGGAACCGTGGGCACCAAGCTGGGCGCTGCTGGAATCAACATCGTGGCTGCCGCCCTGACCCAGGGTAAGGAAGCCTCCGATGCTGTGCTCATCCTGCGCGTCGAACGTGAGGTGCCGGAGGAGCTGGTCGAGGACATCAACGCGGCGCTGGGTGCTACCTGCCGCCAGCTCGACTTGGACGCATAGCCCACAGCGCTAAGCTGTTTCGCAACAGCCCCCGTGAAGGATCCACCGTGGTTCTTCACGGGGGTTTCTCCGTCGCCGAAGTGTGGAGAGTGGTACGCTCACATGTATCCAATATGTGAGAAAGGAATCCCACAAAATGAAACTAGCAGTGATTGGTGGCGACGGCATTGGTCCTGAGGTAACCGCGGAGGCATTGAAGGTCCTGCGCGCGGTTCGCCAGGATATTGAGGTCACTGACTATGACCTCGGTGCTAGGCGCTACCTGCGCAACGGGGAGCTGCTTACCGACGCCGACCTGGCATCCCTGCGCGAGCACGACGCCATCCTGCTCGGTGCGATTGGCGCACCCGGTGAGGTTCCGCCTGGTGTCTTGGAGCGCGGCCTGCTGCTGAAGATGCGTTTCGCCCTCGACCATCACGTTAACCTGCGCCCCTCCAAGCTGTACCCAACGTCCACCTCGCCGCTGGCGAACCCGGGTGATATTGATTTCGTCGTCGTGCGCGAAGGCACCGAAGGTCTGTACTGCGGTAACGGCGGCACGCTGCGCGAGGGAACCGAACACGAGGTGGCCTCAGAGGTTTCGCAGAACACGCGCTTCGGCGTTGAACGCGTGGTGCGTGATGCCTTCCAGCGCGCAATGGGCCGCCGCAAGCACGTGACTTTGGTGCACAAGACCAATGTCCTTGTTAATGCCGGCGGACTCTGGCAGCGTACGGTGGACGAGGTGGCGCAGGAATTCCCTGAGGTTAGCGTGGACTACAACCACATCGATGCCGCAACCATCTACATGGTCACCGACCCTGCGCGCTATGACGTCATCGTTACTGACAACCTCTTTGGTGACATCCTGACTGACTTGGCGGGCGCGGTCACCGGAGGTATCGGCTTGGCCGCCTCCGGAAATATTGATGCCTCCGGGGCTAATCCCTCCATGTTTGAGCCGGTCCACGGTTCTGCACCGGACATTGCGGGCAAGGGGATTGCGGATCCCACCGCGGCGATCTTGTCCGCGGCGATGCTGCTGCGCCACCTCGGAGACGAGGACAACGCCGTGCGCATCGAAGAGGCCGTTGCGGCCGACGTCTCCTCTCGTGGGGATGCGCAGCCGAACACCGTCGAAATTGGTGATCGAATCGCCGCCGCGCTCAGTGCTTAGCGCTGTATGGTTGGCGCATGAGCGTCGAAATAGACGAGGTCACTAGCTTCCTCGCCCAGCATGAGCCTTTCTCCCGTCTGCCGGAGGAAGAGCTCACCGCCCTGTCCTCACAGCTGAGCATGATCTACCTGCGTCGCGGGGATATTCCCATAAAGATGGGGGAAGAGAATGCTCATCTCCACATCATCCGCACCGGTGCGATTGATGTGGTGGGAGAGGAAGGCGTGTTACTGGACCGCCGCGAATCTGGCCTTACCTTTGGCTACTCCACACTGCAGGGAGAGCCGGTCTCTGCCTATGAGATGGTCGCGGTGGAAGACAGTCTTGTCTTCACCCTCCCGCAGGAGGCCTTTAGCCAACTCGCGGAGCGCAACCCTGACATCGCGCGTTTCTTTTCAGCGCAGTCCCGCCAGATCCGAGCAGCAGCGCGGGAGCTCACCGAATCCGCACCAACAGACGTGCTCCGCACGCCGCTGAGGGAGCTCATTCGGACTGACGTGTTGACGACGCCAGCCGCAACTACCATCCGCGAAGCTGCTCTGCTGATGACAGAGCATGGCGTTTCTTCGTTACTCGTCGTGAAAGCGGGCCCGGAGTCAGACAAGCGTCTCACCGGAATCCTTACCGACCGCGATTTGCGAACCCGGGTGCTCGCCGCCCAGCGCGACCCTGCCGAGCCGGTAGGGGCGATCATGACGCCGCAGCCCCTCACAGTATCGGCAGATGCCCCGGCCATGGAAGCCCTGCTGCACATGGCCGAGCGCCGAATCCACCATTTGCCGGTGGTCAAAGAAGGCACCCTGCAGGGGATAGTGACACAGTCGGACGTTACCCGGCTGCTGCACAATGATCCGGTCTACCTCGCTGCGGATCTTTCACGGCGCTCCAGTGTTGCAGAGCTGAATGGTGCCTTCAATGAGGCCACGCGCCTAGCCGGGCGCTTCGTGGAACGCGGCTCCACACCGGCGGAAGCCTCGAGCCTGGTCACGCTTGCCGCCGATGCTATGGCACGACGCTTGTGCACGCTGGCGGAGGAGGAGCTCGGTCCTCCGCCTGTGGAGTATGCCTTCGTGGCCGTGGGCTCGCAGGGAAGGCGAGAGATGGCGCTGGCCTCGGACCAGGATAATGCGCTTGTCCTCGCGGATGATTTCGATGCCGCTGCGCATGGGGAGTATTTTGCGCGGCTTAGTTCCTTTGTGTGCCAGGGCTTAGCCGACGCCGGGCAGATCCTGTGTCCTGGGGACATGATGGCCATGACCAATCAGTGGCGGATGACGCGCTCCCAATGGATCGATACCTTCCGTCGGTGGATTCGAGACCCTCAACCGGAGGCGCTGCTCAACGCGCAAATCTTCTTCGACTTCCGGGTTCTCTATGGAAGCGAGGCGCTGGGCCGGGAAGTTCACACTGCGGCCGTGGAAATGGGACAAGGGGCAACGCGCTTGCACGCCCACCTAGCTAGCTTGGCCGCGCGCCGTGAGCCACCGCTGACCTTCTTCCGGGGGCTTGTGGTGGAGCGCGATGGCGACTACGAAAACACCCTCGATATCAAAAAGGGCGGAACAGCGGGCATTGTGCAGATGGCCCGTCTCTTCGCCCTGGCCTCCGGTTCCACCGTGGTGGACACGCGCCAACGGCTCAGGGAAGCAGCGGGTAGTACGGTGAGCCGACAGGGCGCACAGGAGCTTCTCGACGCCTTCGACTACCTGCGTTCCCTGTCCTTCCAGCATCAAGCCCGCCAGCTGCGGGAGGGCCAGCAGCCGGATTATCACATCGACCCCAAGGGCCTCGGCCGCATGGAGCGAGAGCACCTGCGCGATGCTTTCCGTGCCATCAAGTCGATGCAGAATGCGTTGGCCACGAAGTATCCGGTGAGGAATATCTAGATGTGGAGCCCCTGGAGACGGCGTGCGGATTGGGGCGCGCCAGGACGAGGCACCCCGCTCGATGAACTGGATTTGCTTGCCGTAGACATGGAGACCACGAGCCTAGACCCGCGAAAAGGAAAGATTGTCTCCATTGGCTGGGTGCCGGTTAACGGGGGAGTCATCGACTTATCTGGTGCCGGCTATACCGTGGTTCGCGGCGCGCAGGTGGCCGAGGATGCACATGTCCACCTGCTGACGCAGGAGGTCATTGATGCCGGCGAGGAGCTAAGTATCGCGGTGACGCAATTGCGCCAAGCTCTGCAGGGACGCGCACTACTCGCGCATTTCGCGGCCTTGGAGGTGGGGTTTATTGAAGCTGCCTCCCGTGAGGTCTTTGGGGAGCGCCCGCGACTGAGCGTGGTTGATACCTTTGCGCTCGAGCGGCGCCACATGGAGCGCATGGGAACCTACCCGCGCGGAGAAGATTTGCGCCTGCCCCGCGTGCGCGCGCGTTATGGTCTACCGCGTTATGGAAGCCACAATGCGCTCAGTGATGCCTTGGCCTGTGCTGAGTTATACCTTGCGCAGCGGGGACACACACGGGCGGTGACCTTAGGGGACGTCGCCCAGCGCTAGGCCTGTGCGAAGGTGCTCGCCGCGGAACTTGATGCCAGTAGAAGCATTGCAATCTTTGCAACCTTTACTCAAGACCCCTGATCGCGAGTTAAAAATCCTTGCGAGTAGTATGGCCGTTATGCGTTTAGGACGAATTGCTCACACCGAAGGTATCTGTTTCGCCATCATTGATGGCCCCGCCGACGCCCCGCTTGACCAGCTGGTGGCGAAGGAAATTTCCGGCACACCGTTTACCCCACCGGAGCCGACTGGCCGTGAGTGGCCGCTGAGTGAAGTACGCCTGCTGGCGCCGACCCTGCCCACCAAGGTCGTAGCTCTGGGCCGCAACTACGCCGACCACGTGGCGGAAGTCTTCAAGGAATCCGCGGAGCACCTGCCGCCGACGATCTTTATCAAGCCCTCCACCTCGGTCATCGGCCCCGGTGCACCCATCAAGATTCCGGAGTTCGCTACCAACGTTGAGTTCGAGGGCGAGCTCGCCGTGGTGATTTCCAAGGTGTCAAAGAATATTGATCCAGAGAAGTGGCGCGATCACGTCGTCGGCTACACGATCTGTAACGATGTTTCTTCGCGTGACCTGCAGTTCCAGGATGGCCAGTGGGCACGTGCGAAGGGCATCGATACCTTCTGCCCGCTGGGCCCGTGGATTGAGACGGACTTGGACTGCATCAATCTCGATAATCAGAAGATTAACGCCTACCTCACTCACGAGGGCAAGCGAGAGCAGAAGCAGGATTCCAATACGGATCAGATGATTGTGAAGATGGGTGACATCATCGCTGAGATCTCGCAGTCCTACACGCTGCTGCCGGGTGATGTCATCACGACGGGTTCCCCGGCTGGCACGGCGCCGATGGTGCCGGGCGATACCATCGAAGTTGAGATCCCCGGCGTGGGTAGCCTGAAGAACCCGATCGAGCGAGCCTAAAAGCTGCTTTAGAGGTTGAGCGCGCGCAAAATGGTGCGCAGCTTAGCCGTGGTTTCCTGAAGCTCGGCCGTCGGGTCGGAATCCACGACGATTCCTCCGCCAGCCCACGCGCGGGCGGAGAGGCCATCGCCGGCCACCTCGGCGCAGCGGATGGCTACCATGTATTCGCCGTCGCCGGAATCATCGCACCAGCCGACCGCGCCGGCGTAGAAGCCGCGGTCGGTTTCAGCGGTTTCGATCAGCGCTTGTGCGGCCTCAGTGGGGGTGCCACAAATAGCAGGGGTGGGGTAGACCAGCTCGGCCAACTCGAGGGCAGTAATGCTCGAATCCTTAAGGGTTCCCGCGATCGGCGTTCCCAGATGCCACATCTCATTGGTGGAGGTCAGCTGCGGAGACGTGGGGGCATCGAGAGTCTCGCACAGAGGCTGCAGAATCCGGCGGATATGGTCCACCACGAAGGCGTGTTCGCGCAGGTCCTTTGCCGAGTTGTGGAGGTCTTGGCCCGCTTTGATATCGCGTGCCTTATCAGCCTGGCGGGGTGCGGAGCCGGCTAGGGGGAAAGCTGTAACCGTTGATCCCTGCTTCTTGACCAGCACTTCTGGGGAGGATCCGACGAACATTGCGCCAGGGCGTCCAGCCGGAGTGAGGTCGGCGATAAAGCCATCGCGGTGGGAGGATAAATCAATGAGCCGCGCGGCGACGAGGAGCGGATCCACAGGGGCATTGAACTCGATGTCGACGGCGCGTGCAAGCACCACCTTATCCAGTTTGGAGGCCTCGATCGTGGCAATGGCCGCCTCGATGCGGCGCAGGTGCTCCTCCGGCTCTGGGTCGAACCCAGTCACCCGCGCGTTGAGCGTACCGCTGCGGTAATAGGCGTGTGGTTCGAGTGGCCCGTCCTCGCGGATGATGCTGCGCGGCACGGTCAGTGCCGCTGGGTCACCCTTGTGGAAGGGCAGCGCGCCGACAACCATGGGTGCCGTGCCGGCACGCAGAGCAGCTACGGCAGCGTCAACATCGCTGAAGGTGGCCACTGATCCTTGGGTACGCACAGACCCCGTCGCGCGGGACAGGAGGAAGTCAGGGGCGGTAGAGGGTCTGTTTTCACACATAAGGAATAACTCTAGTTGTTTGCTGCGCTAGTGCCGAAACCAGATCCCCCTCCTTACAGGCTGTGCGCATGGCGGTAGTGCTAGTCGCGCTTGCGCGGGCGGAAGAATTGCACGGCGATGAAAAGCCCAATTCCTAGCAGCAGGGCCAGCGAACCCATGCCCGCCAGAAAGCCCGCCCAGAAGCCCACCATCGGGGCTCCATAGCTCGTAGCCTGGATGTTTCCGCCGTCAGCATACTGTTCTGGCGCGTCAGATGCCGGGCGTTGTGCCGCTGCTTCTTTCCTGGCATTCCTTTCGCGGTTGGACGCGGCGCTGCGCGTCGAGTCCTTGGCGTCGGCGGACGACGTGCTGCGCGAGGACCCACGCTGTGCCGAATCTCTCGGTTCTTGTGCAGTGTGGGCTGTAGCGTTGGGGGCCGGGTTGCGGCCTTGCGCGGTCGCAGAGCTGGGAGCGCTTGGCTCTTTCGACCCTGTTTCTTTCTGTGGTTTCGTGTCCTTCCGCGCGCTGGCCCGTGTGGAGCGCTCTGAGTTCTTTTCCTCCTTCGCATTCTTCGCATCGGAGGGTTTCCCGCCGTTGAAGAAGGTATCGGCCTCTTTGAAGGTCTTGTCCATCGTCTTATCTAACTGCGCAATGGACTTGGAAGTGTCATTAATGTCCTTGGCCAGCTGCTGAGGGCGGTTTTTCGGGCTTCCCGATCCACCGCTGCCACCTTCGCCTGAGCCCCACTCCAGCTGGCAAAGCTCAGAGGCGTCCGCGCCACCTACCAAGAAAGGCACATCAATAGAGTGCTCGGAGCCATCGTTGAGGGTGAAGGTAAAAGTGGCAGCATAGGCGCCCGGCTCGCTAAAGATGATCCCGGTGTGACTGTGGAAATGATCAGGATAGTCCCACGTGATATCCGAGTTCTCGGAGTCAAAGAGCACGGTCGGGTCAGCACCCACGGAGTTCTGGAAGCCCACCATACGTCCGCCTTCCGGGCCGCTGTGTAGCGTTAAGGATAAAGTGGCATCGGCCGCAGTGGCCTCGTCGAGGTAGCTGGTGTTGAACCCCACCCAGGGGATATTCGGATCTTGGGTTTGGGGGATTTGCCAACCACTCGATGGAATATCGCTGCCCGCTGATTCATCGAAAGCGGCGTTGCTGCCTACTTCTACGTAGAACTCCCCAGAGGCATAGTCCTCACCGGATTCATCATCGCGGGCTATAAAAGACAGGTCCCCGGAGTCACCAACCAAAGCGAGGTCTTGGTGTCCGCGGCTGAAGGCGTGGAGGGAGTCAGCATCACAGGAAGTGTCGCTCGCCTGCTCGGCCGCGAGGGCGGGCGGTGCAGCGTGAATGAGCATCGGGGAGCTGAGCGCTAGAGCAGCGGTTGCGGTCAAGGCGAGGGGACGGTAGATCATGCGAGTCATTGGGAGAATGTTCATGCGGACAAGGTCTCCTTTGGGGTGTGTGATGTCGAGGTGGATGCGGAAGCGCGGCGGGAGTGCATGAGAGGGGAGAGCACCCAGGCCACGAGGAAACAGGCGGTAAGGAGTAGAACGATGGTGGCACCCGCGGGAAGGTCAATGGCCCATGCCAGGTAGATTCCGAAGAAGCTACCCAAGGAGCCGATCGCCGCGGCTGCGAACATCATCGAGCCCAGCGAGTCACAGAGCAGGCGGGCGGTCGCGGCCGGGGTGATAAGCAGCGCGAGGACGAGGACGTTGCCGATGGTGCCTACGGATATAACCACTGCGCCCGTAACACAGAGGTAGAGCACGATGTCCAGAGCAAAGACAGGAAGACCCATTGCGCGGGCGGTTTCCTTGTCCAAGCAGGTGGCGGTGAGCTGGGGGCCAAGGAGAAGAACCGTGGCCACGATGAGCACCGTGACGGTGAACGCGGTGTAGAGGTCCGCGCGGGAGACACCCGTGAGCGAGCCAAAGAGAAAGCTGGTGAGCGAGGCTGTATAGCCGTCTACTCGGGAGATGATCACCATGCCGAGGGCGAAGGCGGCGGCAAAGAAGATTCCGATGACGGAATCCTCGCGCACCGTGCGCCGCTGGGAGAAGCATGCGATGAGCACCGCGACGGTGCAGCCCGCCACGGCGCCGCCCAGCAAGACTGAGCCTTGGAGCACGAAGGCAATGGCCAGCCCCGGGAAGACCGCGTGGGAAACAGCATCACCGATGAAAGACATGCCGCGCAGCACGACATAGCATCCCACCACGCCGCACACGATGGCAGCGAGGATAGAAATTCCCACCGCACGCGCCAGGAAGTCCAAGTGTGGGTTGGTGAGATCCTGGAAGAACTCGATGAGTGAAATGTCGATCATGCTGCCACCCCAATCGCAGAAAGCAATGGAGAAGAAGCTGAGACCCCGAACGTGTCGCTCCAGGGCTGCGAGGTCATGCGCAGTGTTTCCGCTGGACCATCCGCGATGATTCCCCGGTTAAACAGCACGAGCCGCGAGCAGGAATGCGCGGCCTCCGAGAGGTTGTGCGTGGACATGACAACGCTGGTGCCATCGGCGGTGAGTTTGTCAAAGAGAAGTAGGAGCTCTTCAGTGTTGGGAGCGTCGAGGCCGGTAAATGGTTCGTCGAGAAGCAGCACCTCAGGCTCGCAGGCTAAGGCCCGGGCGATGAGTACACGCTGACGTTGGCCACCGGACAACTGCGCGATGGGGCGTCGTGCGAATTCCTCCAAGTTGGTGAGCTCGATGGCCCGGCGGGCGGCCTGTTTATCAGCACGTCCCGGACGACGGAACCAACCCACAAGTCCGGTGCGTCCGCTCAGCACAGCGTTGGACACGCTGATGGGGAAGTCCCATTCCACGTCGTGGCGCTGCGGGACATACCCCAGGGAAGTGGTGACATCGATGCTCCCGGTGAAGGGGATAAGCCCCAAGATCGCACGCATCAGCGTGGTTTTGCCCGCCCCGTTCGGTCCTAGCAGCCCGATGAACTCGCCGGGGCGAACAGTCAGGTTAGCAGCGTCGATGACGCGACGGCCGGAGAGGGAAACGGAGAGGTCTGTGACTGAAATGAAAGGACTAGTCACGCTGGCCACCTTTCGCACGCACGACGGCGATGATGGCACCGATAAGGACTAGGACGCCCACGCCGGCCAGCGCCCAGATCCATACCGGCACGGATGCCGAGGTAGAGCTTGGATCGGTAGAGGATTCAGCGTTCGGATCCCATTCTGTTGCCTGAGCTTGTGCGACATCCGTTTCATCACCTACAGCAAAGGTCAACGTAGCCTCGGCGGCTACCTCGCTGCCGGCGCTTTCACCCGCGCCTTCGCCGCTCATGCGGACCCACACCTGGTGGATGCCGGGCTCAGTGAACACCCAATTGGCGTGGGTATGCGTGCCCAAGTCGACCCAGAAGCCTTCTGAGTTCCCGGTGGCGGTGGACCATAGCAACTGTGGTTCCTCGAAGCCGCCGTTCTGCAAGAAGAGGGAGAATTCACCTGGTCCTTGGTGCCCGAGGAACTCCATAGTGACTCCTCTCTCAACGTTCGCTTCTAGAGAGGGGGCCTGGGTATTCCAACCCAGCCACGGCACATCAGCCTGCTCCGTTTGTGGAACGACCCAAACCTGCGAACCGGGCTCGGCGCCGACGAAGGAGAAAGCCTTGTCCTCAGGCAGGGTTAGCAGGGCGTTGTCGCCCACCTGGAAGACCATATCGTCGGGTTGACGCCACACGGGTGTTTCGGCCGAATCGTCACGGGCGAGGAACTCTGCGTGGCCTTCATTAAGCAGCAGGCCTAGGTCGACGTGGCCGTGATCGATGGCGGCAGCAGTTCCTGGTGCCGCCACCTCTTCGTCGGAGCTGACAACTTGAGCCAGATCCCCGGCCCAGGCGGCGGAGGGCGCGAAGGCCAGCGCTGCGGCGCTCAGTGCTGCCGCAAGCGGCATAGTGAAAGTTCGGATGGTGCGATTAGACATGAGATTCCTTTGTTGTGCTGCCAAGGCAGCGGTTGAGTGAGTGTGCATTGAAACGCATTAGATCGAGATACGTCGGTACGGCGTCATCGAGGGTGTCACCGTAAATGGGGCACACCGCCACCCCGAGGGAATCGGCGGCCTCCCTAATGACGTCTGCACTGGCTTGTTGGGTCGGTTCCACGAACACCGCGGGAAGCTGGAGGTTTTCCAAGGTGCGGCGCAGCGCGATGACATCGCGCGGCGAGGGCTCGATGGCCGGGTTGGGGCTAACGAAACCCGCGATATCAATGCCGTAGCCTTGCTCCAGGTAGGCGTATCCGTGGTGGGGTGTGACGAGGTGGCGGTTGTGCTCAGGAATGGCAGAGATGAGCTGACGAACCTCTGCATCGACGGCTCGCAGTTGTGCGATGTAGGCCTGTGCGCGAGCACGGTAGTCCGTGCCGTGCGAGGGATCCGTTTGCGCAAGTTGCTCAGCGATAACCTCGGTAAAGCTGATGACATTGGCGGCGTTATGCCACAGATGTGGGTCTACTTCGCCGTGAATGTGCTTGCCCAAGACAGCTTGGGGCAGGAGATAGGTCTCATCCCCGGGCCGGCCCAAGAAACGGTAGGAGGGATCCGGCGGTATCTGTTGGAGAGCGGAATTCGGGATGCTGAGCACCGTGGTGTTCGGATCAAAACGCTCGCCTTGATCCTCCAAGTCGAGTTTTCCTGTAGCCATGTCCGCGGTGATATCCACGTGACCTGCATCGAGCGCGCGCATTCCCGCAGGTGCGCTAACGCCCACCGCCACCGTGAACTCCTGCGGGGTGCTGTTGGTAGCACCAAAGCTCAGCCGGTAAATTCCGGGCGTGTTGAAAGCCCACGAGACGTGCGTGTGAGCATTAGCCGGCAGCGTCGTGGAATCGTTGTGCTGGTCAATCCCGTCGGCGCTGTTAAAGAGCGGCTCAGGTGTACCGAATGTAGAGACTACGTAGGCCGCGACATCGCCGGGTCCTTCCACATCGAGCAGACGCATGTCGACGCTCGTGGTACCTGGGGCTGCGTTGCGCACACGCAATCCTAGCCATACCGCATCGAGGGCAACGTTTTCTACCAAGGGGACGAGCTTCGCGCCGTGGGTGGATGCTTGGTCCGCCACTTCAGTGACGGGCACATCCGATGACTCCCGCAAGGACTTCAGCAGGCTTTGCGGCTCGAGGAGAAAACCATTGGACAGCAATACGTCGGCGTTAGCGATATCGCGCACCGAGCGCAGGCTCGGCTCAAAGGTATGTGGATCCTTTCCCGCAGGAATCAGCGTGGTCACTGTGGCATCCTCACCTGCTACGTGCTTGGCGACGTCCCCCAGTATCGGCGTCGTCGCCACCACCTTCACCTTCCCATCGTCTCCGCTGGCGGAGCTCGCGCAGCCACTCACCATGGACGCGCCGAGAAAGATGGCGGAAAGAAGCGCGGTGTACTGCGTCCGAGTGCGAACCTTCAGTGGCATTAGTCGCGGCCCTTCATGAGCGCGAGGCGCGCCAGCGCCAGGCCCAGCACAAGCATGCCCAGGCCGAGGATTCCGATGCCCCACGGCAGCAGGTTTTGCCCGCTGTCGTAGTAGCCGGCCGCAGCGACGGTGTCCACATTCTCCCCGTCCGCGGCTTCGGCGGATCGGCGAGAAGGCTTGCGCTCTTTCCTTTCTCCGCGCTCTTTACGCTCCTTGCTGCTTGCCTGTTGCTTCGCGTTCCTGGTTCCGCCTGCGGATGCCGCACGGCGGGTACCGCCTCCAGCGTTTCCACCTCCCGGGCGTGTTCCGGAGGAAGAGGATGCCGGTTGCTCAGGGGAGGCGTCGCTCAGCTCTGCCTCGTGGTTGTCTTCGGTACCGTCATCCCCATGATCGGTGCTGGTTTCCCCGTCCCCGGACTCCTGGGGTGCTGAGTCACCATCACCGACATCCCAGGTATAGGTGACCTGATTACTCGTATCGCCGTTGGATTCCGCTTGGACAGTCATGGTGTAGATACCAGGTTCACTAAAAGCCCAGTTAACGTGGCGATGCGCCGGGTAAGCCTGGTTGATGACGTCACCAGAAACGAGATCGAGCTCACCGGCATCGGTGACCGGTTGGATATCGCCGAAGCCAGCCGTTTCGAAGATAAAGACGTCACCAGGCCCAGTGACCTCGACGAATTCGAAGTTAACGTCTTTGTAGCCAGCAGATTGTGCCGCTTGGGTATCCCAACCCGGCCAGAGCAGCGAGCTGTCTTGGGTTTGGGGGAGGTAATACGTGGGTATACCAATGCCGTCGATGCGCTCGGTCGCCTCGCTCCATGCTTCTTCTGCGACTTTGAGGATGACATCGTTGCCGGGCCGGAGAACACCACTGCCGGTGACATCCTCCTTCATCGATAAGGTCAGTTGACCGCCCGGCGCGGAGACATAAAAGGCATCGACATGTCCGGAATCGATGAGCTCGCTGTCGGCGCGGGCTGGCGCAGGATAGCCAAGGACGGCCACAAGCATCGCCACGGCAACGGTGAACGTGAACACGGCGGCGCTGGTTTTCTGCAGTGCACTGCTCTGGCGCAAGTTCAAGCGCTGAGCAGCGGGTGGTGTGGAGTGCAATCCAGTGTGTCCTTTCTAGCGGGGAAGAAGGCCATTGAACCGCGCCGCAATCTGGTCACGGTGATCGTTGTAGAAGTTGAGGAAGCCTTGGAAGATGATGGCCAAGACAACTGGGAGTACCAGGCCCCACAGACCCTCGAGCTTGGGCATAGAGGATGTCTTGTCTTTCTGGCCACCAGGCTGGTTAGCGTCTGGCTTCTTATCGCCTGGTTTATCTCCGGGCTTCTCGTCACCTGGATTCGGGGTGTCTTCGCCTTCGTTTCCGTCCTTCGAGTTCGCACAGTCTTTGATTGCGGCATCGCCCGCTGCGACGGTGAGCGTTTGGGGAGCAGAGGAGATGTCCTTGCCCTCTGTGGTGGTGGCCGAATAGGTGACCTCAAGCTTGTACGTGCCTGGCTTGGTAAACGCCCAATTGGTGTGGGTGTGCGAAGCAAAAGTGGTCTCGATGGAGTAGTCACCCTCGGCGGAATTGATCAGCGGGGTGAAAACCTTGCCCAAGCCTTCGGCAGTGAAAAGGCCTACCTGCGCACCCTCTGGCATCTCCACGGGCTTGATGTTGAGCGTGACTTTGCCGTCTTTATAGTCCTTGTAGTTGAGGGCCTGGGTGTTATAGCCCGGCCAGATGATGCTCTGCTCCTGGGTCTGTGGGAGGAGGAAGAATTTTTCCTTGCCTAGGTAATCGAAGTCCTTGCCCTTAAGCGCGGCGGGGCGGGAGCGCAGGGCGTTGTCGTGCACCGCGAGGACCACGTCATCGAGCGGACGCTCGACGGCCTTCTTGTCCACGAGGGCCGTTTCATCCTTCAAGCGGGTGAGGAACTCATCACCCTCACGGGTGACCGCAATGTCGACGTGGCCGCGGTCAAGCACCACCTTGTCAGCACAGGTACCAGTGTGTTCTTCCGCGTCCGGTTTCGGGCTGTTATCCGGGGCTGGCGCAGGAGCCTGAGCCCCAGCGCCGAGTTTGCCCGCTCCCTCGTACTTTTGCCCGAAGGCGAAATTGTCGGTCAGCGTGATGCTGCCGGACTCTTGCGTGATGCTCGGGTGCGGAAGAATATCGAGGCGCACGGTATTGCCGTTGAAGTTTGCATCGGCGGCGACGACAAATTCCGCGCGGCCGCGGGTGATCGTGCCGTCGAAATCGATGTCGGGAAGCGAACTTCCCTTGCTAAAGAAGCCGCCGTGCACGTAGCCTTCCAGGTTCTTATCGGCTGCCTCCAGGATGATGCGGGTGGCGTCTTCGCCCTCCGGAACAGCGCGTGCGGACAGCCCCGTGTCAGATAGCGAAACCTCTTCTCCGGAGAAGAGCTGGCGGGGGTTAGTGGTTTCGGTCCAGGAGTCCGCAGACGTCTTCGAGGTGGTGGAAAGCTCTGCGTTTGCAGAGTAGGCGAGCTCCTCGCTCACCCAGCGCGGGCTGCCGTCCTCCGGGGTGTACACAGCTTGGATTGTTGAAGCCTCGGGTCCTAAGAATTCATCGAAGTGTGCCTTGCCATCTTTCACGGCTAGATCGGTGAGGAAGTAGCCGTCGATCAGCAGTGTCAGAGTGCCGTCGCTGCCGCCAGCGAAATCGATGGAGGAAAGGCGCTCATCCCCATCCTTGTCCCCGGATTTCTTGGGCGTGATGCTCAGGCGGTAGTCCTTCTGGCTGGCATCGCCGGAGGAGGCCTGGTCAAAGCGCTCTTTGAGGGAAGGCGTTTTTTCATCAACGGGCCGCTGTCCGCCGACTTGGATCGACGTGGTCGTGGGCTGGGAGGTAATCAATGAACCATCCTTGCCCCGCGCGCTCGTTTGATAGGTGAGCTCATAGCGTCCAGGTTTAGAAAATACGGTGTAGTTGTGGGTATGCGTGCCGCTGGTCAGCCATGCGGAATGTGGAGCGCCCTCGGTGGTTCCAAAGAAACGCTGCAGTCCGCCGGGTCCGGGGTAGTAGCCAAACATCTCGACATCGCCGGGTCCGTCAACGCTTAAGAGGTCCAGGGAAGCAATGTTGTCGCGGAAGTCGTCAACAGGCAGCTCTGTGTCGGCGCCGAAGCCCATCCACACCGGGTCCAGGCTGCCTTGGACACTGGCAGGCGCCATGTAATACGTTTCACCCGGCTTTCCCACAAAAGCGAGCGCAGGGTCCTGAGGCACGGTGAACTGGTATTGGTTGGTGCCGTTCTGGTTCCAGCCTTTGCCTACCCAGGTGACGGTATCGGCTAGGTCGTGGTTGGACTGTGCAGAATGGCTCTTGAGGTTGAGAGCATTGCCCTCCCAGAAAGCCTTGGGAGAATCAATATGTGTCTGAGTGGCTACGTGTTTGCCGTCGTCGGGACCAGCGACGGCGGTAGCGGGGGAGAAGAGAAGCGTGGCGCAGGTTAAAAGCGCCACATAGCGAGTTCGAGCCACAGTCTGGGACCTTTCTTCAGTTCTTTGGCGAGAATTTCACTATAGGTAATGGAATTCAGTCCCGTTAAGCTTGCGCAGAAAGCCCAGTTCACGCTTAGTGGAAACGGGGTTCAATTACCCCCAAGTGGGGCGGCCAGTGCAGTGGGGAGGCGCTGAACTACGATGGGGGACATGACTAAACCGACATCCGACGTCCGCGTCCGTTTCTGCCCTTCGCCTACCGGCACGCCCCACGTGGGCATGGTCCGCACGGCTCTGTTCAACTGGGCCTATGCCCGTCACACTGGCGGTACGCTCATCTTCCGCATCGAGGACACCGATGCTGCCCGTGACTCTGAGGAGTCCTACCAGGCCATCATCGACTCCCTGAACTGGCTCGGGTTGGGCTGGGATGAAGGTGTTAACGTCGGTGGCCCGGATGAGCCTTACCGTCAGTCGCAGCGCATGGACATCTACGCAGATGTCCTGCAGAAGCTCAAGGATGGCGGCTATGTCTATCCGGCCTACTCCACCAACGAAGAGGTTCAGGAGCGCCATAAGGCGGCCGGCCGCGACCCGCAGCTGGGCTACGACAATTTCGACCGCGACCTCACTCAAGAGCAGATCGACGCCTTCGAGGCAGAAGGCCGCAAGCCGGTTTGGCGCCTGCGCATGCCGGACAAGGATTGGTCCTGGAATGACCTGGTGCGCGGCGAGATGACTTTCAAGTCGGAGACCCAGCCGGACTATGTCGTGGCGCGCTCGAACGGTGCGCCGCTCTACACGCTGGTTAACCCGGTCGACGATGCCCTCATGGGAGTTACTCACGTCCTGCGCGGAGAGGACCTCCTGTCTTCCACGCCGCGCCAGCTCGCTCTCTATGAGGCGCTCGTGGAGCTTGGTATTGCCAAGCAGACTCCCGAGTTTGGGCACCTGCCCTTCGTGATGGGTGAAGGCAATAAGAAACTGTCCAAGCGTGACCCACAGTCCAACCTGTTCAACCACCGCGACAACGGCATTATCCCGGAGGGCATGCTCAACTACCTGTCGCTTTTGGGTTGGTCCCTGTCTGCCGACCAGGACATCTTCTCCGTTGACGAGCTCATCGCCAACTTCGACGTTCACGACGTGTTGGGTAACCCAGCTCGCTTCGACCAGAAGAAGCTCGAGGCCATTAATGCCGACCACATCCGTCTGCTGGAGCCAGCAGACTTTGCGCAGCGCCTGCGCGACTACCTGACTGAGTACACCGACTTCCCGGCCGACTATCCGGAAGAGAAGTTCGCTTTCGCTGCGGATCTGGTGCAGACCCGCATCAAGACGCTGTCTGACGCCTATGGGCTCATGTCCTTCCTCACCACGCCGGATGCCGATCTGGAACTGGATGAGAAGGCAGCACGCAAGAACCTCAAGGAAGAAGCAGTGCAGCCGCTGGAGGTTTCCATCGCCAAGCTGGAGGAGCTCGGGGAGTGGAAGACGGAGGAGATTGAGAAGGTTCTCTCCGCCGCGCTTATCGACGACCTCGGCCTCAAGCCACGCAAGGCCTACGGCGCCCTGCGTGTAGCAATCTCTGGCCAGCAGGTCTCCCCGCCGCTGTTTGAGTCCATGGAGTTGCTGGGCAAGGAGTCTACTCTGGCTCGCCTTAAGGCTGCGCGTGCTCTCACGCCGTGGAGCGCTGAGTAGATCCATTTAGTAGTCTCACATGGCTGTCATTTCGGGGCGTTAGGTTTCATTCCTAACGCCCCGAAAATGCTTTCTGAACTGGCGATTTGTGTGTATCGTTAGTGCTGGATATAGTAATAAACCGTTGCAGCGAGCAGCGAGGGATTAAAGCCCCGAGCTAGTTCACAGCAATAATGGCCTATGGTGTAATTGGCAACACAACGGTTTCTGGTACCGTCATTCTAGGTTCGAGTCCTGGTAGGCCAGCAGTGATAGCGATGTAACGTGGCACTGCACGTTACAGTACGTCGTCACAGTTCTAAGCCCCGTTCGTCTAGCGGCCTAGGACGCCGGCCTCTCACGCCGGTAACACGGGTTCAAATCCCGTACGGGGTACCATTGTGTTCTTGCACATACGAGTTAGTGATTTAACAGAGGTAGCCAGGTCTTCGGACCTGGCTTCTTTTTTCTTGGGTTAAATCCAGGCTTAAGGGCTTAAGGGACATTTCGTGTGGATTTGCGGCG
>NZ_KV788191.1:0-16469 GCF_001807205.1 Corynebacterium sp. HMSC05D03 | reverse complement strand
GGATTTGCGGCGTGTCGCACTAAGGGACATTTCGGGCCTAAACGACAAAACGTGTTGTTTTCCGGCGTGTCGAGTTAAACGACAGATTGTGTTGGTGGGGGTTGGGGTTTAGCGTATGTGACCTTTGTGTATTCCCATAGAGTGGTTGTAGGCAGTGTCGATGGCGCTGTCGTAGGTTGCTGGTCGGCCGTCTTCGTGGCCGCTGGTGGCTTGTGTTTCCTGGTTGGCTAGGGTTTGTGCTTTGGCGAGTGCGTCCTGGCCCCAGTTTTGCTGCCTGGCGATTTCTACGGGGTCGCCAGGCAGCTGCGTGTGTAGGTACAGCCACCAGTCACAGGCGATGCGTTGTTGCTCGTCGCGTAGTCCTCGGTGGGCGTGCATCAGTTTCTTGATTTGCGAGTTCACTCCGCCTTCCAGACTGTTGGTTGTGCGCTCTAAGCGTTGGCCTTCTTTAGCTTGGGTGAGGTAGGCAAAGAGGTGTCCGTGTTGACTCATTTTCTTCAGCTGTAGGTAGATTCCGCGGTGAACATCGTGGGTGTACCACCATTTTTTGTTGCCGCGTTTGGATTTAGGAATCTGCTCGAAAGGGACGTCTTTGACGTAAGTTTTGGCTTTGAGCTGGGCGCTAAATACAGTGCCGAATTGGTGTAGCTTGGCAGTCCATTCGGCTGCTTCATCCAGGTTGTCAACGGCTAGCAGTTCGAAGGAAAGCCGTCGCAGTGCTTTGCCCATCGGCGAGGTGGGGTGCAGGCCTGTGGCGCGTTGAATGTTGCGTTTGACGTGGACAATGCAGCGTTGAACTGGAGTATCAGGCCACAAGTGGCGTAGTGCTTTAAGTCCTCCGGAATCCCCATCACAGGTCACCAGTTGTGGTGGGGCTATCTCGTCTAGCAGGCGCATGTAAGACCAAGAGGATTCCTTAGTGCACCAGAACCAGTTGATGACATGGCAGGAGTCAGCAGCTACGACAAGGCACTTGGTGTTGAAGTAGGTGCCGTCGATGAAGATTTGGTCGTAGATTCGCTGCTTATCAACGCTTCGGGGAGGTTGGATAAGCCAAAACGTTTTGAACCGGCGTTGCAGAGTTCGTGATGAAACTCCGCAGGTCTTAGCTGTCTCTGCCAGGCTGTGGCCTGACATGAGCCAAGAGATGAAAAGGCGAAACCATTTTGCTTGAACTGCGTCGTCATTGGTGCGGGTGAAAGTGGCCTTGCAAGTGCGGCATCGCCATCGTTGGCGACCGGTACTTGTCGTTCCGTATTTGATGCATACCCCGCTACAGACAGGGCATCGAGGATGATTCTTACTCATCCTCTCATCGTGAACCTAGGCAGCTAGCACACTGGCACTTCCCCGGCGGTATTTCCGGCCCGAGGCTGGGTTATCCCTCCGGATAAGTGAAATCATCCTAATACCAGCACGCCAGACCAGCTAACCACCCAACCTCACCAACACATCCTGTCGTTTAGGCCACATTTCGTGTGGATTTAGGAGCGTCCGGCCCAGCCTTTTCTTATGCCTAAGCTGGGGTTCCATTCGCTGTCGATGTGGGTGTCGAATGTGGCAGGTCGCCCGTCTGGGTGGCCGCGGCGTTTAAGTTCTTCTTGTGCCCAGGCTGCGCGTGCGGCTTTTTCTCCTTGGCGTCCGAAGTCTTGTTGCTTGGCTAACTCCAGTGGCGCTACAGGGTCTTCGGTGTGGGTGTAGAGCCACCAGTCCATGGTGATGCGCTGATGCTCATCGAACATGCCACGATGGTTTCCGGCTAAGTCTTTGAGCTGTTTGTTGATGCCACCTTCCAGCAGGTTCGTGGTGGCTTTTAGATCCTGGGGGACACCTTCAGGCGGGGCAAAGAAGGTAAATAGGTGTCCTGCGTGTATGAGCTTCATTGAGTATGCACCAGGCAGCGTTGAACGAGTGTGGTAGGCCAGCACTGTTTGATGGCACTGGCAGCTCCTTGCCCGCCGTCGATGACGGCGATTAAAGGTGCTGGAATGGTCTTGAATTCATCCCACTTCACCACTCTTTCTCGGAGAGCTTCGTGGAATTGACGGCTGCGGATGATTTCATCGGCCCGCTTCTCAGCTATCGCGACCTTCTTGCCCCAGAGCTCCCTGGCACGCCGGCTCAACTCTCGGTCATGCTCGACCCAGCAACGAGACAGCGTGATTTGGGCGAAAGCCGCCGGTATTGAGGTTTCGGCAGTCCTGGTGATTGAGTCTTTGGCCTGGTACTTGCCGATCGTAATGGTGAGGTTTCCGGTGTACGGGTGGTCGTAGGGCTTCTTGATCCTCGCGTCCGGCCACCAGCGTAGATCTCTTTCAAGGTCTTCGAGTTCTTGCTTGGTGGGTTCTCGCTGGACAATGTCTACCCGCTCGGTAGCAGAGACAAAGTAGTCTCTATGCCCGTCGTTGAAGCCGTAGCCCGTATTTCTAGGGTTGAGAGAGCCGCGCTCGCGAGATGTCTTATGGCCGGAGTATGGAATGACATCGATCTCCTTGTACTCCCACCCACGAGCCTCGACCTCACGAAACAGCATGTGCAAGGCTCTCTTGGTACGCTTTTGGAGGTCACGAGTCGTGTTGGTGGAGTACTTCATGACCTGGCCTACGGCTGGGTGGTAGCGTTTAATCTCATCTGAAATTGGATCGCTGAGCCACTTGTCTACTGGAACGAGCGTGAGGTCGAAGAATTTCTGTGGTGCACGGTAACTGCCCTCGTTTCGGACTCGGGAGGTCACCCGCCAGGTGTCGCCGAGGAGAGAGCGTGAGGAACGGAGCCTTCTCAGGGCGTCTTTCCATCTGGCTTCTTCGTCATCGGTAGCCAAGGGTCTGGTGATGACTTGGAACTCTGCCGCCAGCAGCTCGTCGAAGAGCTGCTCGGTATCTACAGCCGGGGGAGCGGGTGGTGCGATCTTCTTTGGGATTGCGGGCCTGGTGGCGGTTGGACCTGTGGCCAGATCTCGCCGTGGAGCTCGAGACTTCACCTGAGACGAGCCGGTGAGTGCCTCTACGCCGGCGAGGACGTCCCTGCCTCGCTGCGTGATTTGAGCCTGCCACTCCTTGCCTCGCCCTTTGATCTTCACGAGGCCGTAGCTGGCCATCATGCGGGCTGAGCCCTTGTAGTAGGTTTCTGGCCAGTCGGTGTCAGGGCACCCGTCGTTGATCCGCTGCAGGACTGTCTTCTGGCGTTCAGTGAGCTCCTTCTTTGCCACAACTTCAGTATCGGCCAAGACTCCTACCTGGAGGATCGATTACGGCAATCTATCTGCATAACCGGACCACCCCTGATTACTGCGTCAATTTGAGTTAGTACGTTTGGGAACGAGTGTTCTAAAATTTCGTCAGACAGAAGCGATACTCCAGCAGTACCCGGCTACGATCAGCTTATGGCCAAGAAGAAGTCGAAAGACCAGAGCAAAGACCTTAAGCGGTTGTCGAGTGAAGCGGACCTGCCAACGATAGTGGTCGTAGCTCTGGGGGATGCTACAGCGCTCGATTTCTCACCCCTGGCGGGACAACGGAGAGTCGCGGAAGAAGTCCGCTAGGTCCGCTCAGCCTTGCTTTATGCGGGGCAGGTCGAGCTCGTGTCTCCGGCACTGTTGCACCTGAAAACTCGTTGATCTCTCTCGGTCGGGGACTGACGGGGTCATAGCACTGCTTGAGATGCATTCGGGGGAAAAGGGAGCTGACCTAGTAGGACGAAGTCAGCGTGAGATAAGTGAAGTCTTGCGGGTGTCACGCGAGTTGGCAGCTTTTCAGAAGCAGTATTCCCGCGCACAGCGACGGAATAGTCCCGAACTTCGCGAAGCTCAAAAGGTTCACGATCAGTATCTTGGTTCGGGGTACGACTCGATAGCCAGTCGGATGCGCCGGCAGTATGAGGACTCTTGGCGTAACTATGGCGGAGACGATATTGACCAAGCCCTGGACAGTGGCGCGCTGACCTTTAGCTCTTCTAGCCTATTCTTGGATGAGACGACCAGTGACTTGGACTCAGCGTATTTCACAGCCCTACTTACCAGACTCCTACAGAACCCGAGATCGCACCTACTCCTCGATGATCACATTCGCCTGTTGGCTGAAGAACTTACCCAAAATGGTGAAGCCTCCCCGTCGGACGTCGCTCTGACCAACTCTGCCCGTGCCGGGGTCTGCTCAAGATTTATCGAGCACTTACCGGTTTTCCCGATGCTTCCATGGAGAATATTCTTGAAGCTAGATCCGAACTTACAGATCTTCGTGGCCGGTACTTTAGGGGAGTGCGGCACGTCCAGGACAAGATTGCATCATCTCCACTTGAAGCAGACTTCCTGCCAGAAGTGAATGTCTACTGGCGCGACGAAGTTCACCCTACTGTGGCGGAGATGGCCAAGGCAGCGGCTCAGACTAAGGCTGCTGCTACCTGGGAAGTTTCAAGTGAAGCCCTGGCTCGATTCCTTGATGTCCCCACGATTCAGGAGGGGGTCGGAGCCCTAACGATGGGGTTGGCTGGGACTGCGTTGGCAGACCTGGCTACTGGAGGACTTTCTGCACTGGCATACAAATACGGGCTAAACGTGCATGAAATTCTAAAAGCTCGCCAGGCGAAGCGGACGCAGGACGCAGGCTCGGAATGGCAGTACTTACTCCAGCTGACGAAGCGGCTCTGACCTGGAAGCGAGCAGCTCGGAGCTCCAGGTTGGAGAGCGTAGATCTCGCTTGTAGTGCTGCGCCGATACTTGTTCAAGCCTGGCGAGACGGCCCTTGTGCTCATCGATGACTTCATCGTGGCGACTGAGTTGCTCATTCTAAGGTACTCGCTTTGCGATTTAGTTGTTCATCGTTCACATGTTCTTATTTGGGAAGCGCTTCCTGGCGAGCTGAAATCGCTACAGTGTAGCTATTGTCACAGCTTAAAGTACCTTTTCCACTCTCGCCTGTAGATCGGCTCGCCGCCCGTATGTTGGGAGACCCACTGGGCCTCCTCCTCAGTTTCACACGGCTCGGAAAAGGAATTCCAGTCTCGGTCGAAGACGATCCAGTCAACGTAGCCGTCCAGGCCTGGGTTGCGGCTCTCGGAGGCGCTCATGAGCACGACGCTACGAAGCATTACCAGGCAGGGTCGCCCCCCTGGAGTGGACGAAGTTCCACCGCTTGCGTGTTCGAACATGGCGACCTCTCCGAGAGGTGTGTGGACTCGTGGACATAGTTAACAAAACCCCAGTTCGGAGGTATAATCAAAACATTGACGACCAACCCAGGGCTGAAGCTACAGTCCGCCACTTCACACCTGACGAGGGCAGTTCCCGGCAACCATGTCGGTGGCGATCAGTAGAGTCAACTACCTAACAAGATTTAGACCACCCAGCGTGGAGGAGAAAACCGCAAGATGAGCCTGAGAGTCCAACAAGCATCAATTAACGCCGAGTCGTCGAAGGTGGTGACGTGGTAGTGGCTCTCAAGAAGTCTGATCTTTACAGCTCCCTCTGGAAGAGTGCCGATGAGCTGCGCGGCGGCATGGATGCCAGCCAGTACAAGGACTACGTCCTGACGCTCCTGTTCGTGAAGTATGTCTCGGATAAGGCCAAAAGCGACCCCTACAGTCTGATCGAGGTTCCCGAAGGTGGATCTTTCGATGACCTGGTAGCACTCAAGGGTGCTCCCGATATCGGCGAGAAGATGAACATCGCCATCCGTCGCTTGGCTGAGGAAAACGACCTGCAGGGTGTGATCAACAACGCCGACTTCGATGACCCGAACAAGCTAGGTGAAGGTAAGGCGATGCAGGATCGCCTAACGAACCTCATCAGCATCTTCCAGGACATCGACTTCACCGGTTCCCGCGCTGAAGGTGACGACCTGCTCGGGGATGCGTATGAGTACCTGATGCGGCATTTTGCGACGGAGTCCGGCAAGAGCAAGGGGCAGTTCTACACCCCGGCTGAGGTTTCCAGAATTATGGCCCAAGTGCTGGAGATCCCGAAGGATGCTCCCCGCTCTACCACCGTTTATGACCCGACTTGTGGGTCTGGATCACTCTTGATCAAGGTTGCTGACTCTGCTCCCAACGGCTTGTCGATCTATGGCCAGGAGAAGGACAACGCCACCTGGGCACTATCTCGGATGAATATGATCCTTCACGGCAACGAGACGCACGACATTCGCCAGGGAGATACGCTCTCTGATCCGAAGTTTCTCAAGGGCGAGCAGTTGCAGACCTTTGACTACTTCGTGGCCAACCCACCGTTCTCCGTAAAGACTTGGAAGAACGGCTTCGACAAGGAATATGACCGGTTCGAGGGTTTCGCTGAGCCGCCGGAGAAGAACGGCGACTATGCCTTCTTACTCCACATGGTGAAGTCGCTCAAGTCTGATGGTCGGGGAGCGGTGATTCTTCCCCACGGAGTGCTCTTCCGTGGCAACACTGAAGCCGCGATCCGTGAAGAGCTGATCCGGCGCGGCCTGATCAAGGCGATCATCGGACTGCCGGCCAACCTCTTCTACGGTACGGGAATTCCGGCCTGCATCATCGTCATCGACAAGAAGGACGCGGCAAACCGGACGGGCATCTTCATGATCGATGCCTCCAAAGGCTTTGAGAAGGACGGGCCGAAGAACCGTCTGCGTCCTCGGGATATGCGCAAGGTAATCGACACCTACCTTGCTGGCGAGGAAATTGAGCACTACGCCCGAATGGTGCCGCTCTCTGAGATCTCTGATGCGAAGAACAACTACAACCTCAACATCCCGCGCTACATCGACACCTCTGAACCGGAAGACATCCAGGACCTAGAAGCCCATCTCAAGGGTGGTATCCCGAACCGAGATCTCGATACCCTGGGTGAATACTGGGATGCTTTCCCGAAACTGCGCGGTGAGCTGTTCCGGCCTCTGCGGGAGGGATACTCCGAGCTCACCGTAGAGCCCGAGCAGGTAGCCAAGGTGATTGAGGAATCAGAGGACGCTAAGGCTTTTACCTCGACTGTTTCCAAGGCTGTTGAGGATTGGTGGGGTTCTCACCGATCTCAACTGGAGGCGATTGACTCGCAGACCAGGCCGCAGCAGCTGATTGAGGATCTTGGTGATGACTTGCTGGAGAAGTTCCGGGGTCGTCCGCTGATCAGCGAATACAGCGTATACGAGCAGCTGATGAGCTACTGGAATGACACCATGCACGATGACGTCACACTCATCGTCGGGTCCGGCTGGGTTGATGCTGCTCAACCGCGTGAAGCTCGGATCACTGGCTATGACAACAAGAAGAAGCCGAAGTACGAGGCCGCTGACCTGGTCTTCGGCACGGGTGTCAAGGCCCAGCGTTGGGTAACTGACCTGATCCCGCCGGCACTAATCATCGATCGTTATTTCGCTGAAAAGAAGGCCGAGCTTGATCGTCTCACTGCAGAACAGGAGCGCATTAGCCAGGAGCTCCTGGAGTATATCGAGGAGCACGCGGTCGAAGAAGGTCTGCTCTGGGAGGCCGTCAATGACGATGGCGGGGTCAAGGTTGGTGATGCGAGAAAGCGCCTCAAGGAAGCTAAGGCTGAGGGGGCAGAGGCGGAGGAGATTGCCGCGCTCAATCATGCCGTAAAACTGTTTGCTGCTGAGACAGCGGCAAAGAAGGCTGTGAAGGATGCCAATCTAGACCTCAACTTGAAGACTTTGGCTACCTACTCGAAGTTGGAAAAGTCGACTATTTGCGGGCTGATTATCGAGAGAAAGTGGGAAGTCACAGTACATACGAAGATCCGACTGGTTGGATTCCTTGCCACTCAACAGCTGACTAATCGACTGGAGGTACTGGGGCAGCGTTACAGCTCGACACTGGACGAACTTCAGCAAGAATCACAGGGACTTCAGTCAAAAGTCAATGAGGGTCTCGCGAAGATGGGATTCTGGAAATGACCAGTGACTGGGTAGATACCACGATCGGCGAACTAGCAGTAGTCACACGAGGCGCGTCTCCTCGCCCGATCGCTTCGGATCGCTGGTTTGATGACGCTGGAAAAGTTGGGTGGGTTCGAATTGCAGACGTAAACAGGTCAAATGGTCGGGAGCTCAAGGTGACGTCTCAACGCCTTTCCGAAGATGGGATACTGCGAAGCCGTTTTCTAGAATCAGGAACTCTGATTCTGAGCATTGCTGCATCTGTTGGAATCCCAGTTATAACACGGATTCCAGCATGTATTCATGACGGTTTTGTTGCCTTAACTTCAGTTAAGGCCGATCAGAAATTTATGCTCTATCTTCTCAAGGCTGCTGAGGGTCGTTTAAAGGAAGCCGGCCAGTCGGGTTCTCAAATGAACATTAACTCAGACATTGTGAGGGGATTGCCTGTCAGAATACCTGCAGATCTAGCCGAGCAAAAGGCGATCTCAAGTGCTCTTTGGGAGAAAGACGACCTCATTTCCTCTCTCGAGCGCCTCATCTCGAAGAAGCAGGCAATGAAGCAGGGTATGATACAGCAACTTCTTAGTGGGGCGACTAGGCTAGATGGATTTACGAGGTCCTGGGACAGAACCAGACTTGGTACGGTACTTAAGTTTCAAGTCGGATATCCTTTTCCATCTTCAGGATTCTCCAAATCTGCTTCAGGAATGAGGCTTGTCCGGAACAGGGATCTCCGCTCAAATGATTCCGTTATATTTTTTTCCGGAGTGTTCTCAGAAGATTTCATCCTTGGGGACGGTGACATTCTCGTGGGAATGGATGGTGATTTTGAACCAATCATTTGGAGAGGTGGTCCTGCGCTTCTTAACCAACGAGTGGGTCGGTTGATACTCTCACGCCACGTAAATGGCGCGTATCTATCTTATGCTTTGGAAAAGCCGCTTTTAGAAATGCAGAACTCAACCGGTGCTACTACGGTCAAGCATCTCTCGCATCGAGATGTGGAAGATTTATCCATTCCTCTGCCGCCAGTAGAAGAGCAGGAAGCTATTGCCCAGATCCTGCAGGATGCCGACCAGGAAATCGCTGCCCTTAAGCGTCGCCTCGAGTCCGCTCGCAGCATCAAGCAAGGCATGATGCAGGAACTTCTTACTGGTCGTACTCGTCTGCCTGTCGAGGAGGTAGCGTCATGAGTCTGGTCGGGCAGCGTGAGCGTGTCACGCAGGATCACGTCGTAGGCATCCTGTCCAGCCAGCTGGGCTACGAATATGTCGGGGATTGGAAGGACCGGGCTAACTCCAACGTTGAGGAAGAGCTGTTGCGCCAGAATCTGCTGGCACGTGGCTATGAAGAGGACTTGGTTCGGCGTGCCATCGAGCAGCTTCATAAGGTTGCTTCGCTGCCGGCTGGCGGTTCGCTTTACGAGGCCAACCGCAATGTCTACAGCCTGCTTCGCTACGGCGTGAAGGTAAAACGCAACGCCTCGGAAAACTTCGAGACGATCTGGCTTATCGACTGGGACAATTCGGAAGCTAACCACTTCGTGGTGGCCGAAGAGGTGTCGATCAAGGGCAAGAACACCAAGCGTCCAGATGTCGTGCTCTACGTCAATGGCATCGCTCTCGGCGTCATCGAACTCAAGCGTTCCAAGGTCAGCGTTGGGGATGGTATCCGCCAGCACCTCGGCAACCAGAAGGCAGACTTCGTTCGACCCTTCTTCACCACTGTCCAGCTGCTTTTTGCCGGTAATGATGTTGAGGGCCTACGTTACGGAGTGATTGAGACTCCGGAGAAGTATTGGCTGGAGTGGAAAGAACCAAGCGAGGTTGAGAACCATCTCGACCGTGGGTTGCTCCAGATGGCCAGCAAACAGCGCTTCCTCGAGCTGATTCATGATTTCATCGTCTTCGACTCTGGTGTGAAGAAGACAGCCCGACATAACCAATACTTCGGTGTTAAGGCTGCTCAGGAGCGTATTGCTCGTCGCGAGGGTGGTATTATTTGGCACACTCAGGGGTCAGGCAAGAGCTTGACGATGGTGTGGCTGGCGAAGTGGATCCGAGAGAACCAGCGCGAAGCGCGTGTCTTGGTGATCACCGACCGGACTGAGCTTGATGAGCAGATTGAGAAGGTCTTTGCCGGTGTCGATGAGACCATCGAGCGATCGACGTCTGGAGCAGACATGATCGGCATGCTGGACCGGAACAAGCCGTGGCTGATGTGCTCACTGGTGCATAAGTTCCGGGGTGATGACGAGAAGGACCAGGGCGACACCGAAGACTTCGTGCGTCAGCTCAAGAAACCTCTCCTTCAAGGGTTCAACCCCAAGGGCAATATCTTCGTCTTTGTCGATGAAGCTCACCGCACCCAGAGCGGCAAACTCCATAAGGCGATGAAGGAGTTGCTGCCAAACGCGATGTTCATTGGCTTTACTGGCACTCCGCTTCTCAAGAAGGACAAGGCCAAGAGCATCGAGACCTTCGGCTCGTACATCCACACCTACAAGTTCGATGAGGCCGTTGATGACGGCGTGGTGCTGGATCTGCGTTATGAGGCGCGAGATATCGAGCAACGCCTCATGAGCTCAGAACGGGTGGATGAGTGGTTCACGATTCACACTCAGGGCATGACCGACCTGACAAAACACCAGCTGAAGAAGCGCTGGGCGACGATCAAGGCAGTCGAGTCCGCAGAGCCGCGAGCTCGGCAGATCGCCGCAGACATCCTGATGGATATGGCCAGAATGCCCCGCCTGATGGATGGCCGAGGCAACGCCATGCTGGTGTGCTCAAGCGTCTACCAAGCCTGCAAATTCTACGACATCTTCAGCCATAGCGAACTGGCTGGCAAGGTTGCCATCATCACGAGCTATGAGCCGAACGCTTCCCAGATCTCGAAGGAAGACTCCGGGGCTGGCAAGAATGAGGAGATCGTCAAGTACGACATCTACCGTCGGATGCTTGCGGACTACTTTCAGACCAACGCTGATGATGCCGTCAAGCGGATTGACGAGTTCGAGAAGAGCGTCAAGGAGAAGTTCATCAAGCATCCTGGTCAGATGCGGCTGCTGATCGTGGTCGACAAGCTCCTGACTGGGTTTGATGCTCCGAGTGCAACTTATCTCTACATCGATAAGAACATGCAGGACCACGGCCTATTCCAGGCAATTTGTCGCGTGAACCGGCTTGACGGTGACGATAAGGAGTATGGCTACATCGTCGACTACCGCGACCTGTTCAAATCCCTGGAGGATGCGGTTTCTGACTACACCTCCGAAGCCTTTGCTGACTACGACGAAGAAGACGTGGAAGGTCTGCTCAAGGACCGTATTGAGCAAGAGCGCCAGGACCTGGACGAGGCTCTTGAGATGGTACGAGCCTTGTGTGAGCCGGTGGCTCCGCCGAAGGGCACGCTGCAGTACCAGCATTATTTCTGCGCGAGGGAAAGTGGCAACGCAGAGCAGCTCAAGGCCAACGAACCGAGGCGAGTGGATCTCTACAAGGGCGTGGCCAGTCTGGTCCGTGCCTATGCGAACCTGGCCAACCGGATGAGTGAGGCTGGATACTCGGAGAGTGAAGCTGCTTTCATAAGGTCCGAGGTCAAGCACTTCGTCGATGTCCGCGACGAAGTGAAGCTCGGTGCTGGCGAGAATGTTGACCTCAAGCAGTTCGAGGCCGGCATGCGCGCGCTTCTCGACACCTACATTCAGGCGGATGCATCCCGGAACCTGGCGACCTTTGACCAGGGTCTCATCCATCTCATCGTCGAGCATGGGGTCGGAGTTATCGACAAGCTACCGGAGAATATCCGGAAGGATCCAGAGGCTGCTGCCGAGACCATCGTCAACAACGTTCGCAAGACCATCGTTGACGAACAGGCGATGAACCCGAAGTACTACGAGTCGATGTCAACGCTCCTGGATGCCTTGATCGAGCAGCGGCGTGAGGCTGTTATCGACTATGAGGAGTACCTGCTGAAGCTGGTTGAGCTTACCCAGCGGATTGCTCGGGGAGAGTCGGATCAGAAGTACCCAGAATGGGCTGGCACGTCTGCGCGCCGTGCCCTGATTGACTTCGCCTGGCCGGAGGATATCGAGGTCGACTTTGAGCGGGTGTACGGCATAATCCAGCGCAATAAGGAGCACGGCTGGGCTGGCGATAAGACGAAGCAGAAGTCGCTAATGCGTACCGTCGCTCTCAATTTCCCTGGACTTTTGCAACCTGATGAGATGAAGAAGCTGCTTGAGCTCTTGGTGATGCATGATGAATTCCGCTAGTGCTTACCTCACCGTCTCCGGTCTTGATGTAGAGCTGGTCTACAAGGACATCAAGAATATGCACCTGTCGGTGTATCCACCGATGGGTCGCGTGCGCGTGGCTGCGCCCGCCCGCCTGGACGAGGACACTATCCGTCGGGCTATTATCCAGCGACTGCCGTGGATCCGGCGTGAGCGGGAGCGACTGCAGAAGGCAAAGCGCCAGAAGGAGCGGCAGATGGTTTCCGGAGAGAGCCATTACGCCTGGGGGAAGCGCTACCGCCTCGACGTCTCAAAACACAGTGGAAATCCCAAGGTGGTATTGGCCGGCGATACTCTGTGGCTCTACTCCCCGGAAGGGTCGACTCGTGATGATCGATTCGGCATTCTCGACCGCTGGTACCGACGGGAGCTCAAGGCCGCACTCCCGCCTCTGCTTGAGAAGTGGGAGGCTGCCATGGGGGTGAAAGCTAACCAGATTACGGTCAAGCGGATGAAGACCAAGTGGGGGTCGTGCAATCCTGATAGCCGTAACATCTGGTTCAACCCGGAGCTAGCAAAGAAGAATCCTCGGAGTCTGGAGTACCTGGTGGTTCATGAGCTGGCGCATCTGATCGAGAGAAGCCACAACTCTAGGTTTGTAGCGGTGATGGATCAGCACTTGCCAGACTGGACTGCTCGGCGAGATGATCTAAATGATGCCCCTCTGGCGGCAGAAGACTGGAGTGAGAGCTTTGACTATTGAAAGCGACGCCGCCGCGGCAATGTGGCTGGAGAGCGTACGGATCAAGGGATTCAGATCATGCGAGGACACGGAAGTAGCGCTTAGCCCTGATCTGACTCTTCTGGTCGGAGAGAACAATGCGGGCAAATCCAACATCATTGATGCCCTTCGCCTAGCAACGACTCCATTGAGTGGACGACGGACGAGGTATTTCGAGATTGATGACCCGTCGATCGGGGCCGACACTAACCCAGATATTGAGCTTGTTTTCGCGGACGGAGACAGCTTCCAGCAGGCATTATTCATCGGTGCGTTGGATCTCAACGCTAAGAAAATTCACCACCATGTCCGCTATTTTCCGCCAACTGATCAGTACCCGCGCGGTCGAACCGAGCGCTTGGCAGGGCCAGTTGCCTCTCCGGATCCAGAAGCTGAGGTGCGGTCGAAGATCAACCACGTTTACCTGGAGCCGCTACGCGATGCGAAGCGGGAGCTGGACTCCGCCAACGGTCGCCGTTTGGGGACGATCTTGCGCTACCTGCTCGACAAGGATGATAGGGAAGCTTTCCTGAACGAGGCTCATGCCGCTACTGAGAAGCTATCCGAAAGTAGTGCGGTCCAGGGAGTTAGCGACAAGATTCAGGGGCATCTATCCTCGCTAACCGATGCGGTGCGTGGACAACAGGTGGCGCTTGGTTTTGAACAGCCCTCGCTCGAGCATCTTGCGCGAGGTCTCCGCCTGAAGATGGCAGAGCATGGGATAGATGCAACTGACCTTGCATCATCCGGATTGGGGTACGCTAATCTCCTGTTTATGTCGACAGTCTTGCTTGAGCTACAGGAGGCTAACCAGTCCGAGCTCACTCTGCTATTGGTCGAAGAGCCAGAAGCGCACTTGCATCCGCAACTCCAAGGTGTCTTGCTCGACTTCCTCCTCGAGCAAGCTGAGAATTCTGTCTCCCAGCCAGAAGAGGGGCAGCCCGCTGGTCGGATCCAGGTTATCGCGACGACACATTCTCCGAACCTGGCCAGCTCGGTTGGACTAGAAAGAACCGTAGTCATCCGATCGACCAAGCGCGAGGGCCGTAGTAATACGGCAGCGCTAGCTCTTAAACAGGTCGAGTTCGACGATGAGAACGACCGAAGGAAAATCGACCAGTACTTGGATGTAACTCGATCTGATCTGCTGTTTACTCAGCGGGTCATCCTGGTCGAGGGAATCTCTGAGGCAGTTCTATTACCAGCACTTGCACGGCACTGTGTGTTCGACCGAAGCGATCCCGAACAGGCGAAACAACTCCGTCGTTTCAATGCCACACCTATCGTCAACCTCGGTTCTGTGGATTTCCGTCCGTACCTCACGCTGCTTCTGTATGACTTTGGTGGGGGTTTGCGGCTCGCTGACAAGGTGATCGCACTTACGGACGAAGACCCACCTCTCGAAGATCTGGAAGCCAAGAGCATCAATAGAACTGAAGACCTCGAGGATATCGCTCTCAACTTACGAGCTGACAATGTGTTGAGTGTGGAGACATCAAAGTACACACTAGAGGCAAGCTTGCTGACCAGCTCGGATGCCAACAACAACATCCTTAAGGGGGCGTTCTTGAAGCAGCATCCCCGCTCTGTTAAGAAGTGGGAGGCTATCGAGAATGCACCTGCGCCGGCGCGGGAGATGTACCGGAGACTCCAGGTCAAAAAGGATGCGGAGAATCTGTGTATCAGCAAGGGTCAGTTTGCTCACGACGTCGCAATTGCTATATCCGAGCCAGATGTGACCTTTGCGTGCCCGGATCAACTTCGAGCAGCGATTGAGGCAGCAGCCGAGGACTAGAGGTGAGAAATGACTTTTGAATTCACACCGGCCCAGCGGGCGCTCATCGAGTCGGAGTCTGGCGGCTTCTTTGAGGCCTGCCCGGGCGCTGGGAAGACACAGACCATCGTCGAGCGGTTTGCAACACGTGCGGATACAGAGAACTCGCGGCGCGGCGTCGCCTTGATTACCTTTACCAACGCCGCTGCGGAAGAAGCCCAGAGGAGGTGCTCGCACAAACCAGAACTACTCCAAGCGCCGAACTTCGTCGGAACGATTGACAGCTTTATCAATAGGTTTTTCGCGGCACCATTCTATAAGGCGAGGTTCTGCAAGACTCCTACATTCTGGGATTCCTGGAGCAGTCTTGATTCAGCAGTCGTGACGATAAAGGGACAGGCGCCAGCACCGCTGGATGACTTCATTTGTCATAATGACCGGGCGACCCTGCTGGACAAATACAGGTGGAAGTATAAACATTACCCCATCCGGGTATTGGAGTCTGCCGCGCATGCTAAATGGAAAGAACTGACCAAGGCGGGACATCTCGACGCTGACACTTCGAGACTTCTGGCGAGAATTGAGATTGAAGAGAACAGGTACGGAATCGTCGAGCTGTTGGCTACTCGATTCGAGGAGGTTATTGTCGATGAAGTCCAGGACTGTAATACTGTTGACCTTCTCGTCCTACGGACACTTCAGGAATCCGGCATCCGTTTGATCACGGTTGGGGACATTGACCAATCTATCTACGAGTTTCGAGGCACGTCGGTTGCTGAAGTACGCAATTTTGTCGATTCGAGAGACCGCCAGCCGCGAATTAACACGAACTTCCGCAGTTCGCCCGCTATCTGCAAGATCGTGGACAGTCTGCGCGAGGGCACGAGTACAGACACTGCTGGGGGTAGAGCATCCAGCTGTGAGATCCCAGTACATCTTGTCGGCTATAGAGAGACTTCGGATATTGGTCCCTCAGTCAAGGCAGTAATGGACCAGTACCAGGAACTATCTCAGCCGGTATTTCTAGCTCACAAAGGAGATAACGCAGCCCTTGCAGCAGGAGGCCGAGCAAAGAAAAAGACGTCTGCCAACAAGGTTGCAGTTCTTGCAGGGTCTTGTAACGAACTCCTTTACCCCTCCTCGACGTCGGCGCAGCGGACCCGAGCACTTATTGATATCGGTCTGTCGCTGCAGAGGTTGCACCCAGATAGAGGCCTAGCTAAGGCTAGTGAAGAGAGGTATCTCGAGAGTCTTGGGCTGACTAAGAGTGCATACCGCGAGTTATGCCTGAGGTTTGCAGTGGCAGCAGGAGATCCAACGGGGCTGTCTCGCGGCGACTTCAGAGAGAAAGTTGTCCAAGTAGCGGACAAGTTTGGAGTCGCTCTCGACCGCGACCGCACCAAGACACCTTTAGCCAATGTCTGGATCTGGGACGGGGTACCGACAGCCGAGAACCAGTATGAGCATTCAACAATTCACGGTTTTAAAGGATTGGAGACAGACTCGGTCGTACTGATAATTCCAGGAGATAATTGGACCGGGGACACGATCCGTGACTGGAGTGAAGACCAAAGTTCAGAGGCAAGAAGAGTCCTCTATGTCGGCGCGTCCAGGGCCGAGCGGCTACTTATACTGGCTGTACACAGTAGATACATAGATGCCGTGAAGGCAATATTAGAAAGAGACGCAGTCCCCCTTGCGCTATCTAGATAGAGGACCGGTCGTCTACGAAAGAAGGTCTACTCTGCTGCCTGAGCTCCAGGAGTCACGCCATAGCCGGTTAAAGATTCTTGGAAGATCTTTCTCTTACAT